>JAMJFU010000279.1 GCA_023544525.1 Anaerolineae bacterium | reverse complement strand
CCTGCTGACCAGGATGCCCTCGTTGCGGTTGTAGAACCTGCCCGTGGTCGGCTCCGGGATGCTGCCGCCAGCGTGGTGCAGCCCGACCACCTGCCACTCGTCGTCCAAGACCGGCGAACCCGAGGAACCGGGATTGGTCGAGGTCACGTACTGAAGTACGTTCCCGCCGACGTATTCGACCAGGTTGTTCTGGATCGAGATCTGCTTGGGCTGGCCGAAGGGGTGCTGGATGATGTTGATCCGCTGGTTCGGTTGCACGTCGTGCTGCTGGAGGGGCAGGTAGCCCCACTCCTGGCCCGGCTCACCGTCCACCTCAAAGACGGCATAGTCCAGTGCTTCGTTGGCATGGAACAGCCCGTTGGGCTTGGCTTTGTAGAGCGTGGTGGGCTCCGCGCCCCCCTCGAATGTCTCCTGATAGTTGAACTTGGTCGTGGTGCCACCCAGCACGCCCTTTTCAGATAGGACGTGGTGGTTGGTCATGCTCAGGTGGGGCGCAACCAGGAAGCCGGTGCCCGACCAGCGTTTGCTGCCGGCCCTGACGCCGATGTACATGACGCTGCGCGAGACTTCCAAGCCACGAGATAGGAAGGCGATAGGCCGCAGCGTATTCTCACCAAACACCTTCTCTACCACGGTGGCGGCCGTCATTGGGTTCTTCCAGTCGTCCACCGCTGTACTGGGCGCGATCGGCTCCATCATTCCGTATGAGGTGATGATCTCGGCCAATTGCTCCTGCTGCTCTAGGCCGACGAAAGCCTTCATCGTGTTCAGGAACAGCCCCAGTGCTTCATTGTCGTAGGTAATGCGGCCTTGCCCGGCCAGAAAGCTAATGATGTTGGCGGTTACGGTGAAGGGTGCCCCTTGCATGTCGATCAGGGGCAGGAGTTTGTCCAGGCCGGCCATGTTCATAACCTGGCGCCTGGAGCGGTCGTCTTGCATGAGCGCGTGGTTCTGCAAGAAGCCTACCAGCTTCTGAAAGTCCTGGGGTTTCAGGTTGACCATCGCTTCACCTCCTCGATATGTGATGTCTACAAAACGATGTCGTTCGGACCCTCTACCACCTGTGCCTGGGGAGCAATCTCCTCCGTGGGCATCAGAGGATCGTGGTGCCGCAGTTCACCGAAATCCAGTGCAGTGATCGTTTCGACGTAGGACAGCGGTACCTGGTAGGTCTTGTACTCGCCGAAACTGAACGCCTCCAGATCCGTAACCAGGTCGCGCTGACTCTGGAGGTAGCCCGTGGCCGAGAGGTGGCCGTCTGGCTTGACGATGGCCACCACTTTCCAGAACTCGGCTGGGATCGCAAACTCTCCGCTGTAGATCTCGTCGTCATCTCGAAAGACGGGCCCCGTAAAGACAGTGACCCTGAGTTCATGGACCTGGGCATTGTCTAGGATATACCGCTCCAGCCCCAGCCAAGTCCGCCGGTTGAGGGCCCTGTGTTGGGGCGAGCAGTTGGTAAAGTGGAACGTATCCTCGTTTGCCTCCTCAGCCTCCTCGCCCCAGACGGGATCGAGCCGGCGAATAAGGTGCCCCCGATCCAGATCGGGGTGTTCGTACACACGCGGATCCATGTGGTACTCGCGCTCGATGCGGGGATCGAAATACCAGACATCCCGTCCGCGAGGCATATCCTGGAGCTGCCTCCCATCAATGTTGACGGCGGTGAAGATGGCCAGCTTCCGCGATTTGCTCATGACCACCGAGAAGTGGGTGTACCTGAGTTCATATCCACTGCCGTCGCTGAGTGGCACCTTGTCCAGACTGAGCTCTGGGGACATGGTCGGCAGGTCGACCTGAGGCCCCAGAAACTGGGGATCGTAGCCCTGGCTCCCTGTGTACCACTCAAGGTTGAGCTCTGCTGTCTCAGGCCTGTTCTCCTGCATTGTATCATGCTCCTTCCCATAGCCATGTATATGACTGTTCCCGCCGTGTCCGCTGCGATAGGTGCACCCGCAGTGCCATCCGAGTTCAGTCGGAGAAGAAGTCCTGTGCCTCTTCCAGGGATGTTGCCAACTGCGCGATCAGGCGCGTGCCTCCTAGCCGGACTGCCTCGGGGATGATGTGTGCCAGCCCATCCAGGAAGCTGTCGCGGCCCGCACGCCGAAGGTTGGCTAGCAGGCGACAGGCGCGCTCCACATCCAGTTCCATCTGCGCCCCGGCGATACGGCTTAGCGCCTGACCCTGCGCCCGACCCACCTCCAGATCACCTACCAGCCGCCGGGCCTCGTCCAGCAGCGACTGTGCCTCGTCCGGCCGCGACGGTGCCATCAGCGTGGCGACAAGGACCGAAGCGTCGATCCGCTCCAAGCGCGACGGCTCGGCGCGCAAAGCGTCTAGCGCCCGGGTCCACGCCTCGCTGGCGCGGGCATCCCCGGATCCATGCCAGTGGCTGGCAATCTGGGCGGTGGCCAGGGCCAGGGCGGCAGTGGCTTCCGGAGCGGTTTGGGTCGCGGCCCACGCCTGCTCCCACATGAGATCGGCCGGCAGACCGCGAGAGGTCGCCCCGATCGCCGCGTCCACCAGGGCCTTTGCTCTGAACGCCAAACTGGTCAGGTCTGAACTTAGCGCCAGCGCCGCCCCCGGAGCCAACGGTGCCAAGACCTCTACGGCAGCCGATAGCAGGTAGTCGTGATCGCCAGCCCGCACCCCAGACCCACTGTCCAACTGGGACACCAGGGCATCTCGTACGAGCCACACCGCCGCGTCGTCTCCGGGAGAGAGACCAGCAGGCAGGCCCAGAGAGCTGACGGCTTGTTGGAATTCGGCCGTTGCCAGTTGGGCCAGGTGTCCCGCCACGACAGCCGCCGCCCGCAGGCGTTGCGAAGCATCCCCGATGGTGCGGGTCACTGCCCAGGCTTCCGCCAGATCCCGCTCCGCCAGGGCTGCGGCCATCTCAGCGAGGGCTTTGTCGCTGTAGTAGCGTCGCTTCTGGATCAAGACACGCGATGTGGCCACTCTCCGAAGATCGGCTGCCCATGCCGTGCCCATCTGCGCCAACAAGGCGCGGTAGCCGGTCAACAGGTCGGCGTCCTCCCCGGCGATCTGCCTGGCCTCCTCTGCCCATTGGCCGGCCAGATCTATCTGCCCCATTTCTTCCAGGAGTTCGGCCATTTGGGCCAGAAGCCTGGCCCGGTATCCTCCCTCGCTTGCCCGGGCACTGGCATAGGCCTGTTGGAGCATGGACTGGGCCTGCTGCTCCTCGCCAGCCTGTGCCAACGCCCGGGCCATGGCCAATAGTACCTGGGCCTGGAAGCCACGGCTGTCGGCCGGAGGGTGGGATAGGTCCAGCAGCCGAGTTTCCAGCGTTGCCGGCTCTGGTTGGGCGCTGGCTTCGGACGGAAGGGCGCGCTGCGCGGTGATATAGTCCCGCGCATGCTGGCCAAATAGGGCGTCGATGCCGGATGACGGGATGCTGGCGGCTACCTCCTCGGCCTGGTCGAAGAGCTCCTGGGCGCCCGGCGCGCCGGCCTCCGCCATGGCCAGAGCCACGTCGGCCATGGCCCGCGCCTTGGCTCCCACAGTATCGAAGGGAATATGCCCCACCACCCAGCGCGACTCTGGCGCGGCCTGCACGACGATGTTGGCTGCACTCACCGCCTCCTGTGTTCCAGCATCCAGTTCGACTTCCATCTCCGCCAGGGCGGCGGCCGCGGCCTGAAACCCAGCTTGGGCCGCATCTGGCTCTGAGGCAAAGCGCAAGCGGGCTACCGTGGCCATAACCCGGGCCCGGTCATCAGGAATCGGCACCTTGTCTGCGCAGGTGGCTGCCTCGGCAAAGAGCCCGGCTGCCTCACGGGCCTGTCCCTCAGCGGCCAGGTGTACCGCAATATGGGCCAGCGCTCGGGCCCTCTCTCCGGCATCGTCCCCTTCGGCCGGGATCTGCCCTACGAGCTGGCGGGCCACATCCAGACCTTCAGAGGTGTCGCTCAGCAGCAGTCCCGTGATGATGGCCCGCAAGGCCGGGCCGCGGCGACCGGTGCCAAGCTGTGCCAAGCTCAACGCACGCGACCACTGACCTACCCACGCCAGCTCGCGCAGTAGTTCGGGCGGGACCTCGGTGACCATGGAGCTCAGTGTCGCATCGATCAGGCCACAGCGCACGAGTTGTGGCAGACCCTGGATCGGGTCCTGTTCGAGTGCTGCCTCGATCGCCTCGGCCAAGTCCTGGCTAAAGGGCGCATCCGAGCCAAAACGGGCCCGGCGAGCCTGACGTACGTCTGGCGTGATGAGGGCATAGAGTTGCGGGAAGTGGTCGGCTCCAGCCTGGCGTGCATGGTAGGCGAGGTTGTGCAGCGCGTACTCGTCCTCGATCAGCGCTGGATCCGGGGTCAAGGTGGCGATACGGTCGGCTATTTGGGCATGGTAGCGCTGCGGTTCAAACCAATCGTCTGGGTTATCCCGCTCCGATAGCAGAAAGTCGGCAGTGGCACGGTGGTACCAAGCGTAGGTTGGCCGGCCCTGGGCTCCTTTACGCGCCTCCAGTAGAGGCCGCACCTGATCGATCACATCGACAACGGCATCGCGGTCCACGTCCGACAGGTCAGCCACCTGACCCACGTGGAGTGGAGAGCGGGCTACAGACAAGACACCCAGCACAGGACGGTAGATACGGCGCCACTCTGGCCCGGCAGCCCTCTTGAGGCGACGGATCTGGTCACGATAGTAGCCAGCCAGTCCCGCGGGTGGTGTGCTCAGGTCCAGCCCTGCCTGTCCACTCCGGATAGCATCGAGCAGGGAGGTCACGTACAAGAAGTTGCCCTCGCTGCGGGCTGTCACATCCTCGACAAAAGACGCGGGGGCCAAACCAGCCTCTTGTAGCGCCTTCGAAACCGATGGCTCGCCGATAGCCTGCTGCAGATATGCGCGGACATCATTCAGGTTGTCGGGCTCTTCACCCCGTATGGGTAGATGCAACAAGCCTGACGCTTCCAGGTCAAAAACCAGGTTGTCGAGAGCAAGGCCGGGATGAGCTGTCAGAACCAGACGTGTGTTCGGTTCTGTGCTCAAGCCGACCAGCAGGTCGCCAATGTTCGTCGGGCCGGAGTAGCGATACGCCTCATCCACCGCGTCGACCACCATGACAATGGGCTGCTGCAGCTGGGCAGCCAGCCGTCCGAGCGGGCGCAGGAGCAGCTTCCGGGCCAGTTCCTCGACCGGTAGGCCCACGTACTGCGCGATGAGCACGCCAATGGCAGTTCCACCCGCAGCGACGGTACCGACCTGCAAGTTCACGTCAATATCGGGCGATGGCGCTTCTTCAGCAAGTACCCAGGCGCCAAAATGCCGAG
>JAMJFU010000278.1 GCA_023544525.1 Anaerolineae bacterium | reverse complement strand
AACCTTAGACGGCAAAGCATAGGACGGGACGATGAAGTCTATCAGGTTTGTGTTCAAACATGTGACAAAGTACAAGTTGCCGCTGGGACTGACCATCGGCGCCATGGTCCTGCTGGTGGGCATCCAGTTGTTAGCCCCCTGGCTGGTCAAGACCATGATCGCCACCGTCACCGATCCGGAAGCGGGTCCGGAGGCGGTCGGCGTCGTCGCTCGCCTGGCGCTGCTGGCGCTGGGCGTATACATAGTGCGTGCCGGCATGCAGTTCGTGCGCAGCTACATGGCCCACGTCGCCGGCTGGAACGTCGTCGCCGACGTGCGCGCCGAGGTCTACCAGCATCTGCAGCGGCTGTCGCTGCGCTTCTACGAGGACAAACAGACGGGCCAGCTGATGTCGCGCACGGTCAACGACTCGGATCTGATCGAGCAGCTGATCGCCCATGCCATCCCCGACGTGCTGGTCAATGTCCTGATGCTGATCGGCGTCATGGCCGTTCTGCTCAGTATGAGCTGGCAGTTGGCCCTGCTGAGCCTGATCCCCATTCCGCTGATTGTGCTGGCCATGCGCGGCTTTGCCAAGTATGTGCGCCCCGCCTTTCGCCAGCGCCAGGCAGAGCTGGGTGAGCTGAACGCCGCCCTGAACGACAACCTGTCCGGCATCCGCGAGATCAAGGCCTTCACCCGCGAAGAGATCGAGGCGGGCAACATCTGGAGGCGCATCATCCGCTACCGCGACTCGCTGCTGCGCGCCCTGCGGCTGATGGCGGTGTTCCACCCTTTCGTCGAGTTTGCCTCGGCGCTGGGCACCATCGTCCTCATCTATTTCGGCGGGCGCATGGTGCTCAATCAAACGCTGCCCATCGCCGACCTGGTGGCCTACTTTCTCTACCTGGAGATGCTCTACCAGCCGGTGCGGGTGCTGAGCAACGTGTGGGAGAGCGTCCAGCAGGCCATGGCCGGCGCCGAGCGCGTGGCGGAGCTGCTGGACGAAGAGCCGGATGTGACGGATCGCCCCGGTGCCATCGAGCTGCCCGGCCGGGCAGAGGGCGCGCTCCGCCTGCGTGACGTGGGCTTTCGCTACGCCGTGGGCGACCGGGTGCTGGACGGCATCAGCCTCGACATCGAGCCGGGCACTGTCACTGCCCTCGTCGGCCCAACAGGGGTGGGCAAGACGACGCTGGCCATGCTCATCCCACGCTTCTACGACGTGCGCCAGGGGAGCATCACCCTCGACGGCCACGACCTGCGCGACCTGACCCTGGAGAGCCTGCGGCGGCAGATCAGCATCGTGCTGCAGGACGTGTTCCTCTTTCACGGCACGGTGCGGGAGAACGTCCTCTTTGGCCGGCCCGACGCCACCGAGGCCGAGATGATCGAGGCCGCCCAGGTGGCCAACGCCCACGAGTTCATCGTCCAGCTCCCGGAGGGCTATGACACGATGATCGGCGAGCGCGGTGTCAAGCTCTCCGGCGGGCAGCGGCAGCGCCTGGCCATCGCCCGCGCCGTGCTCAAGGACGCGCCGATCTTGATCTTGGACGAGGCGACCTCGTCGGTGGACACCGAGACCGAGCTGCTGATCCAGCAGGCACTGGAGCGGCTCATGGTCGGCCGGACGACGATGATCATCGCCCACCGCCTGTCGACCATCCGCAGCGCCGACGCCATCGTCGTCCTGGAGAATGGCCGCATTGTCGAGCTGGGGACCCACGAGCAGTTGATGGCTCACGACGGCCTCTACCGCCATCTCAACGAGGTGCAGCTTGAGGACGAGCCGCGCTGGCTGGCAGCGCAACGCGGTCAGCGGCGGCGGGCAGGAGAGCTGGTGCCAGGCTAGGCCTGCCTGCAACGAGCCATGGATCACGTCATCAAGCTCGTCTCGTTTGTCCGGCCCTACCGCTGGCGTGCGGCGCTGGCACTGGTCCTGCTGACCGCCATCGTCTTTATGGACCTGGCCATCCCCCGCCTCATCCAGCAGATCATCGACCAGGGCATCGCTGCCCAGGATCAAGGCGTCGTCATCCAAACCTCGCTGTGGATGCTCGGCATCTCGATCCTGAGCCTGCTCTTTGCCGTCGGCAACAATGTCTTTTCCGTCCAGGTCGGCGAGAGTGTGGCCCGCGACCTGCGCGAGGCCATCTTTACCAAGATCCAGACCTTCTCCTTCGGCAATCTCGACCGGCAACAGACCGGCCAGCTGATGGTCCGCCTCAGCAGTGACACCACCGTCCTGCAGCGCCTGACACAGATCACGCTGCGCATCGGCACCCGTGCCCCCCTGCTGATGATCGGCAGCCTGATCCTGATGTTCAGGACCGCCCCGAGCCTGGCCCTGACGATGGTGCCGCTGCTGCTGGTCACGATGGGTGCCGTGGTCTTTTTTGCCGTGCGCATGGAGCCCCTGTTCCGGGCGGTGCAGCAACGGCTGGATCGCCTGAACAACGTCCTGCAGGAGAACATCGCCGGGGTGCGCGTGGTCAAGGCCTTTGTGCGAGCCGCCTTTGAGGGCAGCCGTTTTGAGGAGGCCAACAAAGGGTTCACCGACGAATCGGTCCGGGTGATGCGCTTTATGTCAATCATGTCGCCGGCCCTGACCACCTTTGTGAACATCGGCCTGGTCGTCGTGATCTGGGCCGGGGGCACCCAGGCGGCCCGCGGAGACCTGTCGGTGGGCCAGATCGTAGCCTTTACCAACTACCTGCTCACGACCATGACTCCCCTGATCATGATGAGCCGCCTGTCGAACGTCTGGGCCAACGGCATCAATTCGGCACGGCGCGTCAACGAGGTGCTGGACACCTCGCCCGAGATCCAGGATGCACCTGGTGCCCCCGCCCTGCCTGGCACGAGCGAGCCACGGGTTGTGTTCGAAGATGTGACCTTCCAGTACAACGGCAGCGGCAACGAGGCGGTCCTGGAGGGCATCAACCTGGTCGCCGAGCCGGGAGAGACGGTCGCCATCCTGGGCGCTACCGGGGCAGGCAAGTCGAGCCTGGTCAACCTGGTGCCCCGCTTCTATGACGTGGCTGCCGGCCGGATTCTGATCGATGGCCTCGACATTCGCCACATCCAGCAGGGCTCACTCCTGGCTCAGGTGGGCATCGTACCCCAGGAGACGGTCCTCTTTTCGGGGACGGTGCGCGACAACATCCGTTACGGTCGCCCCGAAGCAAGTGACGAGGAGGTCGTCGCCGCGGCCCAGGCTGCCCAGGCTCACGAATTCATCCTGGACTTGCCTCAGGCCTACGACACGCACGTCGAGGAACGGGGCGTCAACCTGTCCGGGGGGCAGAGGCAACGGGTGGCCATCGCCCGGGCCCTCCTCACCCGGCCCCAGATCCTGATCCTCGACGATAGCACCAGCTCTGTGGACGTCGAGACCGAGACCAAGATCCAGGAGGCACTGGCCGTGGCGGGCGGCAGCCCGATGGACCCTGCCGTGCCGCGCCCGACCAGCTTTGTCGTGGCACAGCGCATCAGCACCGTCCTGAACGCCGACAAGATCGTCGTCCTGGACAGGGGCCGCATTGCGGCCCAGGGGACCCACCAGGCGCTGATGCAGTCCAGCCCCATCTACCGGGAGATCTATGAATCGCAGCTGGGCAACGGCGCGCGACTGGCCGGGGCCTCGCACGGCACAGCGAGGACAGAGACGTGAGCCAGCGGTTGCCCAGCCACGGCAGCGGCGACGCCCGCACCGTCTTTCAGCGCCGGCGACCGGCCGCTCCGGGGCGCATCGAAAAGGCTGCGCATCCCAGGCGCACGCTGGCCCGCTTGTTGACCTACCTGCGGCCCTTCAAGGTGGCCCTGGGCCTGGTGTTCATCTTTGTGGTGCTGTACACCGTCCTGGGTCTGGTTGGCCCGTACCTGATGGGCGTGGCCATCGATCGCTACATCAGCACCAGGCAGATCGGCGGGCTGGCTCCCCTGGCCCTCTGGATGCTGGCTGCCTACGTGCTGACCAACCTCTTCCAGGCAGCGGCCGACTGGATTATGGCCACCATCTCCCAGCGGTCGTTGCAGCAAATGCGCCGCGAGTTGTTCGAGCACCTGCAGCGGCTGTCCCTCGGCTTCTTTGACCAGAACCCGGCCGGCGAGCTGATGAGCCGCCTGACCAACGACATCGACGCCATCAACCAGGCTGTGTCGCAGAACGTCACCTCCCTGTTTGCCAGCGTACTGTCGATGGCCGGTATCCTGATCGCCATGTTTGTCCTGAACGTGTGGCTGGCGCTGGCTTCGGTGCTGGTCGTGCCCATCATGTTCTGGTTCACCAATTTCGTGGCCCGCTACACCCGCCGCGGCTTTCGCCGCCTGCAGAAGCAACTGGGCGACCTCAACGCCGTCATGGAAGAGTCGATCAGCGGCCAGAAGGTGGTCAAGGCCTTTCGCCGCAACGAGTCAGCCATCGAGAATTTCCGGCGCTGTAATCAAGAGGTCTTTCGGGCTGGTGTCTATGCCAACAGCTACGCGCTGCTGCTGATGCCTATCACCAACGTGCTGGGCAACTTTTTCGTCATTGTGCTGGCCGGTCTTGGTGGCTGGCTGGCGCTGCAGGGCATGGTGACCGTGGGCACCATCGCTACCTTCATCAGCTACGGGCAGCGTTTCATCCAACCCTTGCGCCAGCTGGCGAACATGTACAACTCCATCCAGGCGGCCCTGGCCGGCGCCGAACGGGTGTTCGAGATCATCGACACCCAGCCCGAGGTGCAGGACGTCCCCGGTGCCGCCTCGCTGGACCGGCTTGAGGGAGAGGTACGCTTTGAGCAGGTCCATTTCAGCTACCAGCCCGGCACGCCGGTGATCAAAGGAATGAGCCTGGAGGCGCAGGCAGGGCAGACTGTGGCCCTGGTGGGACCAACCGGCGCGGGCAAGACGACGATCATCAACCTGCTGACCCGTTTCTACGAAGTCGACAAGGGCCGCATCACCGTGGACGGCACGGATATCCGCCAGCTCAAGAAAGCGGACCTGCGCCGCAAGCTGGGCCTGGTCCTGCAGGACACCTTCCTGTTCTCCGACACGGTCCTGGAGAATATCCGCTACGGCCGCCTGGACGCCACCGACGAGGAGTGCGTGCAGGCCGCGCGGCTGGCCGATGCCGACCACTTTATCCGGCAATTGCCCCAGGGCTACCAGACGCAACTCTCCGAACGGGCTGGCAACCTCAGCCAGGGCCAACGGCAGTTGCTGGCCATCGCCCGCGCTATCCTGGCCGACCCAGGCATCCTCATCCTGGACGAGGCCACCAGCAGCGTGGACACGCGCACTGAGGCACGCATCCAGGAGTCGCTGCTGCGTCTCATGG
>JAMJFU010000277.1 GCA_023544525.1 Anaerolineae bacterium | reverse complement strand
CACTTGATATCTGCCGATTCCTCCGGCTTTTCTACCAGATCGGTTCCTGGAGCTTCCTGGAAGGTTGTCCGACCTCTAACTGGTTTCTCAATTAAAAGCGCATAGAAGGCTCCAGGAGGCAACCCAACGATGGCCCATCAGCTTGTCGGCGACGTCGAGATCTATTACGAGATGCACGGTCAGGGGGACCCGCTGGTCCTCATCCACGGCCTGGGCTCCAGCGCCCGGGACTGGCAGTACCAGATCGAGCCCTTTTCGCAGAGGTACCGGGTGGTGGCCCTGGACGTGCGGGGCCACGGCCAGTCGGCCAAGCCGCCAGGGCCCTACTCGATCCCGCTCTTTGCCGCGGACACGGCGGGACTGATGCGCGCCCTGGGGCTGGGCCCGGCCCACGTGGTGGGCATCTCTATGGGCGGGATGATCGGCCTGCAGCTCGCAGTCGACGCCCCCGAGCTGCTGCGCAGCCTGGTGGTGGTCAACGCCGGGCCGGAGATGATCGTGCGCACCTGGCGCGAGCGCTGGCAGCTCGTGCAGCGCCAGCTCATCGTGCGCATCCTGGGCATGAGAAAGATGGGCGAGGTCCTGGGCGCACGGCTCTTCCCCAAGCCGGAACAGGGGGAGTTGCGGGCGCTGTTTGCCGAGCACTGGGCGGAGAATGACCCGCGCGCCTACCGGGAGGCGATGAAGGCGCTCGTCGGCTGGAGCGTTGCCGACCGGTTGGAAGCCATCTCGTGCCCGGTGTTGGTCGTGGCGGCCGATCAGGACTATACCCCGGTCGAATCGAAGGCGGCGTATGTGCAGCGCCTGCACCACGGCGAGCTGGTCGTGGTCGAGGACAGCCGGCACGCCACGCCGGTGGAGCACCCCGACCGCTTTAACCAGGTCCTGGGCGAGTTCCTGCAGGGGCGCTAGTGCTCTTGGGCACAAATATACCAATGGTTAGGCGGCGTGGGAACGGGCCGGGCAGAGCACCAGCCGGCGGGACCGCGGGTCAGGCCATGGCTGGCGTGTCCGTAGCGTTCAGCGCCGGCTCCCGGTCGCGGGTCGCAGCCGGGAGCCGGGGGAACGACGGTCGCTACGGTTGATAATTGCGCACCACCAGCGGCAGGTACACGCTGGGCCACCCTTCCAGGTGCACCGGGCGCCGCTCCCACTCGAACTCACCCAGCCACAGCTCTTCCCACAACACAGTGTAGCTCCACGTGCACGGCTGCACCTGGTAGACCTTGGTGAGGGTGATGGTGCCGGGCATACCTTCAGGGAACTCCCACGACAGGAAGCCCGTGTCGGAGAGCACGACCCCAACGTCCGGCTCTCTGACGTACTCCGCGAGCTGCAGGTGCTCCGGGTTCCAGTGTTCCACGATGGCGACGCCTGAATGCGAAGAGATCACGTCGGTCACGGTCAACAGATCCCAGGTCCGGACGTCCACCGCCAGGTCGGGATGCCAGGCCACGTCGCCCACCCACTTGTCCCACACCGGGGGCGACACGTGAAAGCCGACTACCGTCTCGGCGGCGACCTCGTCGACGTGGTTCAGGATGCCGCTCCAGATCTCGAGCGTCGTCGATGGCAGCAAGCCGGGGGCAATCTCGACCATGACCGCGATGCCGCCGCTGTCATCCGTGGCCAGGTCACCGACCTCCCAGAGCGCCCAGAGCCCTTCCGGGCCCACCTCAACCGGCGGCGGGTCGGAGCCGGCGAAGGGTGCTTCGGGCGGGAAGTCACTCCGGATCCAGGCCTGGTTCTCAAAGCCACCGTGGTTGCCGTAGGCCAGCAGGAACTCGGCCGGCTTGCCCGAGTGCACGTTCTCGTCGAACTGGCTGTCGATCCACAGCTCGGGCGGCTGCTTGACGACCACCACGGGACGGTTGCGCAAGAAGTCGCCGGTGGCGAGCGTTTCCCACAGGATGGTCTCGCCCCAGATACAAGGCTCGACGTGAAACTCCTTGGTGACCGTCGCCGGGCCCAGGTCCACGTCCGGCGGCACGAACATGTTCCACACATCGGGCCCGGCCGCCAGGACGTGGGGCTCATAGGTCGCCGGCTCGACGCTCCAGTTCACCAAGGCCAGCTCTGCAGGGTTCCACTCCTCGATCAGATTGAAGCCTGTCGGGTTGTCCGGTGACGGCGCGATCACCTCTATGACCGTCAGCGTCTGTGACGTCTGCCTGGTGATCGCCAGGCCCGGCTCCCACGGCAGGCCGTCGATAGTCTTGTTCCA
The DNA here is from genome assembly GCA_023544525.1 of Anaerolineae bacterium. Lineage (GTDB taxonomy): Bacteria > Chloroflexota > Anaerolineae > JAAYZQ01 > JAAYZQ01 > JAMJFU01. The sequence continues at coordinate 3,129 of JAMJFU010000277.1, read as the reverse complement.
TTCGGCCATAAACTCGGCCTGGGTCGCGTGGAACTCGACGGACGTTTCGCCTCGAAGCTGGTCCATGTGATCAAAGATCCCGCCCCAGATCGTGATGGTGCTCGACGTCGCGACCGTCTCCGAGATCAGGACATAGACGTCGATGCTTGCCTTGGCCCCAGTGGACAGGTCGCCGGTGTCCCAGCGAGCCCACGACCCGCCCGGCCCGATGGCATCCGGGAAGGGCTCTGCAAATACGATGGGTGCTTCGATGGGGAAGGTGTTGCTGATCCACACACTGTTCTCGTACCCGCCCGTGTTCGAGTAGGTGAGGGTGTACATCGCGAGGCCACCGCTATCCACCTCAGGTTCGTAGCTGCTCTCGATCCAGAGCTCGGGCGGCTGCTTCTCGATCGACACATTCCGCGGATCGAATGCCGGGCCGCCCTCGATCAGCAGGTACTCCTCGAGGATGGTGCTCGTCCAGTTGCAGGGCTGGACGTAGAACCACTTGACGACGGTCACCACCTCAGGCGGGCCCGCGGGCACGACGATGTCCAGGGATTGGGGCGTGGTGATGATCGTGGCCACTGAGGGCAGCACTTGCACATCCACCAGCTGGAGATGGTCCGGGTTCCACGTCTCTGTCAGCGTGTAGGCCTGCACGGCGGTGATGACGTCGGTCACCTGAAAGGTATCCCCGGTTTCTGTGGCCAGCACCTGGCCTGCCGCCCACGGTTCGCCCTCGACGAGCTTCTGCCAGCCGGGCTCTGGCGGGTCGGGCGTGAATGGCGTGTCGCAGATGGTCGTCACGTCGCTGCTGAAATCGGTGACCCACACCTGGGAGGGATTGGAGCCCTCGATGTAGGTGACGCCGCTGTTGTAGCCGCCGGCACCCGGGCAGTCAAAGGTGGCGGGCACCTCTGTGATGGGATTCATGCCCAGGTCAGTGACGAGGATGGTCGTGGTGTGCCAGCCGGAGTGGAACAGGACCTCGTGCTCGGCGTCCCAGTCGATGCCCAGGTTGTCCTGAAAGACGGTACCGACGCTGTAGGTCATGACCGTCTGCCACGAGTTCGGCGTCCACCACACGCCGGTCTTGGTCAGGGCGATCTCGTAGACCACTGCCCCGTCGTAGGCCGCGGTCACGAAATAGCGTGGGGGCGTGCCTGGCACGACGGCGATGTCGATGATGCTGTCGATCGCGGATCCGTCGGAGCTGTCGTTGCTGCCCACCTCATCGTCCATCTCCCAGGCGTTGAGGATGTTGCCATCGGGGTCGATCTCGACCAGGTTGTCGTCGGCGTAGGAGAGGTCCCCGTTGTAGTCGGGGAGAAAGTAGGTGTCGCTGGTGAAATCGTACGCTGCGCCCGTGCGGTTGTCCACCTGCCAGGGCCAGCCGCTGTTCTGCGCCGACAGGGCAATGCTGGACAGGGGTGTGTGCGAGACCTGGCCGACGTCATAGATGGTTGGGTTGGACGTGCTCGACTGGCTTTCGTGCGCATAGCGCACGCTGCCCCGTCCTGGAACGTACACCAGTCCAATGGTTGAGTACGACCAGGTGTTGGTGAAGACGTCGAGCACGCCGGCGGCTGCCCTCGGGGGAAGGGCGCCGGGGCTGGCTGCCGGCCGGGTCTCCTGGGATGAGAGCTGTGACCCTGGGAGTGAAGGGCTGGGGTCATCCTCCGCGGAGGACGCTGGCCGCGAGGGCAGTATCTCCTCGCGTGCAGGGGCCGTGAGCGCCAGTTCGCTCAGGCCCAGGATCAGAAAGGCCAGGCCAAGGCTGACAAAGATCGCCCTATTTTTCATCTGTCTCCTCGCTTTCTCCTCATGGACGGGCATACGACGGTGCTAACGCTTATCGGTCCCGGACCCGGAGCACGTGCGCGCCTGGTAGATGGCACCGGAGAAGTGGTCGAGGTATAGGATACTACAGAAGGGGGCAGCCGTCAAGGTGGGAGTGGAAACCACGTATGGCTGTTGGAGGGGCTGTCTATGCGCGTTGATCGATGACGCGGACGTGCCACTGTCTTGGGGAGGCGGGTGGTATTGGATATTGGGGAGTGGGGAGTGGGACTATTTACAGAAGTCGTTTTCTGGCGTGACGCCGTCCCAGGTCAGCGCGTCTGCAGCCACGTGCGTGACCGTCGTCGTGTAGCAGCCGGAGGAGGCGTTTAGCAGGGAGAACGCTACCACCCCGTCTGAGCCGGTGGTGCCGGCGAAGGTCCAGGCGCTGCCCGAGTCGAGCTCGAGGCGGATCGACACCGACGCCCCCGCCACAGGGCCGCCAAGGTCGTCCACCAGGGCCACAGAGACGCTCAAGTGCTTCTTGCCGTCGCGGCCACCCGCAGTGGCGTAGGCGATGGAGCTGACACTGACGGTTGGCGGTTCTGGCGGCGGGGTGCCAACCGTGATGCCGATGGAGGCGCTCGCGGTCCGGCCGCCCGAGTCGGTCACGGAGGCGGTGACGGCGTGGGTACCATCGCTGAGGGTAGCGGAGACGCTGCCGCCCATGCCGATTGGGCCGTCGATGCTCGAGGTCCACGCTAAGCTGTCCGTCAGGTCACCGTCCTCGAGGTCGCTGGCCGTCCCTGTGAAGAGAATCGTGTCCCCAGAGCCAAAGGAAGAGCCGTCAGCCGGGCTGGTGATGGACACCATTGGCGGTTCATTGGCTGGGGCAGCGGCGGCCTCCGCAGCGTCCACGAGGCCATATCCGTAGTGGGGGTCCCAGCCCGTATCGCCCAGATCGTCAGCCGTGGCCTGGAGCCGGGCCCGAACCTGGTCGTTTGTCCAGCCAGGGTGGGCGGCCAGGATCAGGGCCGCGGTCCCGGCCACGTGGGGCGAGGCCATGGAGGTCCCCGAGCCATACTTGTAGCAAGCTTGCCCTCCCTCTTCCTCACGGCACACAGGCTGGGGATTGGCATAGCTGTCGGCATCGTTCCAGGTGGAAAAGACTGACACACCGGGTGCTGCCAGCTCTACCTGGTCGCCGGTGCTGGAAAAGCTGGCCCGCTGGTCATTGGCGTCGGTGGCGGCCACGGCGATGACGGAATCGTAGAGGGCCGGATAACAGACGTTGTCGCCCTTGCCCGGGCGGTTGCCGTTGTTGCACGCCGCCGCGACGATCACCAGCCCTGCCGCTTCCGCGTT
>JAMJFU010000276.1 GCA_023544525.1 Anaerolineae bacterium | reverse complement strand
TGACGCTCAACCCGGTGGTCCATTTTGACCCCATCGGGGCGCTCATGATCTTGTTCATGGCCTTTGCTGGATGGGGGATCGGCTGGGGCAAACCGGTGCCGGTCAACCCCTACAATCTACGGACCGATCCCCGCATTGGGATGGGCCTGACCTCGGCAGCAGGGCCGTTCTCGAACCTGGTCTTTGCAACCCTCGCTGCCATCCCCCTGCGCCTTGGTTGGGCCATGCCAGGTCCTTTGTCGACCTTCCTCCTGGTGCTGGTCATCGTCAACATCGGCCTGGCCGTGTTCAACCTGATCCCATTGCCTCCTCTGGACGGGTTCAATGTCCTCCAGGGCCTGCTGGCGACTTTTCGCACCCGGTGGGCCTATGAGTGGGGCAACAAGCTTGACAGTGTGGCCCCTTACGGTCCGGTCCTGTTGATGGGTTTGTTGGCCCTTGGCTGGTTCTCTGCCATCAGCCCCTTGAGCTGGTTGTTGTCCGGGCCGGTTTCATCCTTGACCGAACTGGTTCTGGGTTGGTAATGGAGGATGTCGGCCATCTATCGGGTCCAGCAGTTCGCCCGGGCTGCGGGGGCCTGGGTGCGCCCTACTCAGTTCGACCAAGACCTGCTGAGGCACTACCTGTCGCCGGCAGGCCTCGAGCTCTTCCGGGCCATGCCGCGCTACGACCGGCGGCACGCCTTGGCCGTGTTTGATACCCTCCGTCAAAGGGGGCAGGAGCAGCCTGATCTGTTGGCTGCAGCGCTACTGCACGACATAGGCAAGACCTTGCCTCCCGGTGCGGGCGTGCGCTTGTGGCATCGGGTGGCAACCGTGCTCATGCGCCGTTTCTGGCCTGCTTTGCTGGAGCGAGCCTGTAAAGACCGCCCGGGAAGCTGGCTGCAGCCCTTTTTTGTACAGCAGCAACATGCTGCCATCGGCGCCGAATTGGCCAGGCAGGCGGGTTGTACCGCCCGGACGGTGGAACTGATCCTGCAACACGAGGACCCGCCCGAGCCAGGCGACGATGCCCTGCTGTCGGCACTGAAGGCTGCCGACAGCCTCAATTGATCGTGCGCCAGGCATGTAGCAGGCGGTAGCCCTGGACAGCCGGACACCTGGAGAATCTCTGGAGAGATCACGTGAGCGTTTCTAAACCGCGGATTAGTATCGTCGGACTCGGCCTCATTGGGGGCTCGATCGGGCTGGCCCTGCGCCAGGCAGAGGCGACTTCGGTCATCGTCGGACACGACCGGGACCGTATGGCCGGCAACGAGGCCAAAAAGCTGGGCGCAGTGGACAAGGTCCACTGGAACCTGATATCGGCCTGTGAGGATGCGGACCTGGTCATCCTGGCCATTCCCCTGGCTGGCATCGAGGACACCCTGGCGGCCATCGGGCCTCACCTGCGACCGGGCTGTGTGGTCATGGACACGGCGGCGGTGAAGCAGGAGGTGATGGGCTGGGCAGCCAAGAGCTTGCCGGAGGGGATGCACTTTGTGGGCACCAACCCGATTCCCAGCAGAGCCGTGCCAGGCTTGAGCGGGATCGCGAGCGCACGGGCCGATCTTTTTCAGAATGGCATGTTCTGCATCGTGCCCTCTTCCGCAGCAAGCCCAGACGCGGTCAAGCTGGTCACCAACCTGGTGGGCATCCTCGAGGCCAGGCCCTTGTTCCTTGATGCCGTGGAGCACGATGGGCTGGTGGCGGCGGTGAGCCAGTTGCCGGGCCTGCTCTCCCTGGCACTCCTCGAAACAGCGGTAAATCAGCCCGCCTGGCGTGAGCTGCGCAAGGTCGCAGGCCCGGTCTTTGATGCCGGTACCCGCCTCGCTACCTCCAACCCGGCGGGTGTCTATCTGTCCAATCAAGAAAACCTCTTGCGTTGGATCGACGCCTTGTCGGCGTCCCTGGACTCGGTGCGGAAACAGGTTGCCAACGGGGATGAAGCAGAGCTGTCCCAACGCATTCAGCAGGGCTGGCAGGAGCGACAGGCCTGGATGGCCGATCGCGAGATCGGTGACTGGAGCGAGGGGCCCAAGCCCCAGATGCCGGCCCGCGGCGGCTTCTTTGATATGTTGTTCGGCGGCTTTCTGCGCCGGGCACCAAAGCAGGAGTCCTGATCTGTGCCCTTTGTCTACATGGTCGTGTGCAGCGATGGGACCCTGTACACCGGTTGGACGACAGATGTCGAGGCCCGCATCAAAGCCCATAATGCCGGCCAGGGCTCACTCTACTGCAGACAACGCCGGCCGGTGCGCCTGGTCTATCAAGAAGAGCTTCCCTCCCGCAGTGAGGCTCAGCGGCGCGAGCTGGCCATCAAGGGCCTGCCCCGGCGCAAGAAACTGGCCTTGATCGGGGGGCCGGTTGAATCGTAAACCACCAGACGATGGCCGTCTGGGCACAACATTCGATGCGTGAGGTAAGTCAATGGCGAGCATCTCCCTTGTATTGCCGGCCTACAACGAAGCTGAGAACATAGAACCCCTGGTTGCCGAGGCCGTCCCCGCCCTTGAGGCCAATGCTGACGATTACGAGATCATCGTCGTGGATGATGGCAGCGCCGACGGGACGGCAGAGGTCACGCGGCGCGTGATGGAGACCTATCCCCCAGTGCGCCTGGTTCAACACGAGGTCAATAAGGGTTTTGGCGCAGCCGTGTTTTCCGGCTTTACCAGCGCCACCAAGGATTGGATCTTTTACACCGATGCCGACCGGCAGTTTGTCCTTGGCGAACTGGAGCGGTTTGTGCCCTACATGGACCAGGCCGATCTGATCGCCGGCTACCGTGCACCGCGGCGGGACCCTTTCCTGCGGGTGTTCTATGGCAAGGGCTGGAGTGCCCTGTGCACGCTGATGTTTGGCTACACGGTGCGGGATGTCGACTGCGGCTTCAAGTTATTCCGCCGCGAGATCATCGAGGAGCTGGCCCACCAGATCGAGTCACGTGGCGCAACTTTCAGCATCGAGTGGCTGGTCCGCGCCAAGCGGGCGGGGTATCGTTTCGTCGAGCTGCCGGTCTCCCACCGGCCACGGGTGGCAGGCAGCCAGACAGGGGCCAACATCAACGTGATCACCCGCGCCTTTCGCGAGCTGATCAGGTTTCGCCTGCAATTGTGGCGCGACCGTTCCAGCCAATGATCCGTCGCCTGTGGGCCAATGACGCCTGATCTGACCGCTGGTCCCCCAAAAAGAGGATCAGGCTTTGGTCGCAGGCCAGGGCTTTTTTCGTCGCGCACACGAGCCGGCTTGGCCGTCCTGATCCTGCTGGGCTTTGCCCTGCGCCTCTACAACCTGGGCGGACTGGAGTTCTGGTTCGACGAGGCCATTAGCGCCAACGTGGCGGGCCTGGGTTGGCAGGGCGCCATCGAGTACCTGCGCGCTGAGCCGTTCGAGCACCCACCTCTCTACTATCTCTCGCTCTACCCCTGGCAGTTGTTGGCAGGCAGCAGTGAGTTTGCCCTGCGCTTCTATTCTGTCTTCTGGGGCGTGCTCTTTGTCCCGCTGCTGTCAGCCCTGATACGCGCCCTGGCCAATGAGCGTCTCGCCTGGCTGTCAGCTCTGCTGGCCGCGCTCTCGCCCTTTATGGTAGCCTACTCGCAAGAGACGCGCATGTACACCCTGCTGCCCTGCCTGGCGGTTCTTGCCCTCCTGAGCTTTCATCAGGCGGTAGACCGGGAGCGTCCACGGTGGTGGATCGCCTATGCTCTACTGATCGCAGCCGGGGTGTTGTTCCACTACTACTTTGCGCTCGTGTGGCTGGTCACGACAGCCTATCTTTTGCTGCAAAAGCCGCCCGGACGCAGGATGTGGCTGTGGGGTTTTCTCGTCCAGACCCTCTTTTTCCTGGCGGGCGCGGTCTGGCTCATCGCCGCACCAGGGCCGAGGGCTTCGCTGCTGCGCGTTCTGGAGGGTGAGATGGCTTTTGGCCTGACCTACAAGCTGGACAAGGTCATGCCGGCCCTCATACTCGGCGAAATACGGGGCGGAGATGTGCCTGCCGTGGCCCACATCCTGTCAGCGGCGGGTTGGCTCCTCACCCTGGTGGGTGTCTGGTGGTCGCGCAGGAGCCGCAGCCTGCCTGCCACCACCTGGCGGCTGCTGGTCTTGCTGCTGGTTGTGCCTCTCGCGGCCTCGTTGCTGATCCCTTACGGTGTGCTGGCCCGGCACCTGGGCTATACCTTGATCTCTGTCCTTGCCTTTGCAGCCCTCGGTCTGATGGCCCTGCGGCAGTTGGGCCGCTGGTGGTTGTCGTTTGGTATCGTCGTCGTGCTGCTGATCGTCAGCTATGGGCTGGTTGCCCAGTATACTATCAGCAAGGGGGATTTCGGCCGGGCGATGGCTCACCTGGACAAGCGGGCCGAGCCGGGCGACCTGCTGATCCTGACCCAGCCTGCACAGCGTCACCTGGCGGATTATTACAACCAGCGAGAATGGCAGATCCAGTATGTGCCCCCGCTGACGGCCACGCTCACGTCGGGCCTGTTGGAACAGGAATTGGGTGCTACCCTGGCTGCTCACGACCGCTTCTGGCTGGGCCCGATCGGTGCCTGGACCGCCGATCCCGATTCGCTGGTGGAGCAGTGGCTGGTGGCACGTGCCTTTCAGGCGGAAAAGGCCTGGTTTCCCGAGAGCAGCTCTGTGTCCCTCTATTTCTCGCCTCAGGCGGAGCAGGAGTTGCTCCCGGCGAGCCAGCTGATCTGGGGAGGCAGGATCCTCTTGCAGCGGATCTATGCCGGGCCGCTGGAAGTGGGGCCGGGGGACGCAGTGCGGCTGCGTTTTCATTGGCGCACCGGCTTGGACCTGGACGAGCGCTACGAGGTATCCCTGCAGTTGGCGGACGCCGAAGGGCGTGTCTGGGCCGAGCGTCGCAGCGAACCGTGCGGTGGGTGGTGCCCCACCGACACCTGGGGCAGAGCTCAGCTCCATCACGACCTGCACGCGCTTCAGGTCCCACCGGGGACGCCCCCAGGCACCTACCGTCTACAGATCAACTGGCTTCGCCTGGGTGAGGGGACAGCCCTGCCCGTACAGGAGGATGGCCGGTCGCTGGATCAGGCGGTCCTGGCCGAGGTCAGGGTGCTGCCCGCCCGAGTGCCAGGCAGCAGGCCCAGGGACCTGCCCAATCCCCTACGAGCCACGTTTGGTGGGCAGATCATGTTGCTTGGCTACGAGCCCCGGGACATGGAGGTCCAGCCTGGCGAGACCCTGCACCTCGAGACCCACTGGCGCGCTGGGCAAACACCGGCCGGCGACTTGAGGTTGTTGGTCGAATTGGTGGACGGGCAGGGGCATGCCGCGGCCGATTGGGAGATGAGCCCGTCCCTGGAGAGCTATCCCACCAGCCTCTGGCAGGCGGGTGGCTATGTGCGAGGGCAGCAGGACGTGACAGTGCCCCCTACGCTCGCGTTCGGG
>JAMJFU010000275.1 GCA_023544525.1 Anaerolineae bacterium | reverse complement strand
AGCCCTCGCATCGGGGCAGAAGGTGCATCGCACCTCGAATCCAATTCTAGTACAACTGCCCCAGTAGCCGGCTGGGCACGCCTTGACAAGTTCCCCGTTGTGCGTTAATCTACAGTCAACTGGGACGAGCTGGCCTTTCTGCCCCGTCCTGTCGAATTCCATCCTCGGGGAGCGGGCACGTTGGCACGGACACTAGCGCCAGGCACGATCCTGCGCGAGCGGTACAAGATCATCGAGCTGGTCGGGCGCGGTGGCATGGGCGCCACCTACCGCGCCGAAGACCTGCGCCTCCGGGGGCGCTATTGCGCCGTCAAGGAAGCCCTGCCCGATCCCGATGCCTCCTCAGAAGAACTGGAGCAGGGCCGGGAGCAGTTCTACGAGGAGGCCAGCACCCTGGCCCGCCTCGACCACCCCAACCTGCCCAAAGTCTCTGACTATTTCACGGAAGAGGCACGCGACTACCTCGTCATGGACTTTGTCCCGGGCCAGGACCTGAGAGAGCTCCTCTCCCAGGCCCTGCGCGAGGGACACCCGCTGCCCGAGCGCCAGGTGCTGCCCTGGGCCGACCAGCTGTGTGACGCACTGCAGTACATGCACAGCCAGCAACCGCCCGTCCTGCACCGCGACATCAAGCCCAGCAACATCAAGATCACGCCAGCAGGCAACGTCAAGCTGGTCGACTTTGGCCTGGTCAAGGTCCTTTCGCCCGACGACCAGCGGACCATCACCGTAGTCCAGGGCCGCGGGACCGTCCAGTATATCCCACTGGAGCAGTATGGTGGCGACACGGGTCACACCGATGTCCGCTCCGACATCTATTCTCTGGGCGCCACCCTGTACCACCTGCTCACCGGCCAGCCGCCGCTGGATGCCAAGCAGCGTTTTCTCCGGCCGAGCTCGCTGCGCACGCCGCGCAGCCTGAATTCGGCGATCTCGCCCCAGACGGAGCAGGCCATCCTCTGGAGCCTGGCCATGCACCCCGACGACCGTCCGGCAAGCGTGACGGCCCTCCGGGACGACCTCCTGGCCCCCGGCCTGATTGGTCGCACCGCAGCACGTGTGTTTGACCATGAATGGCCGGTCTCCCGCTTTGTGCGGGCCAACCGCGGCCTGCTGGCGGTGTTGGGCGTGCTGCTCTTGGCCGCAACCCTGATCACCGCCCTGCCACGGGACCTGCCCATCCCGCCCATGCCCACACCGACGCCGACGCTGACTGCCGCCCCTAGCCCGACACGGACAGTCGCCCCCCGGCCCACCCGGACGCCCAGGCCAACAGCCACGATTACACCCGAGCCTACGCCTACGCGCCAGTCACGCTAGGGTTGCGACCGCGGGCGCTGCGGGGGCAGGATAGCGCCTAGCCCGCCTGCGACCCGCCGCCGGCCCTGGCCGGCGGCTGCGGCTGTTCTGCTCGCCGCTCGCGCCAGGCAACGATCACGGCGTAGGCCAGGGGCAGCAATCCAAATAACAGGCCGATGATCAGGCCACGCACGCCAGCTGTCACATTCTCCAACACACGGCTGCCCGGCAGGCCGATGCCGTAGAAGAGGTAGCCAAGCAGCCCCAATACCCCACTCCACAGGGCCAACCTGCCCGGGTTTGGTGAACCGTTGCTGCGAAAGCCGAGGCCCACCGCCGAAAAAAAGACTGCGCCGGCCGCGGCAGCCATGCCTACCAGGGCCAGCAGCAGGTCCAGCCAGCGTACCCTGGGCTCTGGTGGCGGCGGCAGCGGCACTTCGGCCACCGCAGTGGGTGACGGCGATGGTGTGACGGTCGGCGTAGGGGTTGGCGTAAGGGTCGGCGTGGGCGTGGGCGTTGACGTCGGTGTCGGCGTGGGTGTGGCAGTGGGTGTCGGGGTGAGGAACACCGTGGTATCGCCCATGATGACCACCAGCGGCCGCGAGTTCATGGCCGGCTCGCTGAAGGCCCGGATCTCGATCTGGCCTGCCAACTCCAGCGTAATGGTCGCTTCCGCCACACCGTCGACCGTCGCGGCCATCTGCCGGCGCTCCACCTGCTCCTGCAGATAATAGGCCACGAAGGTAACCGGCGTGCCATCGGGCACGGGGTTGCCATTGTGATCGACGATAACGCTGCTGCGGACCCTCACCGAGTCGCCCACGTCCAGCTCTACCGGCTCGGGGGTACCGTCCGTCTGCGGTGGCTTGTCCGCTCGATCCACCGAGATCTCCTGGCTGGGATCGGGCGACAGGACTTCGGCCAGGTCATAATCCACGCCATCCACGGTCACCGGCGACCGGCCCTGAGGCGGAAACTCCTGGAACAGGGCACGCACAGAGGCGTCGACAAAGGGCTCGGTCCTGCTATAGATGCCGTAATAGGCCGTCAGCTTGCTGACCTCGGTGGTATCCAGATAGTAAGGAGACCCGTAGGCCAGGACGACTACGCTCTTGTTCTCCAGACCGCCCCGCCATTCCTTGAGAAAGTCCTTCAAGGCTCCCGGGCTGGGCTGGGCCTCCACCGCGACGCCCAGCATGGCAAACACGATCCAGTCTGCCTCGCGCAGCAGTGGTGCCAGATCGGGCGTCTCGAAGGCCAGGAAGCTGCGTAGCTCGGCGAATGTGTGTGCCGAGATGCGATCGGGGTCTACCTGGTCACTGGCATCAGGACCATAGAGCCGCAGGATGGTGTCGCGCACCAGTTGTGGATCCAGGAGGTACATGGGCGGGCACAGCTCACACTCGCGCACCTCCCGGGCATCGGTAAACACCACAATGTCCTCACCCAGGCGCGGGGAACGGGGCAGGCGCAGGGCCAGCTCCTCGCGCGAGGGATAGAGCAGGGTGATCGCATCCTGGGCCATCTGGGCCACCGCCGCCTGTCCATCGCCCACATCAGCCAGCGCTTGCTGGCTGCCAATGCACGACTCGAGGCTAAAATCGGTGCAGATCCGCTTCTTCATCGTCAGGATGCGACGTACCGACTCGTCCACCCGGGCCCGAAAGCTGTCGTCGATCTCGTAGCGCGACCGGAAGAACAGGACCACATCCTCCACGTTGCGCATCTGGTCCTCCCACGAGTCATTCAGCGAGAAGCGTGAGAGGTTCAGCAGGTCATTGCCTGCCTGGAAGGCATCGAGCGCGATCTGCCGCTGGGGGAAGGAGTCGAGCTCGGGTGAATAGTGGCGCCGTACCGCCGGCACCCCCAACGAGTCGCTGACCAGGACGCCGCCCGCCTGCCGCCAGGGGACCAACTCGGCCTGGTTCATGATCTGCTGCAGGCCCTGCGGGTTGAGGCTGATGGGCTTGGTCACGTAGCGGATGTCCCCTTGAAAGCCCCGGTAGCGGATATGGGCCGTCATCAGGGCGTCGACGGTATCGGTCACCGTCTCGCCCTGGGTCACCGCAAAGAAAGGCGGAAGCTCGATGAGGCGCAGTTCCTGGAGCGACTTGTCCACGGTAGCGATCTCTTGTTCCAGGCTGCGGTCGCTCGCTCCCAGGCCCGGCAGGTGCTTGCCCACCGTCGCCACACGCCCGCCACTGCCCTGGTGCACACCCCGGATGTAGGCCTGGCCCATCTGGCCCACCCAGTATGGGTCGCCGCCAAAGACACGCGTGCCCAGATCTCCCCCCTGGCCCGGCCGTGGATCGCTCAGCACATCTAGCGATGGCCCCAGCAGTAGATTCACGCCTGTGGCCTGCAATTCCCTGCCCACTATCTCGCCAGCCCGCTGCGCATGGCCGGTGTCCCAGGTTGCACCCAGCGCCATGGAGCTGGGCAGGGCGGTGAACCGGGCCCGTAGGTCGGTGTAAGGAAAGCCATCGCCCTCCTGGCTTACGGCGATCAACAGCGGGATATCCTGGGCCGGCCGGGTTACCACTTCGGTGAAGGTGACCACCGTCGACTGCGTCAGCACCTGTGTCTCGGTGGGCGCGGGCGTCTCACTGCGGGGAAGCGTTACCGTCACGGGCACAGTGCGAGTCACGGTCACGGGGGCTGACTCGGTGAAGGCCAACTCCTGGAGTGAACTAGTTAGGCTAAGGATCTGAGCCGGCGCCGGAGCGGCGTTCGTAAAGTTGCCGTTGGCCGGGGACAGGATAAAGCCGCCGAGGCGCAGGTCCTGCACCAGGCGAGCTACTTCCGAGGCAGCGCCCACGTTGTCCCCGCGGAAGGTAACCAGGAAGAGCTGGCCGATCTTGTCGGCCGGGCTCATGGCCGCAATGATCTCGTCCAGTTCCACGTCACTGGCGGGTTGCGCCACCGGTGCGCTGGTCGGGGTAGGGTCTTGGCCCACGCCGGGCAGCGGGTCCTGAGCCTGGATGGGCAAGACCGACACAGCCATCAGCACCAGCGAGAGCCAGACGCTGGCCAGCCGAAAACAACCGTTTCTCATGGGCCTATCTCTCCTCACGGCCCCTAGTATACCCCCTAACGGCGCTCTCGTCAAACGCTCGGAAGCGGTTCTGCCAGCGCCGGGGCAGGTCCTCAGCCCTGTTCCCCCGCTCTCTGGGCACCAAGCAGGCCGGGCCCGGCAACAAGGCCATTGACCTGCCTATGGCTGGTCAAGTGTACCCGCGACCAGGGAGCCTGGCAGCGGGTGCGGCAGAGGTTGGCCCGCCTACCGCATGTGAAGTAGGCCAAAGCCGTCATTTGCCCGTTGCGCAACAGGCGCACAAGTGAGACGCAGCTATCCCCTTGGGACATCACTACGTCAAATGTCTCGATGCAAGACCAGTCATCTGCAGCTTGCGCTCGGAGCCCAGAACGAACATCCTGTCCCCATCTGAGCAGGCTGGGGGTCACGCTGAACCGGGTGGAACCGTTCCTGGCGGGGAAGCGTCCTATTAGGCAAGTGCGTAGCCCTTACAGGCTTGACAGCCCGGGTGAGACGCCAGGCACTTCCGAAGAAACTCATATTGGGGAAAGGTTACGAACGTGATAGAGAGAGTTGAGCAGTGGATGGCGGAGTATGGCCGGCGCGTTGCGCCCAGCACAGCCTTCCTGGGAGCCGTTCTGCTCCTGGCCGCTGTGGTGTTGGGGCTGGCTACCTGTGCCCCCCAGATCCCCGCGGTGGTTGCAGAGCCGGGGACAGAGATCCCGGCCGCCTCGGCCGCGCAGGAGCTGTTGCGCCGGCAGCTTCGCGTTGAGGCCGAAGCCGTGCAGATCGTGACCGTGGAGGATGAGACCTGGCCCGATGCCTGCCTGGGCGCGCCGCATGCTGACGAGCTTTGCGCTGCAGCATTGACGCCCGGCTACCGCATCACGCTGGAGGTAGAGGGCCAGCAGTACGTCTACCACACAGACCTGGAGGGCGACGGGATCCGGCTGGCCAGCGCACCGCAGCCAGCGATCGGCGAGCCGGTGGTGAGATGGTTTGGCTCCGACGAGACGAGCTGCCAGCTCCTGGAGGCGGGCACCGAGGGTGCTGCCTTTGGGCGCTGTGGCCGTCCCCTGTTGGGCGTGCTATACAGCTCTGACCAACGGC
>JAMJFU010000274.1 GCA_023544525.1 Anaerolineae bacterium | reverse complement strand
GGAGCTGTCGTTCATGTTTGGCATGATGACCTTCAACTCTGCGAGCAGTTCGGCCGAGCTTGCCGAGTACTACAAGGCCCAGATGCCGCAAAACGGCTGGTCGGAGTCGAGCGTGACCGAGGTGTCGGGCATGTATATGCTCGACTACACAAAGGACGGTCGCAAGGTCAGCCTGATCATCAGCACCGACGATGACACAGACATGACCTCCGTATTGATCAGTATGCAGGAGGACTAGCTCCGTCGAGAAGCGGTCCGAGGGCTGGCGGCCTGCCGCTGGCCCTCCTTGTCCCTAAGCAGATTCAGGGAAGGGCATCCCTGACTGCACCGCCGGTCCTGCGCGGATCGGATCTCGACACAGCTTGGAGGGAACAGGATGACACAAGCTAGCCTGGCACTTGACGGCGTATTTACCCCCATCGTCACCTCGTTCGACGACAGAGGGAACGTCGCCCACGACAAGCTCGCCGATAATCTTGGGAAATGGAACCAGACCAAGCTCAGGGGATACATCGTCTTGGGTTCCAATGGTGAGTGGGTCTTTCTGAACGAACAAGAGCGGCTTCAGGTACTCAAGACTGCGCGCCAGGCCATCCCCAAGAATAAGCTGATGATCGCCGGCACCGCGAGTGAATCGGCGAGGCACACCATCGCCATGACCGAGGAGGCAGCAGCCATCGGCGCGGACGCCGCTATCATCGTGAACCCTAGCTACTACAAGAGCCAGATGACATCGCCCGTATTGGCCAACTACTATCGCACGGTCGCGGATCACTCTCCGCTGCCCATCGTCATCTACAACCTGCCGCCGGCAACAGGCATCGACTTGCCGGCTGATCTGCTCGTAGAGCTGTCTCAGCACCCCAACATTGTGGCTGTCAAGGACACCGGTGGCAACATGGCCAAAATGGCCGAAACCATCCGCCGGGCCGATCCCTCGTTCCAGGTGATCTCAGGGTCGGCCAACTTTTTCTACCCATCGCTGGCCATCGGCGTCAAGGGCGGGATCCTGGCGTTGGCCAATATCGCACCACACGAGTCGGTTCGCCTCTTTGAGCTGTTCAACGAGCGCAGGATCGAAGAGGGGCGCACACTACATCTGCGGATGCTGCCTGTGAACCTGGCCATCACCAGTCGCTTCGGCATCAGCGGGCTCAAGGCTGCAATGGACATGGTGGGTTACTATGGAGGTCCGCCGCGCCTGCCCCTGCTGCCCCTGGACGACGCCAGGCGCCCTGAGCTACGCGACATCCTCGCAGAAGCAGGGTTGTTGGGAGCCTAGAGTCCGGGCGCCGCTACACTGGACCATCCTTTTGACCATCTCTGGCTTTTCAGGTATAATGCCCGGGAAGAAGTCGAGCTGTGAGCGGATTGCCCGGTCTATGCACTCTGCTGACTAGTTGCTGATTCGGCGGGACGGCAAAGGTGCCAGTTCCCATCACAGTGGCGTTCCGGTCGCTCTCGCCGTCAAGGCGAGAGCGTTTGTTTTTGGTGGATGTATCCGCTTCCGGGCTGACAGCTTTGGAGAACAGGTAGGGCGAAAACCAAAACCGCGAAGCATAAGGGAGGGATCATGAAGGTTCTGGTCACCAACGAGGAGCCGTGTATCGGCTGCCATCTCTGCGAAGACGTCTGCTCCCAGGCATGGTACAAGGAGATCAATCGGGGGCTGTCGTCGATCCGCATCACCAGCCTCGGCAATGCCGAATGGGCGCTGGCGGTCTGTAGCCAGTGTGGCGAGTGCGTCGACATCTGCCCGACGGGAGCCCTGTACCGCGACAAGGCAGGCGTGGTAAGGCTCAAGAAGCAAGAATGTGTCGGGTGCCTCTCGTGCGTGGGCTTTTGCCCCAACGGCACGATGTACTTCCACGACGACTATGTCGAACCGTTCAAATGCATCTCCTGCGGCTTGTGTGCCAAAGAGTGCCCGACCGGGGCGATCACCATCGAACTATTACCCGACTAGGAGACGGAATATGGCAAGCGTAGAAATCACGAAGGAACGGATCGAGAAGCTCAAGGCCGGCCACAAGGTATTGGCAGAATTCCGCTACGAGCCACCTGCGGTGGAAAAAGGCTACGCCGGGCAGTCTCTTTATGTAAATCTATCAGACAATGAGATCGCCGCCAAGCCAGTCGACGAGATGATGAAAAAGACCTTCGTCGGCGGACGGGGCTTTGACCTTTGGCTGCTGTGGAATGCCGTGAACGGCGAGACCAAGTGGGACAGCCCCGAGAACGAGGTGGTCATTGCCGCCGGTCCCATCGGCGGCATCACCCAATATCCTGGCACCGGCAAGTCCATCGCCGTCAGCATCTCTCCCCTTACCGGAAGCGTGGTAGACAGCAACGTGGGCGGTTATTTTGGTCCCCTCCTCAAGTTCGCGGGCTTTGACGCCATCGAGGTGCAAGGCCTGGCCAACGAGGAAGTGATCGTGCTCATCGATGGCGACGAAGGCCTGGTCCAGATCCTCGAGGCGCCCGAAGAGTCGGTGAACAGCCATCAGCTCGCTGAGGAGATGGCCGCGGTGTTCGCCCAGAAGCCGGCCGAGAAACGAGGGATCAGCTCGGTCTCGGCGGGCGTGGGTGCAGACCACACCCGGATGGGCTGCTTGAACTTTAGCTTTTACGATACCCGGCGTGAGGTGGCCCGCCTGAAGCAGGCTGGACGCGGGGGAATCGGCACGGTCCTGCGCCACAAGAAGGTCAAAGCCCTCGTGGTCAAGTATAGCGGGCTCAAGGGCGATAGCAACCATCCGGACGACCTGGAAACCATCCAGGAGACAGGTGCCAGGATGCACCGCGAGATCTATGAGCGCGACCCGATCATGTTCGAGATGAGGAAAGATGGCACCAACCATCTGACCAAGATCATGAACGACTATGACATCCTGCCGGTCCACAATTTCCGCTACGGCGCTCACCCCGATGCGGAAAAGATCTACTCGCCCAACTTCCAGAAGTACTTTGAGTACGCAGGCCCTGACGGCTGCTGGTATGGCTGCACCATGGCCTGCGCCAAGTTTGCCCGCGGATTCACCCTGCGCAGCGGGCCCTACAAGGGCCAGACCATCACCGTGGATGGGCCCGAGTACGAGACCGTCGCCGGCATTGGCGCCAACTGTGGCATCTGGGACGCCGATGCGGTCCTGGAAGCCAACTTCTACTGCGACACCTATGGCATCGACACCATTTCCTTCGGCACCTCTCTGGCCTTTGCCATGGAATGCTACGAGGAAGGCATCCTCAACAGCGAGATCACCGGCGGGCTGGCGCTGAATTTTGGCGACGGCGACGCAATGTTAGAGATCCTGCACCAAATGGGTCGAGGCGAGGGCTTTGGCGTCGTCGTGGGCCAGGGCATCCGGCGCATGAAGCAGATCTTTGCCGATTATGGCGCCGACCCCCAGTTCCTGCAGGACATTGGCATGGAGGTCAAGGGTCTGGAATACAGCGAGTACGTCACCAAGGAATCACTGGCCCAGCAGGCGGGCTACGGATTGGCCAACAAGGGGCCCCAGCACGATGAGGCCTGGCTGATCTTTATGGACGCCGTCAACAACCAGATCCCAACCTTCCAGGACAAGGCCGAGGCACTTCACTACTTCCCCATGTGGCGGACCTGGTTTGGGCTGAACGGCCTGTGCAAGCTGCCCTGGAACGACGTGGAACCAGCCGACAATCGCACCCGGTACAGCGGCATGGATGCAGCCAAGGTCCCGGAGCATGTACAGAATTATGTCCAGTTGTTCCGCAGCGTCACAGGACGCCAAGATATCGAAAGTGGCGACGATCTGGTCCGGATGTCCGAGATCGTATACAACTTCCAGCGGGTGTTCAACCTGAAGATGGGCTATGGCACGCGCGAGCACGACGCCATCCCCTATCGTTCAGCCGGTCCCGTCACGGACCTCGAGTACGAGAGCCGTGCCGAGCGCTACGACCAACAGCTAATTGATCTCGTGGGCATCGTTCCCAGCGGCATGTCAACCACAGAGAAGCGGTTGGCACTGCGTCGCTACCGTGAAGACCAGTATAACCAGCTGGTGGACGCTGTGTACGAGCGCCGGGGTTGGAACCAGGATGGAATTCCCACGCTGGCGACCGTGCGCGCGCTGGGCATCGATTTTCCCGATGTCGTAGAAGTGATCAGGGCACATACAAACGGCGACGAGTAGGCACCAGCCGTAGGCTGTCAGGGCGCGGGGCACGAGCTGGCTGCCCTGCGCCCTTCATATGTCCCGGTGCTGTCTTTGGGCGCAAGACATGCAGGTCGCCCTGCGATACCCTTACAACTCGGAGGTAGACTATCCCGTGATCCGGGTCAACGAAAAATGGGACATTCCCTGGCAGGAAGGAATGACCGTCTCCGACGTGTTGGCTGCCTGCGAATTTACGCATCAGCACGTCGTCGTTTCGGTGAACGGCACCGCAGTTCCCCCCGATCAGCACGCCTCCTGGCCGGTGGCCGATGGCGACCGGGTGCAGGTCATCCACATCATCGGCGGCGGCTAAAGGCGTCGGTCTATGAGGCTTGTATCGTGGAACGTCAATGGCATCCGGGCAGCCGTTCGCAACGGCTTCTGGTCCTGGCTGGAGGACGATGGCCCAGACATCCTCTGCCTGCAAGAGACCCGCATCCAGCCAGAACAGCTCACGCCCAAGATGCACAAGCCACCAGGCTACCACGCCCTCTGGCATGCGGGGGAGCGCAGGGGTTACAGCGGCGTGGCGACGCTCAGTCGCGAGCGGCCTGGCTCGGCGCGCGAGGGTTTTGGCCAGCCCCGCTTCGACGTCGAGGGCCGCACGCTGCTGACCAGGCACCGCAGCTTTACCCTGCTCAACGTCTACTTTCCGAACGGGGGGCGCGGATACGAGCGCGTCCTCTTCAAGATCGACTTCTACGACGCTCTGCTGGCGTATTGCGGTCAGCTTCGGTCGGCAGGCGAGCGCCTCGTCGTCTGTGGCGATTTCAACACCTCTCACCAGCCCATCGACCTGGCCCGTCCCAAGGAGAACGAAAAGACCTCCGGGTTTCTGCCCGAGGAACGGGAGGCACTCAGCCGCTGGTTGGATGCGGGCTTCGTGGATGTCTACCGCCAGCTACACCCCGACAAAAGGGAGTACACGTGGTGGACCTACCGCTTTGATGCACGAGCCCGCGACATCGGCTGGCGGCTCGACTACTTTTTGCTCACCGAGGATCTACTGCCCGACGTCCGCGATGCCAGGATCCTGGGCGATGTCCAGGGTTCGGACCATTGCCCGATTGCCCTGGAGCTCGATCTCTAGCCGGCCGGCCCGGCTTACGGGGGTCCCTCGGCAGCCAGCAGTGTGAAGAAAAAGCAGCTCCGGCGTTCCCCCTTCTACACCCAGGCTCTGACGGCGCCAGCTTGGCTCCCAGCGGAACAGCCCATTATTACCACATTTTCCCACGATTTGTCGTTGCCAGGGGTTTCT
>JAMJFU010000273.1 GCA_023544525.1 Anaerolineae bacterium | reverse complement strand
AGAACGCAGCCGCCGGCGCGCTGCGGAGATAGTCGCGGTAGGCGGCGGTTTCGGCCAGCAGTGCCTGCAGGCGGAGCCTGGCCTGATCCACAGCCTGCGGGTCCCCCTGGCCCGTCCCCCGGGCCAGTTGCCACCGATCATCGTCCCTCGTAAGCACCCGCACGTGCCCGCCTGATTCGAACCAGCGCAGGCCGGCCTCGACCGTCGCCCTGCGATGTCCCAGCCTGGCGGCAGCCGCGTCCAGGTCGAGCCAGCCCTCGCGCCGGTTCAAGGCAAAGGCGAGCATGCCCTGCAGGCTGTTGAGGAAGGGAGGCGCCTCGTCCAGGCCGGCGTCCTGGCCAAAGACGATGAGCTCCTTGGGCTGGACACGGGAGACTGCCTCCTCGTACAACTTCCGCCCAGGTGGCAGGGTCCACAGAACGAGGCGCGAGCCGGGGACCAGCCCCTTGCGGGTGTGTGTCTCGACCTCTTCCAGCTCGAGGCCTTCGGCCCAAACCTGGATCTCTGCCCCGGACAGCAACCCGCGGAGAAGGAGATGGGGCTGGGGCTCGTGGCGGTAGTCGCGGATCTCGATGGCCGGCGTGGGGCGGACAGCCACAGGCGCCGGCTGGTGCTCGTGGGCATCGATCCACTCCACTTGGAGCTCGGGCATGCCGCGGTAGTCGTTGGCGCGCAAGGTCAGGGCCAGGTCAAAGCGGCCCTGGGGCAGCGGCCAGCCGGCGCCCTGCCACCAGAAGACCGTCTGCGTGTTCCCCTGGTCGTCCTCCACCGTCACACGACGGTGTTCATCCATGCGCCCGATCGGGGCCTCGCCGATGATCTTCAGGTCGCGGACAGCCAGCGTCAGGGCAGGGTTGCCCCGCCCAAAGGGCGCCAACCGGCTGAAATCGGCGACGAGGTCGAGCTCGAGCTCGAGCAACTCGACATAACCATCGATGATCAGCTCTCGCTGAGGGATCGCCTCTACCTGAGCGGTGATGGCCCGGGACAGGGCTGGCCTGATCTCGGGGATGCGCTCCGGATCGATGCTGAAACCGGCCGCTGCTGCGTGGCCGCCGAAGCGGTCCAACAGGTGGGCGCAGGCACGCAGGGCCGCGATCAGGTCGACGCCGGGCACCGACCGGCCGGAGCCACGGGCCGGCTGGCCCTCGGGCGTGGCGATCAGCACTGCGGGCTTGCCAAAGCGCTCGGCCAGGCGGCCGGCGACGATGCCCAGCACACCACCGGGCCAGGTGGGGTGGCTGAGGACCAGGGCCTGGTATTCCTGGAGCAGGCCTGGCTCCCGTTCGACCTGGGCCAGGGCTGCGTCGGTCACCTGGCGCGTGAGCCACTGGCGCCGGGCGTTGAGGCCCTCCAGCTCGGTGGCCAGGGTCCGCGCTCGCAGCGGGTCAGCGGTGGTCAGCAGATCTACCCCGTCGGCCGCGTCGGCCAGCCGGCCGAGGGCATTGAGGCGTGGGCCTAGCACAAAGGCGAGATGCTCCTCGGTCAGGCCCTCAGGTCGCAGGCCGGCAGTGTCATAGAGCGCCTGCAGCCCGAGCCGCCCGGTGGTCCGCAGTGCTTCCATGCCTCGCTGCACCAGGTAGCGGTTGTCGCCAGTGAGCGTGCCGACGTCGGCCACGGTGCCCAGGGCCGCCAGGTCGAGGGCTGCCTCGGCCAGGCCGGGCTCCAGGCCGAGGGCCAGCTCGTAGGCGACCCCGACACCGGTCAAGTGGGCCAGGGCGTGACCGGCTGGCAGCAGGTGGGGATTGATCACGGCAAGGGCGGGCGGCAGGTCGTCGGCGGGGACGTGATGATCGGTGATGATCAGGTCGGCGCCCAACTCGGCCACGTAGGCTGCCTCGGCGTGGGCGGTGACGCCTGTGTCGCAGGTCACGATGAGGCGGGCGCCGGCCTCGACCAGGCGCTGGAGACCCAGGCGGTGCAGCCCGTGGCCTTCCTGACGGGTGGGCACGCGGAACATGGCTTTGGCGCCCAGGCCCCACAGGGCCTCCAGGAGCAGTGCCGTGGCGGTCTGGCCGTCGGCGTCAAAGTCCCCCCATACGGCCACCGGTTCACGCGCGTCGATCGCCTGGCGCAGGCGTTCCACAGCGCGCTCCAGCCCGGGCAGGTCCGCCGGCGAGGCCGGGTTGTAGGCGCCTGGATGCAGGAAGGCGCGGGCGGCGGCGGCTGTGCTGATCCCGCGGCGGACCAGGGTCGCCGCGACCAGAGGATGGCCGCCGACCGCCTGCTGCAGCTCCGGGGAGATCTCTACCTGTGGGGCATCGATCCAGCGGGTCATAGGATGCCTGACCGGTGCCTGAGGGTCTCCAGGACCCTACGGAGCTTCATAGCGGATGGAGACATGGGTAATCGACAGGCCGTCCAGGGCTTCGACGCGCAAGGTGGCGTCGCCCAGCACAACCTGGTCGCCGACCTCGGGCCGGCGTCCCAAGGCGGCCATGACCAACCCGCCTACGGTGTGTACGTCGTACCCGTGCGGTCCCAGATAGACGTACTCCTCGAGCTCTTCGACCTGGAGGGTGCCCTGTGCGATCATGTAGCCCGGCTCGACCACGACGAGAGGGTCCTCTTCGCCTACGTCGAACTCGTCACGGACCTCGCCAACGACCTCCTCCAGCAGGTCCTCCAGGGTGACCAGGCCCTGCGTGCCGCCGTGCTCGTCGAGGACGATGGCCATCTGGTCGTGCTGGCGTCTGAAGGAAGCCAGGAGGGTTTTGATAGGCAGGGTCTCTGGCACGAAAGAGACCTTGCGCAGCAGGTTGCGCAGCTCGAAGGCTGCCCCAGAAAGCTGCTGCCGGACAAAGTCCTTGAGGTGCAGGATACCCACGATCTCGTCAATGTCGCCCTCGTAGACGGGCAGGCGGCTATAGGGTATATCCTCGTAGATCTGGAGTAGCTCTTGCTCGGTGATGGTCACAGGGATGGCTGTCATCATGGGCCGGGGCGTCATGACCTGGAGCACACGTTCTTCGCTGAAATCGAGGATATTGGCCACCAGTTCCTGCTCGCGCTCCTCCAGCAGGCCGCCCGCGTAGCTCTCCGAGACAATGATCTCCAGTTCCTCGAGAGAGTAAAGGCGGCTGCCGCTACCGGGCGGTGGAACGCCCAAGAGCCTCAGGGTGAGCAGCCCGATCCGGTTCAAGAAGGTCACTGGCCAGGAGAACACGTTGGCGGCCAGTCTCATGGGGCCGGTCAGGAACAGCACCGTGCCCTCGGCGTTCTGCAGGGCCAGGGATTTTGGCACCATCTCGCCCACGACGACGTGCAGGTAGGTGACCAGGGACAGCGACAGGATGAACGAGACCGTGTGGATGGCACCCCCACTCAGCCCAAAGAGATCGTGGAGGGGGTCCTCGATCAGGCGGGCGATGGCTGGCTCGGCGTACATGCCCAATCCCAGGGAGGCGAGGGTGATGCCCAGTTGGGCGGTGGCGATGTAGCGGTCGGTCTTGCGCCGGTCGGTGACCACCTGCTGTACCCAGCGTGCGGCCCGGTTGCCACCCTCGGCCAACTGCTCCACGCGCGAGGGGCGCACGCCGATGATGGAAAACTCGGCGGCGACAAAGAGGCCGTTGAGGAGGATGAGGATGCCGATGATGGCGGTGACGAGCAGAACGTCCATCAGCGAGACCCTCCCTCATGCTCTGGGGGAGGAGCGGATGGCAGGGTCACACGCACAGCGGTCACGGTGTTCTGAGCGGCCGCTTCTACCCGGAGCGAGATGCCGCCGATCTCCACTTCATCTCCGATGGTCGGGACTCGGTCCAGCTCCTCCATAATCAGGCCGCCGAGGGTGCTGGCATCCTCATAGGGCAGGTCAATCTCCAGGATGTCGTTCAGGTTGGTGAGGAGGATGTCCCCGCGCACGACGAACCGTCCCTCGCCGCTGGGTGTGATCAGCGCCCTCTCGATGTCGAACTCGTCCTGGATCTCGCCAAAGATCTCTTCCAGCAGGTCCTCGCGGGTGACCAGCCCGCTGGTGCCACCATACTCGTCGAATACGATGGCCAGGTAGCTGCCTGCCTCGTCCAGCCGTTCCCATACCTCCCCTACTGTCAAGGTCTCGGGCACAAAGGGAGCCTCACGCACGATGGGCCTGACGCTGGCCTGCGGATCTTGGCGGTAGAGCGTAAACAGATCTCGCAGGTGGACGAAACCGATGATGTCGTCGATATCCCGTTCGTAGATGGGGATGCGGGTGAAGGCCGACTCGGCGGTCAACTTGAGCACCTCGGCGACGGGCTGGTCCGCCTGTGCGGCGACGATACGGGGGCGAGGGATGGCCACCTCACCGACGTGGGTTTCGCTGGTGCGAAACACCCGCTGGAGGAACTGGCGTTCGTCGGCGTCGATCAGCCCGCCGCGGTGGCTGTCGCGCACAAGAATGACGATTTCCTCCGGCGAGTGCACGTGGGCATGCTCGCGCCCCCCTTCCACGCCCAGCAGCCGGAGGAGCAGGCTGCCGGAGCCGTTCAAGATCGCGATCAGGGGCCGCAGGAGATAGTCTGCCGACCACTTGACGGGGAGGACCGTGGCCATGGCGACGCGCTCTGGATACTGGACTGCCAGCGACTTGGGCACCAGCTCGCCCAGGATCACCTGCAGGGTCGTCAGTACCATGAGCACCAGGGTCGAGGCGATCCCGGACGCGGCCAGGTGGCCGCCGGTCGTCGGGTCTAAACCGATGGGCAGGCGAGCGATCCAGGGCTCGAGGAGGGGGGCAATCTGCCGCTCGCCATAGATACCCAGAACGATGCTGGACAGGGTGATACCCACCTGGCTGGCGGCGATATAGTGGTCCAGGCGGTCCGGGTCCTGCACGACGGGCAAGAGTGCCCTGGCCAGGCGGCTGCCGCCCTCGGCCAGCCGCATCAAGCGGGAGCTGCGGGCGCTCACCGACGAGAACTCGCCAGCAACGTAGAGGGCGTTGACAGAGATGAGGAGAGCGACGACGAGCAGGATGAGGGCGAGCGTCAGGATCACTTCCATTTAGAACTCGATCTCGGCGACCTGTTCCAGGTCGATGTCAACCTCTTCCTGCTCCAGGTCGTCGTCCAGGTCCTCGAGGAATCCAGGACGGACGTCCCGCTCGCAGAGCGAGCGATAGTTGCAGAAGCTGCACTGGCGCAGGTCGTCGGTCAGGGGCCAGGCTGGTGCCCGGTGGCTCACCATCTCGCGCACAAGTTGGGCCAACCGTTCACCCACCGCCCGGTGCTCTGCCTCGTCGTAGCCGAACCTGATGGTAGCGCCGCCGTGGGCGGCGAACCAGTAGACCATCTCGACCTGTTCAGGTGCTGGCGGTTCCCCGCCAAAGTAGGCGCTTCCGGCCTCGACGGCCAGGTAACGGTAAACCAGGGTCTGCTGCCGCCGGGCCCAGGTGGCGCGGTTGGGTGGCTTGAGGGTTCCTTTCCAGTCCACGATCTCCATGCGCTGCCCGGGTTCCGCTGCCAGCAGGTCGACCTTGGC
>JAMJFU010000272.1:3085-5469 GCA_023544525.1 Anaerolineae bacterium | reverse complement strand
GCATCGTCGTGGTTCACGAACACAGCACTGGGTTGGTCGGGGTCGTCGACAAAGACACGCCCGGGATGGATGCCGGACAAGACAGCTCCACAGAACGGCTGCCAGGCAGCGAGCTCCCGAAGCAGAGACCAGGCTTTTCGGCGATCTGTGCCCACGAGTTCGTAGATCATCTATCTCCTCCTGCCGGTCTGCCCGGGCTGGCTTCGCCTGACTCATAGGGCATGAAGCGCAACCCTATCTTTCGTCGGACAGGTAGGACCAATCCCAGAACCAGTAGGCCAGGCCCTTGAACGCACCCCAGGCCTCGAATGCGGCCTCGACCTCGGCCCGGCCTATGGGCTGTCCATCGTGCCACTCGTGAGAGACGCACTTGAGCGCCCACGAATCCACCGGCAAAAAGTCGTAGCGACCCAGAAGCACGAGCAGATTGGCGGCAGCATAGTCTCCTACGCCCTTGATCGCCAGCAACTGCTTGCGTAGTTCTGGGGTACCAATCTCGGGGTTCTTGAACCCTTCCAGATCTAACGCACCAGAAGCCACGCTGCGGGCCAGGGACAGGATATAGGACGCCCGGTAGCCGAGCCGTGCCTGGGCGCGCAGGGTCCCTTCGTCTGAGACAGCCACCCGCTCCGGCGAGGGGAAGGTGCGGCGGGAAGGATCATTGGCCAGCGGGGCACCGAAGTGCGAGACCAGCGCCCCTACCATGCGAACCGTGCCACTCCACGCGGTGTTGGTGGTGAGGACGGTCTTGACAATGTCCTCAAAGAGGGAGGGCGAGCGGAGGATGCGCCCACGACCTTGCTCTTCGACGTGGGCCAGTTTGGGCTCCCCCCGGGCTCGAGCATAGAACTCGGCGAGGTCCTGATCCAGCCCGATCATCCACTTCACCCGATCTGAGACATCGACCATCTCCCTCTCTTCGAGAGGGCCTTCGACCGAGATGTTGACGCCGCCGCCGGTTTCCGAGATCTGGATCTCGACGACGCGGCCCGAATCCAGCTCGGAGATGTAGCTTAGCGTCTGTTGTTCATCGTCGCTGGCAAAGGGCGCCAGTTGTACCCAGCCGTGGGAGCGAATCACCGCAGGCAGGGAGAAGGGCGGGCGTACGGGCAGGGTCCAGTTCATCGACATCGTCACCTCATAACCGGAGCTCGAAAGATTCACGAGCCATGGAATGCAGGCCTCCTTTTTATTCAACGGCAGGGCGATGCCTTTTGTTCACCGCAGGCTTCAGGCGCACCCCATCTGTTCGGGGGCGCTCACTTCACAGCGCGATAATAGCCCCTCATCACCTGGCGAGCCTCCTCGATAGTGACAAACGATCCTTCGTCCACCTCGTTGATCAGGCGGATGAGCTTGTTGGACCGCTTGCGCGGTACCACGATGTCAATGAGGTGCACCGGTCCTGATTGGCCTTGTGCCTGCACCTGAGTCGCCCCATAACCCGCTTCCCGGATCTTTTCGGCAATCTCCGGCCCCTTGGATTTGGAGAATACGTGCACGTACACGTGGCCCAGGGCCAGTTTGCTCTCGATCCACATGCCCAGCAGCGTACCAGTGGCAAATCCGCCGCCGTAGGCCAGTACGTTCCAGACGCTATCCAGGTTGCCGATGACCCGGCTGACGGCGACGACCCAGATGCTGACCTCAAAAAATCCGATCAGGGCCGCCAGCTTGCGCATGCCGCGCAAGACCATGATGGTGCGCACCGTTCCCATCGACACGTCGGTGACACGCAGGCCGAATATGAACAAAGCATTGGCCAAGGTTGCCCAGAACATTAGTTTCCCCCTCCTGCCCGGTGTGGGCGTGCGGTGTGAAGCCTCACACAAAACGGGGGAGCGCCAGTAGGTCTCCCCCGCCCGCATACGGCGTCGCATTGTACCGCAGAGCCTGCTCCTTGGCAAGAAGGGATGGCGAGACGGCGTGCCGCCAGCGCACTCACCAGCCAGCACATCCGCCCCCGTTGAGATGGTCAGCGGGCTGGACGTTACTGTCAACTCGTCTATGAAAACCCATGCGTGTTTACGATAACCACTGGCCTAACCTGCGCCAGTTCAGCTTGCAACTTCACAATAATGGGCAAATCAGCACACTTTAGGGCCATCTAATAGCTATTTGACATATATAAACGCATTACTTTATGTTTTGTGCCGTTTACGCACATTTTAGGGCCGATTTCGGAGGATTATACGACGGATCCCGGGTCAATGCCGCCTGGCATTCCCCTGGTTTACATATGTAATGAGGCATTATCTCTTATTTTCATCGCAAATCAACCGATTTAGCGCTATTTATACATAACAAAACCGCCGAGAACACCGTCCCGCTGGGTGCTGAAACGGCTCTATGGACCCCTAATCCCGCTTTACCTATTTCCTTTG
>JAMJFU010000272.1:0-3075 GCA_023544525.1 Anaerolineae bacterium | reverse complement strand
CAGCTTTTGCTCCCGCGCCGCGTTTGGCCACGACAGCAGCCCGGAGCATGTCTGGGTGTGCCCATTGTAGCACACGTCGGGGATGGCGGCAAGGACCGTCCCCAGCCGGTTTATCGCGCCTGATCTACTTCACCGCCGGGCGCGGCCCTCAGCCGCTGCCAGTCTGTCCCCCCGGCCCCACCAAATGCCTCCAGCCGTAAACTGGCTCAACCGGGCGATCGGTGGTAGAATATGGGTGCTGGACTCCGTGGGCAAGCGTTTCTCGATGTTCGGTGACCAGGCTCACCTGTGTGAAAGGAGGAACACGCCGAAAAGCCGCAACAGAAAGACCCTAACTACGCCGGCCATGGAATCGCCTTCGATCTGTAAGGAGGGAGGAAGGAAGGAGCCCGATGAGGAAACGAGCCATTTTCAAGACGCTGCTGTCGGTGATGCTCACGGTGTTGTTGCTGACACAGATGGTGTCCGCGGCAGCCGCCAGTCCCGCCCACAAGGGCAAACCCCCTGAGCCCGCCCAATGGACCCTCATGGTCTATATTGTCGGCGACAACAATCTGGACGAGTACGTGCCCCTGGACATCGAGACCGAGCTGGCACCCACCGGCTCGAATGCCGATGTAAGCGTGGTGGCCCTGGCTGACCGGGCGGCGACGGCCGAGTGGAGCCAGACCCTGCTGTTCTATGTAGAGCAGGGCATGGAGGCCACACCCGCCGCTGCTATAGAGGACTGGGGCGAGGCGAATATGGGTGACCCGCAGACATTGATCGATTTTGTACAGTGGACCCAAGCGAACTATCCGGCCGATCACTATGCCCTTTCCTTGTGGAACCACGGTTGGTCGTGGCGACCGGATCACTCAATGCGGGACGAGACTGACGATGACACGCTGGACCAGCACGAGATCGAGGCTGTGCTGGAGGTGGTCGGCCCCATCGACGTCATCATGTACGATGCGTGCCAGATGGCGACGATCGAGAACGAAGCCACGGTGCGCAGTTACTCCTCGGCCATCGTGCATTCCCAGGAGTGGGTGAACTGGGATGGCATCGAGTACGAGCTGGTCATCCCTGCCCTGCAGGCGAACCCCGGTATGGATGCGAACGAGCTGGCCGAGGTCATCAACTACAGTGCATCGACCGGGAAGGAGCGGACCGGCTCGGCGGTGGCGCTCGATGCCCGTTGGGATGCACTCATCGAGGCGGTCGATGCGTGGGCTGTAGCCTTGATCGAAGGGCTGCCGGAACACAGGCATCGTTACTCCGGGGCCTTTCACGGCGCCCAGTCCTTTTGGGGCGATCCTACGGCGCGGGACCTGTACGACATTGCCCAGCGGATCCAGAGGTGGGTACCCGACACAGGTATCCAGGAGGGGAGCCAGGCAGTGATGGACGCGGTCTCGGCCGTGGTCCTGGACGAGTGGCACAGCCAGCCCTATGCTGATGCTCACGGCATCAGTATATTTTTGCCCCTGCGGGAGCAGGATCTAGATGATCCCGCGACCACGACGTGGAATGAATTCGACTACTACCGCAACAGTCTGGTCTTTGGCCGGCTGACCCACTGGGACGAGTTCCTGGCGGCCTATATCCTGGCGCCGTAGGTGGGGTTGCGGTCGCTCCTTGGTCAGGGTTTGGGCAGTTTGGCGGCCCAAGCCCGCAGTGCTGCTACGTTGGAGGGAGGTTTTCCGGTCGCACTGACATAGGCCCGGTAGGACTGCACCTCGGCCGGGTTGTCACCGACTGGCGATCCGTCGCCGTACTGCAGGCGGCCACCGCCGGGACTACCTCCGCGGCTGCTGGGCCCAGCCAACTGGCGCAGGCGCACAAGGGCTGCAGGGCTGAACTGCCGGGCCTGGGCGTCGTACTCCTCCCACTGCCGGGGTAGGCGATAGAGGTAGGCGCCCAGCCCGAACTTGACACAGGCGCGCTTGAAGGCCTGGGCGAGGGCGGAAGTGGCCGTGTTCCGATCTTCGGGGTCGGCCTCCCCGATATCAGAGCGGGTGACGCCGCCGACGGTCAGCCTGCAGAGCACAACCGCTCCGGCATCGACGACCTGATAGTCGTCGGACCAGTCGGCACCCATGACCTCGTTGAGGCGGTCCACGTAGGAGCGTACGTCCACGTAGGGCACCGCCAGCGCTCGCGTCCTGTCCTTGTTGGTCACTTGGGGCTTCCACTGCACAGCGTCCGCCCGAAAGGGTTCCCCGAGGGACGCCATCATTTCGGCCGTCAACCGGGTGTCCATGATCTGCCTCCTTTGTCTG
Source organism: Anaerolineae bacterium (assembly GCA_023544525.1). Taxonomy (GTDB): domain Bacteria; phylum Chloroflexota; class Anaerolineae; order JAAYZQ01; family JAAYZQ01; genus JAMJFU01. Next base: position 811 of record JAMJFU010000272.1, on the reverse strand, counting down.
GTGGCGGGCCTATGGCAGAGGGCTTGATGGGCACGGCGACATGCCGATCACAGATCGTCGATGACCGTCTCGGCAGGCTCCCTGACCCCCACGATGAGGCTGCTCCATTCGCAGCCTTTCCACAGGCCCTTGTCATTCCGCCTGAGCATGATCGGCCTGGGGTTCGATGCGCCGGAGCAGTGGAGGAAAGCTTTGAACACGCCGGTGGCCGGGTCGCCACCGTACAGGTTTGGGGCGAAGCTGAAGTGGTAGGGCGGGTCTGGCAGTCGATAGCCGTTCTCCGGGGTTGCGCCCCGGATATAGGAGCGGGGAAGGTAGGGCATGGCCTTGAGCTGTAGGTTGATGAGCTGCATGTCCCTGGTGCGTAGCTGCCAGTTCCGGTAGCCGTAGGGTCCCTCCTGCAGGCGATCCCTGTCGGCTGCGATGGTCAAGCACTGCCGGCCCAGCTCTTCGTCTTCGGTGTAGAGAAGCAGGGCCAGGACCATCATGGCCGCCCCTCCCTGGGGCGTGGATGCGGTCTGGTTGCGCAGGGTGAGGAAATCCTCTACGTCCTGGGGTAGCCGGTCAACCTCTATGAACGGGACTGTGGACATGCGTGTCTTTCCTTCCTTTCTCCACCCGTGGCCAAGCCAAGGGACGTCAGAGAAGGTGCTGCTGGCGGACCTGCATCCTCACCAGGACAGGTCCTTGCCGCTCCTGTGCAGGCCCCATTATAGCAGATCCAGGGGTGCAGGTCAATGGCCTTGGAGATTGTAGGTAGGGCCGCGTCAAAGTCAGCGAACTTGTCATGCTGAGCGTAGCGAAGCATCTC
>JAMJFU010000271.1 GCA_023544525.1 Anaerolineae bacterium | reverse complement strand
ACAGTGCTCGCAGGGACAGGCCCCGTTCCTGGCGAAAAGCCCGTAACCGGGTCCCGACGTCACCAGCGGCTTCTTCGCTCATCCGTCACATCTCCTTTTGGTGCCAGTATACCAAACAAGAACAAAAAGGTCAATGACTTCACAGCCGCCATGTAGCCCATAGCCCAGGCGAGCTGCCCTTCTTGAGATCGAGGAGCCGTGCCCGGCTTGGAGATTCGGGCGCAACCTCCTCCACGATGATACCCTGCCGGGGGCAATCGGCTGCCGTTTTGACACCCATATCCAGATGGGGTATAATGCCTCGCAGCGATCCCGCATCCAAGCCACGCTTGCGGCTTCTGCACGAGGAGGTGTAAGTGACCGAGCCGACGGAGAATGAGCGCCCCAAGAAGGTCAACGAGAATAGGAGACGAGTTGTCCGCCGCACGCTGATCACGGGCGGCGCCTTTATCGTGGGATTCATCATCTTTGGCGTGATTGCCATCCAGGTATGGGAGTACTCCAATAGCGTCTCCTTCTGCGCCAACGCCTGCCATGACGTACACCCCGAAGAGATCCCGGCCTTTCAGGACTCTTTCCACGCCAACGTCAAGTGCACCGAGTGCCACATGGGCCGGGTCGGCACCATCCGCAGTATCTTGCTCAAGGCAGGCCACTTCCGGCACCTGCCGGAAGTCATCTTTGACCAGTATGAGCGTCCTCTGGAATCGGAAACTATGCGGCCGGCCAATGAGTCCTGTGAGCTGTGCCACTGGCCACCAGCCTTCCATGGCGATACCGTGCGTGAGATTGTGAGCTTTCTGCCGGATGAGGAAAATACCGAGAAGCGCACCTATCTCATCCTCAAGACGGGCGCGGGTACCCGGGAAGTGGGGCTGGGTTACGGCGTCCACTGGCATGTCACGGCACCGGTCGAATACATCGCCACCGATGAGCATGGCCGGGAGATACCCTGGGTCCGGACTACGCTGCCCGACGGGCGGACAGTAGAGTACCAGGATGTGAGCAATCCCCTGTCGCCGGAGGAGATTGAGCAGGCCGAGAAGCATCTGATGGACTGCGTCGACTGCCACAACCGGGTGGGCCATCCCTTTCCGCCGCCCGAAGACCTGATCGACATGGCCTTGGCCGAAGGACGCGTGAGCCGCGAGCTGCCATATGCGAAAAAGACGATGGCGGATCTGCTAACGAGCCGCTACGAGACTCGGGAGGATGCCCTTGCTTCCGTCGGTCTGGTGAGGGAGGAGTACGAGGCCCAGTACCCGGAGGTTGCGGCGGCAAAGCCCGAGGCTATCGACCAAGCCGAAGAAGTTACCAAAGAGCTTGTCACCCGCGTGGTGTTTGAAGAGCCGGGCGTCACCTGGGAGAACTTCCCAGACCATAGCGGACACAAAGAATTCGCTGGCTGTTTCCGTTGCCATAACGGCAAGCACCAGACTGAGGACGGCGAAACGATCCGCCTGCATTGCAATATCTGTCACAGTGTGCCAGTGAGTGTTGGCGAGGGAGACCGCGTGCCTCAGCTGCCGGTGGCCTCGATCCAGGAACCGGCGTCACATCTGGAATCCAACTTTATGGCCGATCATCGTTTCCAGGCCAGCAGCGCCTGCGAAAGCTGCCACGGCGAGATCGAATTCGGCAGTGATGATTCCAGCTTCTGTGCCAACTCGTCCTGCCACGGCCTGGCCTGGCCCGAGGTCGACCTCGACGCGGCGTTTGCCCATCCCATCCCTCTCGAGGGCGGGCACGCCGAGGTGTGGTGCCACGATTGCCACGAAGGAGTACGCCAGCCGGTATTCGAATGCGCCAACTGCCACGAGCCTCCGACCGATCCTCACTTTGGCGAGGAATGCGAGGACTGTCACACGCCTTTTGGCTGGGACCAGGTGGATCTCGGCGAGTTCCAGCATCCCATCCTCCTGGAGGGCGCCCATGCCCAGGCGAGTTGTATCGATTGCCATGCGGAGCAGGTGGAGGGACTGGAATACGTCTGTGCCAACTGCCACCAACCGCCGACCGAGCCACACTTTGGGCCGAGCTGCGAGGACTGCCACACGCCGACCAGTTTCTCCGAAGCGACCCTACCGCCCGAATTACACCCCGTGCCGTTGGAGGGCGCTCACGCCGAAGCTGACTGTGAGTCCTGCCACACGGATCCCGATGCAGACCTGGACTACATTTGCGCTGACTGTCACGAGCCGCCCGAGAATCATCTGGAGGGAAGCTGCGATGCTTGTCACTCGCCCGATGGGTTTGTCGAATCAGCCAGCTTTCTCGTTGGCCTGGCCCCCGAGATCCCTCATGGCATCGCGGGTCGAGATGACTGCCTGCTGTGCCATGATCCAGATGGCGACATTCAGCCTGCGCCCTCTAACCACGACTACGAAAACGAGCAGTGCACCCTCTGCCACAAACTGGAAGACTAGGATCCACAAGTAGAGACCGAGGAAAAAGCCCGGCTTTGAGAGAAGCCGGGCTTTCTTGACCCAACACTGCCCCAGGCTGGCAACGCTACAAGTAGTCCTCGATCCGGTGTCGCGCCGCGTAGGCGGCTGCCTGTGCTCTGGAGGCGAGGTTCAGTTTCCCCAGGATGATGCTCACATAGTTGCGCACAGTTTTTTCGCTCAGCTGGACCTCGGCGCCGATCTCCCGGTTGGTGCGCCCCTCCGCGACGAGGGCCAGGATGTTTAACTCCTGGCGAGTGAGGTCGGCAAAAGCGTGGGCCCGCTCCTGCCGTCGCGCTTCGCGCACCTTGGCAAAGAGCCGGTCGGTGAGCGAAGGGTCGAGCAGGTTCTGGCCCTGGCCGACGCACTCCAGGGCATGGATAAGGTCGTCCGAGCCGATCTGCTTCAGGACGTAGCCGTCTGCTCCTGCGGCGATGGCGTCAAAGAGCACCTCATCATCAGGAAACGACGTCAAGATGATCACCCGTGTCTCTGGTCGCTGGGCCTTGATCTGCCGGCAGGCTTCCAGACCGCTCCCGCCCGGCATGCGGATGTCGAGGACCACCACGTCGGGCAGTAGCTGCTCGGCCTGGCTGATTGCCTCCCGGATGGTGCCCGCTTCCGCCACGACCTCCATCCCTGGCTGCCGATCGATCAGCGCCCGAACGCCTACGCGGACCACCTCGTGATCGTCAACCAGTAGGATCCTCAAACTCATGATCCCTGGCCTCGAATGCGTTGTTCATCCATCCCCCTCGATCCCAGGCCAGCATCCTCCCCGAAAAGTGGGTTGTCTGGTTCGCTGACTGGGGACTCGCCCTTTTGCACAGTCATCCTGTCATCGATCTCCTGGACGTGTTGGCTATCGCCGCACCCAATCGTCAACAAGACCTCGAATCCCTCCCCGGGCCGGCTGGCCAGGTCCAGCGTCGCGTTCATGAGGTGAGCGCGCGTCTGGATGTTGGTCAACCCTTCGCCCATGCGGCCGTTGCTCAGCAACTCGTCCAGGTCGACACCGCGGCCATTGTCAGCCACGCTGAGCAGGGTAGCATCGCCAGCGTAGGTCAGTTTCACAGCCACGTGGGTTGCCTCGGCATGCTGTACCACGTTGCTCAGCGCCTCACGCGCCACCTGCGTGATGTGGGCCACGATCTGTGGGCCGAGCCAACAACACCGCTGGCCCACGACCTCCAAATCCACCTCTAGAAAGGTGTCGAGCCTCAGGTCGGACACCAGCTCCTCCAGGATCGTCTCCAGGGGCCGGGTCCTTTCCGCTGCGCGCAGGTCAAAGATATAGCGGCGGATGTCGCCGATCGTACGGTTGAGAACCGACATGACCGCCTGGATACGCCCCACAGCGCGCGACGGGTCCTTGTCCAATAGGTGAAGGGCGTCTTCCAGGCTCAGGCCTGCGGCATAGATGTTCTGGATGATGCCATCGTGCAATTCGCGGCCGATCCGCTCCCGGTCCGCAGCGAGGACTTGGGCCTGTTCCATCTCGGCGATCCGTGCCTCGGTCTCCACCTGGAATACCTCCAGGGAGCGCATCACGCAGAAGGCCATGGCCAGGCCGCAGATAGAGCGAAACACGGGCGCCGGGATGTGGATCGTCTCGTCGAGAAGCGCGTAATTCATTGTGTTCGCAGGGAAGATCGGGGCGGTGGGCACGATGAGCCCCCCAACAACGGCATAAACGCCAAAGGCCAGGGCCGCTCCCCTGAGGCAGACCGAGATGTTCGAGAGGTCCATAGTTCGCATCTGGCGGGCCTGGCGTAGCAGCCCCACGCTCGCGAGCAGTGCCCCAGGGAAAGCCAGAAGGTACCGGCTTGAGGCATCGCCGATGGCAAAGAGAACGTTGAGCGAATCCCGGGCCATCACACCCCGGATCGCGACAGCGCTGGCCCATAGGAGCAGGAAGAGCGTGGGAAGGGCTCTTAGCCAACGCTGGCGCCCGGCCAGGGGCAGTACCAGCTCGATGCCGAACTGGAAGAGGAAGAAGAACGACACGGCCAGGAGGAGCAGGTGGGCGATGACCATCAGCCGCACCACTGCGTCCTCGAGATACAGTGCCTGCAAAGGGATGAAAATATATCCCCATTCGTTGAGACCGTGCGCGAGTCCAAACGCGGCGAGCCAGGGCAAGGGCCGGGCGAGCTCAAGATCGCTGCGCCGCCGCCATTGCAGGACCGTGACCAGGCCGGTGATAAAGAATACCTGGCCGTAGACAAAGTATAGGATGATCCAGTTGACTTCTAGAATCTCGGTGAACGAAACCACCTACGACCCTCCCTTGTCCCCGCATTATAGCACCGAGGGACGTTCCGTACAATTTCTGATTGCCGGAGTGTCCCGGAAAAGTCGGGACAGATGTCACGTGTTTTGGCCACTCAAGTATGGTATGATACCCACGCACCTGCGTCCATGAGGCGCAGGTCGTTCGTGCTTGCAGGATACTTCCCTGTGCATCAGTACCGTGAAAGGAGGCGCGTATCAACCATAGAACTGGATTGAGTATGCTATCTGGACAATGTAGCCAAAAACAACGTCGTGAGGAGGAGTTGAACGAATGAAGAGAAAGATTGCTCTATTGGTAGTGGGCTTGCTGCTGCTGGCCCTGGTCTTGGCCTTGGCGGCCTGCAACGGCGAAGAACCCCAGCAGACGGCTGAGCCATGCCCGACCTGTGCGCCGGCAGAGGCAGGGGAATGTCCGGAGTGCCCGGAATGTCCGGCTCCTGAAGCTTGTCCCACGCAAGAAGCCTGTCCTGACTGCCCTGAATGCCCGGAGGGCGGTACGGTGGCTGACGCTTGCCCCTTCGGTGATCAATGGGCTGGCTCGGGACACGCCGATGCCGAGGCCGAGGCGTTTGTCCACTGGGACGAGGACGATCCGGCCGAGGTCCCGCCGAGCTGCGCGAGCTGCCACAGCTCGCCCGGCTACCAAGACTACCTGGGTGCTGATGGTAGCGAGATGTGGGTGGTAGACCAGCCAGCGCCGATCGGCACCGTGGTTGACTGCCAGGTCTGCCACAACGAAGCGGCCATCAGCACCCAG
>JAMJFU010000270.1 GCA_023544525.1 Anaerolineae bacterium | reverse complement strand
GATAGCCCGAGATCCGCGGGGCGTTGGCTCCGGCTTGCCAGCCTGATCCTGCTCCTGGCGCTGCTGGCCGCCTGTACGGCCCTCTCCGAGGATGCCGCACCGGGCGATGCCAGCGCTACGCCGGCTCAATTGCCAGAGACGGGGCCGTCCCCGCCTCCGGCGGGCACTACCATGGCACCCGATCCGACAGACTCACCCGCGGCGCCGAGCCCCACTGCAACCGACCTTGGTGAGACTTCTGGCAGTGGCGCAACCCCAGGGAGTACAGCGACAGCCGCGGGTGATGACGCACCCGCAGTGTGCCCGCCCACACAGCCTGACCAACTCGGCCCCTTCTACGAGCCCGACGCCCCCCAGCGGAACATCGTCGGCCAGGGCCACGTACTGGCCGGTACGGTGCGCTCCAGCGCTGACTGCTCGCCCCTGGCCGGGGCCCAGATCGAGTTCTGGCTGGCCGGCCCTGAAGGCGAGTACGACGACGCGCACCGGGCCACGGTGTTCTCGGACGAGGTTGGTAGCTATCGCTTCGAGAGTAACTTTCCGCCGGCTTACAGCGGCCGACCGCCACACATTCACATCCGCGTCTCGGGCCAAGGGTACGAGACACTGGTGACCCAGTACTACCCGCCGGCTGGTCAGGCGCAGCGCAGCTTTGACCTGGTCCTGGTGCCCCAAGCGCCGGCCGCTACAGCGACCGCCACTGCCTCCATACCGGCGAGCGCCGAGCCCACCCTGGAGGAGTTCCCCGTACCCAGCGGCTCGCGCCCGCACGATGTCGCGCCGGCGCCTGACGGCACGGTGTGGTACACGGCCCAGGGCTCGGGCCAGCTGGGGCGCCTGGACCCCAGCACGGGCGAGACCAGGCACGTCGATCTCGGCGCCGGATCGGCGCCCCACGGCGTCATCGTCGGCCCTGACGGCGCCCCCTGGATCACCGACGGCGGCCTGAACGCTGTCGTCCGCGTCGACCCGAGCACAGAGGAGGTACAGGTCTATCCCTTGCCCGAGGGCAGCCCCTCCGCCAACCTGAACACCGCCACCTTTGACCATAACGGCGTCCTGTGGTTCACAGGCCAGAATGGCGTCTATGGTCGCCTCGATCCGGCCGCGGGCCAGGTCGAGACGTTTGTCGCACCCCGCGGCCGGGGGCCCTATGGCATCGCCACAGCCCCCGATGGGACGGTGTACTATGCCTCGCTGGCCGGCAGCCACATCGCCCGCATCGACGTCGAGACCGGGGATGCGACCCCGCTCGAGCCGCCGACGCCGGGCCAGGGTGCGCGCCGGGTCTGGCCCGACTCGCGGGGCCGGATCTGGGTCAGCGAGTGGAACGCCGGGCAGGTGGCCGTCTATGATCCGGGCAGCAACACCTGGCAGGAGTGGCAGCTCCCAGGCGACAGCCCGCAACCCTACGCCGTCTATGTCGACGACCGCGACGTGGTCTGGCTCAGCGATTTCGGCGCCAACGCCATCGTCCGCTTTGATCCCGGGACGGAGACGTTCGACGTCCTGGCCCTGCCTAGCAGTCCGGCCAACGTACGGCAGCTCCTGGGCCGCCCTGGCGAAGTCTGGGGCGCCGAGTCGGGTGTGGACAAACTCGTGGTCGTGCGTACGCAATAAGCGGAAAAGGACCTGACCTGGCGTCTGGCGGGTAGGTGATCTCTTTGAGCTTGAGCGCACCCTCCAGGGCAATGGGATGGGTCAGGCCATAGCCCAGGTGGTATGGGACGCCAGGCACAAACCTGGATTCTGACGACTCGGATCCTACTCTAGCACATCCAGTACGTTGTGACTATGGCACCGAAAAAGGCTGAGGGCTCTATGACTTCATAAGACGATTGAAGCCTGCTTGCTCAAAGTGGTGATCCGAAGTGAATGCTTGCATGACACGTCGATCCTGCATCACCACGAAGCTGATGCAATCTGTCAAGCCCCAATCCTTATCTGGGCGAGCGACAAATAATGCCCAGCCACGCTCCCACAAGGCGGCATCAATGTGAACCACAGTGGCAAGCCCCATGGCCACTGACTGATGGACCGAATCGAGGAAATGTTGAGCGACAGGACGCCAGACAGACTTGCTGAATGTATTTGCTACTTCTGTTAACACGGCACTTGTCGTCAGAATATGCGCCCTTTGCCAGCCAAGGACCTCACTCACTTGCGCCGCCTGCTCATGCAAGTTGTCGTCGGCATTGCCCAATGCCACAAAAGCGGACGTATCCCAAAAGACAGTCTCAGGCATCCCGCTTCTCAACACCGTAGAGGTAATGATCGTGTTGATGGGCCAAATCGGATATCCCCGTCCGCACTGCAGATGTGTGAATACTGTACAATGGCGCTATTGCATCTTCTGAAATGCGTGACCCCTGAATGCTCTTCAGATCCTGCACAAAACGCAGCACCTCGCCGAGCTGGTCTTCAGGCAAACTATGGATCGTTTCACAAATTCTTTCTGCCAAATCCTGAGCGCTCATGATACGCATCCTTCGCTCAAAACTATTCTCCTGCCATGAAGTCGTTATGATCTACTTTGTCGCCCACACAGCACAGCGGGCAATTGCTTTCGTCCTTCCCTATCCTCTCACTTTAGTATACCACGGCCCTCTTCCAGCGTCAAACAGAAAATCAGGCACTCACTCCAACCGCCAGAGGTCGAGGAGTCGTCAGTCCACGGTCAACGTCTTGCTCAGGTTGCGCGGAAAGTCGGGGTCGATGCCGCGCGCGACGCTCATGTGGTAGGCGATGAGCTGGGCAGGCAAGGTGAGCAGGATGGGCGCAAGAAAGCGGTCGGCCTCAGGGCTGACCAGGTAGTCGTGCACATTGGCCCGCAGCGCCGGGCTCTCTGCCGCCAGGGCGATGGCCCGGCCGCCTCGAGTTGTGACCTCGTTGACGTGGTTGATCATCATCGACTCGTCGCCGGGGGCGGTGATGAACAGCACCGGATAGCCGTCATGCACGGCAGACAGGGGACCGTGCTTGAACTCGCTGGAGAAGATGCCTTCGCAGTGGGCGTAGGTGATCTCCTTGAGCTTCAGCGCGCCCTCCAGGGCGATGGGATGGGTCAGACCGGAGCCAAGGTAGTACGAGGCACCATCGACAAACCCCATTGACGCTGACTACCCGCCTTAGCCTGGTACAGGGTGTGCGGAGAAGCGAAACGACGCTCAGCGCCCCATTCTCTCCTGCGCAAATGCCATGAACTCCCGGAAACCCTGTTCGAGATCCTCAGCGAAGGGAGCAGCAATCACGTTGCCCTGATTGCCGTCGTGAAAGTGCAAGGGGAAGGTCGGGACAGCCGTCCAGTTCGTGTCAGGGAAGTCATCGTAGCGGTAGATACTGCCGTCGAGGTGGCGGCGCTCCCAGTGGAAACCAAAGCGACCGCGCAGCTTTCTTGATACCCATACATCGACAAAGCTTGTGTCGGTCAGCAGGACCCGCAACTTGGCCCCAAGTCGATCGGCCTGCACGACGATATCGGCAAACTCAACTTCGGCTATGCGCCGGAGATGATCCAGAGAGCTCAAGCCAACTCCTTCAATGAGTCCAGCAAGGCATCACGTTCCGCCTCCAGATGGTCGAACTCGAAGTAGTCTTCAAAGGCTTCGAGTTCATGGACCTGCCCCTGCTGCACAAGAGCATCGAGTTCGGTGACCGTCTGAACACCGTATCTCCGTGCAAATCCCAGGAGTTGTGACTCAACCAGGCGCAACCTGTGCTGCAGGAACAAGCGCAAGCTCTCCCGCTCCAACTCCTCGGGGGATAGCTGCAACTTTATGGCCACATCCTCATACATCGTATCTCCCCTCCGACCCAAGGGCAACGCCTTGTTCCAGGGCAAATCATACCCGTGCCCCCTGTACTAGGCAGATGGTACTTGTTGAGAATAAGCCGCATCTGCCCTCCGAATGCCGATCCAACGCCGCTCACGGATGTCCAAGCTCTCGCGCCCGGTGTGAACGAAGTAGAACTCGCGTTGGGGGTGCTCCCGATGCTGGCGCTCATAGGCCTGCAACGCCGCTGCGCCGTCTCCGCTCGTCTCTATGACGGCGATCCGGTCGAGCAATCGCCGGCCTACTTCCGTGTGCGCCTCAATCGCTTCGATGACCAGCCATTGATCTGGATACGCCTTGCGCACCTCTTCCCAGGTCATTGTCTCGGTCCTTTCTTCACACAACCCACACGGCAACTCGAGCCATTAATCGCACCTGCTATAGTAGTATAATCGGATCGGGGCGCTCGGTCAAGAATCGAATCTAGTCCGCGGTCAATATCTTGCTAAAATTCCGCGGAAAGTCGGGGGCGATGCCGCGGGCGACGCTCATGTGGTAGGCGATGAGCTGGGCGGGCAAGGTCAGGAGATTGGTTGGTTACTGCAGGTGTTTGGAGCTGAGACGGGGCTTCTGTCCCGTGGAGAATCGATGCTTTCTCCTGTTGCAGTCCGGCGAGTTGAGCGAGCAGATCATCCCGGCGGGCATTCAGTTTGGCCAACTCGGCTTCTGCTTCGGCCAGTAAGCGGTTGACCTCATCCAGGTTAGCCATGCACAGCAGAAAGACTAACAGACGCGACCTACAGCAACTCGCTCAAGTCACTACGTGTTATGTCGCAATCCCGCAGGACTTTGGCAAGGAGGCCAGGGCCGATCGTTTCCCTGCGATGTACCGGCACTACTGTACACCTGCCATCGGGGTGTTTTAGGAAATGGTGGCTTCCTTTAACACGAATCACGTCGAAGCCAGCCTTTCGCAATGCAGAGATGAGCTGTTGACCCGTCAGGCTCGGCAGCTTGGTCATACCTCAACCAGAACCCGCTGTACGCCGACGAACTGGTGAGGGACCAGGTCCTCCGCATCGACCTCCAGGCATAACTCGATGGCTTCCCGAATTCGCTTCATCAGCGTGTCCAGCGATCTGGCCTGTGTATGGCAGCCTCGCAACTCGGGTACTGTACCAACATAGTACCCTTCCGGGTCCCGTTCGATTATAACACTGAATTCTCTGGTCATAGGTGCGTCTTATCACTTCAGCGGGGAGAAAAAGTCATCGTCGCCCACACAGCACAACGGGCCATCGCTTTCGCCCTCCCCTATCCTCTGACTTTAGTATACCACGGCCTCATTCTAACGTCAAACAAAAAATCAGGCACTCACTCCAACCGCCAGAGGTCGAGGAGTCGTCAGTCCACAGTCAATGTCTTGCTCAGGTTGCGCGGAAAGTCGGGGTCGATGCCGCGGGCGACGCTCATGTGGTAGGCGATGAGCTGGGCTGGCAGGGTGAGCAGGATGGGGGCCAGATAGCGATCGGCCTCGGGGATGGCGAGGTAGTCGTGCACGTTGGCCCGCAGGGCAGGACTCTCCGCCGCCAGGGCAATGGCCCGCCCGCCTCGAGTCGTGACCTCGTTGACGTGATTGATCATCATCGACTCGTCGCCGGGTGCGGTGATAAAGAGCACCGGATAGCCGTCATGCACGGCAGACAGGGGACCGTGCTTGAACTCGCTGG
>JAMJFU010000026.1 GCA_023544525.1 Anaerolineae bacterium | reverse complement strand
GCCTCAGAGGAGATCAGCTGTGAAGATTGCCACGCTGCACGACGCCATCGCCGATCACGTCCACGACGGCGACATGCTGGCCATTGAAGGCTTCACCGCCTTCATCTGCTTTGCCGCCGCCCACGAGATCATCCGCCAGGGCCGCCGCGACCTGGTGCTGGTGCGCATGACGCCCGACTTGATCTACGACCAGATGATCGCCGCGGGCTGTGCACGCAAAATGGTCTTTAGCTACCTGGGCAACCCCGGCGTGGGTTCGCTGCACTGCGTGCGCCGGGCGGTGGAGAAGGGCATCCCGCGGCCACTGGAGGTCGAGGAATACTCCCACTTTGGCATGGTCAGCCGTTACATGGCGGGCGCGGCGGACCTGCCCTTCTTCCCCCTGCGCAGCTATATGGGTGCCGACCAACCCAAAGTCAATCCCCACATCCAGTTCGTCGAGAGCCCCTTCGAGGGTGATGTCGTCGCCGTGGTGCCGCCCCTCAATCCCGATGTGGCCATCATCCATGCCCAACGCGCCGATCCCAGCGGTGACACCCAGATTTGGGGCCTGCTTGGGGTGCAGAAAGAGGTGGCCTTTGCCGCGAAACGGGTCATCGTCGTCGTCGAAGAGATCGTGGACGAGTCGGTGATCCGCAGCGATCCCAACCGGACGGTGATTCCGGGCCTCCTGGTAGATGCCCTGGTCCACGAGCCCTGGGGCGCGCATCCATCTTACGCCCAGGGCTACTATGACCGCGACAACCAGTTCTACCTGGAGTGGGACCGCATCTCCCGCGACGAGGCAGAGACGCAGGCCTGGTTGGATGAATGGGTCTATGGCGTCGAGGATCGGGCGTCCTACTTGCGCAAGCTGGAAGGCCAGGACCCTACCCTCCAGCAGCGGCTGGCCCCTGGAGAGGCGCTGTCCCAGCCGGTCAACTATGGCATCTATGGCTAGCCGGCGACTGTGGGGGGAGCTATGACCGAGTACACGCCAGCAGAAATGATGATCACCTCGTCGGCGCGGGCCCTGGCCGGGGAGAGGGTGGTCTTTGTCGGGGTGGGTTTGCCAAACATTGCCTGCAACCTGGCACGGCACACCGTAGCTCCCGACCTGGAGTTGGTTTACGAATCGGGCGTCTTTGGTTCCAGGCCAGCGCGGCTGCCCCTCTCCATCGGAGATCCGACGTTGGTCAGTGGCGCCACCCTGGTCTGCGGCATGCCTGATCTGTTCATGTACTATTTGCAGGGCGGCCGGATCGAGGTGGCCTTCCTGGGCGCGGCCCAGATCGACCGCTTTGGCAACATCAACACGACCGTCATCGGCGGCCGTTCACCAGGGTTCGTCGGGCGGTACGAGCAGCCCAAGGTGCGGCTGCCCGGCAGCGGCGGGGCCTGCGAGATCGCCATCCATGCCCAGAAGGTGTTCGTCATCATGCGCCTGAGCCCGCGGGGCTTTGTCGATCAGATCGACTTTTGTACGAGCGCCGGTCACCTCGACGGGGAGCCGGGAGGCCGGGCCGCATTGGGGATGCCTGGCGCCGGGCCACAGCTCGTCGTCACCGACAAGGCCATCTTTCGCTTTGCCAGGGATACGGGTGAGATGTACCTTTCGTCGGTCCATCCCGGCATCACGGCCGAGGAGGTGCAGGCCCAGGTGGGCTGGCCGCTCAAGGTAGCGGACGGCCTGAAGACTACGGTGCCACCAACCGTGGAGGAACTGCGCCTCATCCGCGAGGAGCTGGACCCCGAGGGAGCCTATACCGGCAAGGGCGAGTGAGGACCGGCATGAGCAAACACCCGCAGGGGCACGTCTTTTACCGGCGCATGGCCCATGATTACCCCGTTATCGAGCGGGGAGAAGGGGTCTACCTTTACGATGCCGGGGGGCGCCGCTACATTGACGCCTCGGGCGGCCCGCTGGTGGTCAACGTCGGGCATGGTGTCGGGAGCATTGCTCAGGCGATGGCCCGCCAGGCGGCCCAGGTGGCCTACGTGCATGGCAGCCTATTCACCACGGAGGCCCTGGAGGCATACAGCCGGCGCCTGGCCGCCAAGGTACCTCTGCCGGATGCCCGCTTCTTCTACCTCTCCAGCGGGTCAGAGGCGGTGGAGACGGCGCTCAAGTTCGTTCGCCAGGCACAGCTGGCCCGGGGAGAGCCGGCGCGAGACCGCATCATCTCGCGCTGGGGTTCGTACCATGGCATGACCCTCGGTACGCTGGCTGTCTCGGGCAAACCCTCCATGCGGGCTCCCTACGCCTCCATGTTCCAGGACATGCCCCACATCCAGCCGCCGTACTGCTACCGCTGTCCCTTTGGCGCGACCTGGCCTGAGTGTGGCCTGGCCTGTGCACGCCAGTTGGAAGATGAGGTCCTCCGCCAGGGGCCCGAGCGGGTGGCGGGTTTTATCGCCGAGCCGGTAGGTGGCGCCACGCTGGGCGCCATCGTGCCGCCGGAAGGCTATTGGGAACTCGTCGGCGAGATCTGCGATCGTTATGGTTTGATGCTGATCGCCGACGAGGTGCTGACTGGCTATGGGCGGACCGGGGCCTGGTTTGCCATGCAGCGCTTTGGCGTCGAGCCGGACGTGATGGCCCTGGCCAAGGGCGCAACGGGAGGCTATTTCCCATTATCCATCACGGCTGTGCGCGGCACTGATGTGGAGGCGGTGCGCGTGGCCCACGGCGATTTCAACCACGGTGGCACCTTCTCCCACCATGCCGTGGGCGCGGCGGCAGCCCGGGCCACCCTGGACTACCTGGAGGGGGACGACCTGGTCGGCCGGGCGGCGGCCTTGGGGCCATCGTTGGGTGAACAGCTGGACGAGGCGCTGGGCGGGCTGCCGAGCGTGGGTGACGTGCGCGGGATCGGCATGATGTGGGCTGTCGAGTTTGTGGCGGACCGCGAGACCAAGGCGCCCTATCCGCGGGATGTGCATTTTGCGGATAGGGTGTGCGCGCGCTGCATGGAATTGGGCGTGCTGCTCTACCCCGGGCACGGCAGCGTCGACGGAGTACGCGGCGACCACCTGATGGTCGCGCCGCCCTATGTAGTCACCGGGGATCAGCTCGAGGTCATCGTCGGTACGTTGCGCCGGGCGATCGAGGAGGTCGCAGACGTCGCGGACCTCGCCTGAGCTGAGACGCCCTGGTCTGCGGTGGGCGATCAGGCCATGGCGAACTGCACAAACTCCGCCGGGGTTTGGCCCGGGCGGCTGGTGTAGATCCGCAGCCAGGGGGCATCCAGGTCAAACAGCCCAGTGCACAGCGTAGCGCTCCTGTCAGAGGGTGTGTCTGTGCCGTAAATCGGATATCGCTCGTGTCCCTGGTCCCCCAGCACGGAGAGCACATCTTCCGCATCGCGGGGTGGGGCCTGCTGCACGAGCTCGGTGGCGCGCTCTATCCGCGCCCGGCTCGAGGCACCGACAACCTGGGCAACGTCCAGCTCCCGGTAGTGGTTGGCGTGGAGGTAGCAGCCCTCAACCTCCCGGACGTGATGGGTCTGCGGTGCGACCTCGACGTGTACGATGCGGCGCTCAGAGATCGAGCCGATGCTGTAGCTGAATCCTGAGGCCCGGCCGGGCACGGTGACCCTACGGATGGCATCCTCCAGCGAGGTGGCTTCCAGGAGCGAACGCGCGAGCAGATGGCGGCCGATGCCTACGACGATCTGCTGCGGATGGACACTGTCGCAAGAGAAGCAGATGCCGGCAGCGTTAAAGCCAAAGGCGTTGCCGCACAGAAAGCCGGGATAGCTGAGCGCGGTAAAGGCGGGTTTGTCCTCGACCTGGGCGTGGATTACATAGAGATTGTCCCGGAAGGCGGACAACCCATCCTCGTTGTGCCCCAGCAACGCGGCGTCCTCGGTGACCACGGCGCAGTCGAAACATCCGCACCCCTCTTTGGGCAGGTAGCCCCGATATTCGCCGCGTAGGTTGGCCAGGAAGAGCTCTTCGAAGGGGTGATCCGCGCCCTGGGCGATGCCCTCCAGTTCGGCAAGATACTCCGGGTAGCGGGCCCGGTTCAATCCGAGGAGTTCCCGGTAGCGGGCCTGTCCTTCGGAGGTACGGTGATAGGGCAGGATCTTCTGCAGGAGAGGATAGCTCTCCAGGCTCCTTTGGATTTGAGCGGAGAAGTGCTGGCCGATGGCCTGTCCCACCTCAAAATGGGATCCCCCTACTTCGAGCTCCGGTAACGGGCACATTGTCTGTCTTCCTCCGATGCTGCCTCAGGCGTGGCACCTTCTGACATCTGGTGTGGCCTGCTCCGGGATGGCTAGCCCTCGATCCCCTCGCGGTGGCTCTCCCGGATGTCCAGGATCTCGACGCCCTCCATGTCTCTCAGGAGCGAGTCCAGCACTTCGATCTCGATGTTGCGCACCTTGAAGACGATGTTCGACCTGAGGGGCTGCTCGCCAGCATAGGCACCACCCCCTACCAACAGGCCGCCTGCCTGGGCTATGGCGGTCGCCACCTGGGCCAGCTGACCCCTCTCGTCGGGCACCTGCAAGGTGACACGCACGCCCGGCTGGCGCCAGCCCATGAGGCTGGAGAGGGCCCCTAGCAGGTCGATGTCGGTCACGATGCCCACCAACGCACGGTCGCGCATCACCGGCAGGCCGCCGATCTTGCGGTTGATCATGATCCGCGCCGCCTCTTCGACAGTCACGTCCTCGGTCACGGTGATGACCGGCTTGACCATCACCTCATGGATCTGGATGTGGCCGAGTTGGTAGTTGATCTCCCAAATGGACAGGCTGGTCAGCGCCGAAGGCAGGGCCCGGTTCAACGAGTCCCGGGTGACCAACCCCACGAGGCCCTTGCCTTCGCGGATGACGGGCAGATGGCGGATGTTGCCCTCCTTCATGAGGCGCTGGGCCCGTGTGACGGACATATCGGGGTCGGCGACCACCGGGTGAGGTGTCATGATTTCCTTTACGAGCATTTCTTCCTCCCTGGTCGGTGTTGGTCATATTCCACGGCGGAGTTGCTGGACAGTCCGCCGGCTAGGATGGGCGTAGGGCAGACCTGAGGCCCGTCGATCAGCCCTAGACCCAGAATGCCTTCTTGAGGTCAGTGAACTCTTCGACGGGCCCGTCGAAACGGTTGCGACCCAATTCCAGCACGTAGACATAATCGGCGATCTTGAGTGCCTGGCGGATCTCCTGGTCGACGAGGATGATCGTCATACCCTCTTCGTCGCGCAACTGGATCAGCATCTGGTAAACTTCCTCTGACAGGAGCTTGGCCAGGCCGGCGGTCGGCTCGTCGACCAGGATGACCTTGGGATCGGTCATCAGCGTGCGGCCGACCTCGACCATGCGTTGCATGCCGCCCGATAGCTCCCCCGCCTGGGATTTGCGGCGCTCTTTCAGGACGGGGAAACGCTGATAGTTCTCGTCCAGCTTGCGGCGAATGCGTTCCTTATCGTCCCTGAAGGTCCAGGCGCCCAGTTCCAGGTTCTCTTCGACACTCATCCAACGAAAGATGCCCGGCTGCTGGGGTATGTAAGAGATGCCCATGTCGATCCGCTCGTGGGTGGGGATGCCGATGAGGCTTCGTCCTGCAAGCAGCACCTCCCCAGAGTTGGGTCTCAGGAAGCCATAGATCGCTTTGAGCAGGGTGGACTTGCCGACGCCGTTTGCGCCGAGGACCGTCGTGATCTTGGCCTCCTGGGCTTCCATGGAGATGCCCTGCAGGATGTTCAGGTCCTTGTAGTAACCCACGTAGAGGTCCTTTATCTCAAGCATCGCTCTCCTCCGCGTCCTCCATGTCACCTGCCTCGATGAGCACGATGCCCTCTTCTTCCTCTTCCTCCTCGCCCAGGTAGGCTTCGATAACCGCCGGGTCCCTCTTGACCGCGCCGGGTTTCCCATCCGCGATCAACTCGCCAAAGTTCAGCACCAGCAAGCGCTGGCTCAGGGTAAAGATGGATTCCATGTCGTGGCTGATGATGATAAAGGCCTTGCCCTGCTTGTTCACCACATCTATGTATTCGTAGATGGTCTCCATGAGCTTGGGATGCACGCCGGCAAACGGTTCGTCGAGGATGATGATGTCGGGATCGAGCATCAGCAGGCGGCCCAGCTCGAGGAGCTTTTGCTGGCCGCCGGACAGGCTGCGGGCAAACTCCCGGCCCAGGTGGTCCATGGTCAGGAACTCGAGCACTTCCCAGGCCTTCTTGTGAAAGTCGCGCTGCCGGGCCGTAGGGTGCAAGGCCATGGCCGGGACCAGCATATTCTCCAGGACAGTCATGCGCCGGAAGGCGCGTGTAACCTGGAAGGTGCGCCCCAGGCCGCGGCGGGCGATTTCGTAGGGCGGAAGCCCGTCGATCCGCTCACCATTGAACCAGACCTGGCCACCCGTGGGCCGGTAGACGCCGTCCAGGACATTGGTCAGGGTCGTCTTGCCTGCGCCATTGGGGCCGATGAGTCCAATCAGCTGGTTGCCCTGGATCTCGAAACTGACGCCATTCAGCGCCTGGATGCCGCCAAAACTCTTGTATACATCGCGCACCTGGAGCTCGATCATGTCTCCTCCTCGGCAAGCGTCCGCTTGGCAACCGTGTCCTTTCGGGCGCCCCTCATGAACAGCCTGTCGATGATCGGATAGAGCAGCCCGTTCTGCGCAAAGCGCAGCGTAAAGATCAGCAACAGGCCAAAGGCAGCGTAGCGCCAGGCGCCCAGCTCGATGGTGAAGCCAAAAACGCCGACCTCGCGCAGCATCTCCAGGCTGACCCGGCTGAAGAAAGCGCCGATGGCCGCCCCCAACAAGCTTTCCATGCCGCCGATGACGGCCATGGCGATCACCAGGGACATCTGCAGGATCTCCATCGTGTTCGGCGTCACGATGCCCACCTGGTGGTAGAACGTGGCGCCGGCCAGGCCGACGATGAGGCTGGTGATGACAAAGATCAGCACTTTGTAGCGCACCACGTTCACCCCCATGGCCGATGCTGCCTCCTCGTCCTCGCGCATAGAGCGGACAAAGAGCCCAAAGCGGGAACTGGCCAACCAGTACATGAGAGCCATGGATCCCAGGAGCAGCCCGAGCATGACATAGTACTCCTGCACGCCCGTGATGCCCTCCCACAGTTTGTCGAGCATCAGGCCATTGCTGCCCTCGGTGAACTGGAACTCGGTGAGCAACCAGATGCGCAGGATCTCGGAGAAGGCGATGGTAAAGAGCGCCAGGTAGGCAGCGCGCAGGCGCAGGCAGAGGATGCCGATGACCAGCCCAACCAGGCCGGCCAGTACGGTCCCGGCAATGATCCCCTGCAAGGGGGTAGTGCCCAGATCGCGGCCCAATATGCCCGCGGTGTAGGCCCCGATGCCGGCCAGGGCCATGTGGGCGAAAGAGAACTGGCCGGCGATGCCAGCCAACAGCGCCCAACTCGAGGCCAGGATGGCGTAGAAAAAGGCCCCGGTCACTACGGCCATCTGGTAGGGAGAGTCTTTGAGATAGGCTGGGCTGGCCACGAGCAGCCCGACCAGGACGACCATCGCGATCCAACGTGGTTGCAGCAGGCGCTTTATCACGGCTCCCTCCCAAACAGCCCAGTGGGGCGCACCAGCAGCATGAGCGCAAAGATGATCAAACCGAAGGCGGTTTTGTAAGCGGCCCCTTTGCTCGGGTCAGGGTAGCAGCCTGCGCCCAACGCTTCCACCAGGCCAATGATGAGGCCACCGAAGAGGGCACCGGGGACCGAGCCCAGGCCGCCGAGGACGATGATGACGTAGGAACGGGTCGAGGCGGTCATGCCCACCCAAGGGACCCAGGTAAAGACCGGAATGAGCGCCGCCCCGGACATGCCGGCCAACATGGTGCCAATGCCGAAGGCCAGGGTGTTCATGCGCAGGGGGTTGATGCCCGTGACAGCGGCGGCCTGCTTGTCCATGCTCACTGCCCGGAGGCCCTTCCCTGTCCAGGTCCGGTTCAGCAGGTAGAGGAGCAGGGCGATGAGTACGATCCCGACGGCGGCGGCGATCAGCCGGTTGGGGATCATGACCAGTGTGCCCAGCTGCAGGCTGCCAGCCTGCAGGTAGGTACCGGTCTTTTGAGAGAAGGGGCCGACGATGGCCAAGGCTGTGTACTGCAGGAAGAAGCCAAAGCCAAAGGTAATCAGGATGGCGTACTCGCCGGCCCGCTCAACGCGACCCAGGTGCATGGGCCGCAGGAACAAACGCTCGAAAGCAAAGCCGACGACCATGGTGACCAAGCCGGCCACCGGCACGCCGACGATGGGATTCACCTCGATGCCGAACCGCTCGGACAGGAAGAGCAGCAGATAGTAGGAGACGTAACCGCCGAGCATATAGAACTGGCCATGGGCGAAACTGATGATCCCTTGGACTGAATAGATGAGGGTAAGCCCGACGGCCATGAGGGCGTAGATGAAACCGATGGTCAGCCCGTTGGCCGCCTGGTTGGCCACGTAACTGGCGTTGGTGACGCACAGGTTGTCCGACTGCATAATGGCAAACAGGCCAACGAGCTCGAATGCGGCCAGTATCCCTGTACCGCCGCCCCAATACCAGCGGCCCAAATCGGGCGTAAAGTACCAGAGAGGTCCCAGGAGAAAGGGACCCAGGGTCAGCCCGCCCAAGCCGCCGATGAGCCGGGCAGGGGCGTCATCGAGTCCCTTCTTCCGGTAGACGCGCGGCAGTCGCCAGGCACCAAGGGCCGCCCAAAACGGCCCGGCCAGCACCAGCCAAAGGATCGGGATCGTCATCTAGTCAGACCTCCTGTGGATGCGGCAAGGAGGGGCGCATGCTTCCATTGCAGATGCTTGGGCTGGGCATGCGCCCCTACGCTAGGTGGATACGCTCCAATCGCTACGGTGTCGTACCCGGAACGATATAGGTCGTGCCGTGGGTCTGGTAGACCTCCGGCCAGATCACTGCGGCGTCCTTCCAGTCCTGGTTGGGCTCAAAGTACTGCAGCAGCAGCACGGCCGGGTCAGGCCACTGGTGCCACATGTACGCCGGTACACTGCCATTGTCGGGCAGCGGGTTCTTGCTGGTGTACTCAAAGTAGTAGCGGCCCTGGGCCAGGGTGATGTCGGTGTCCTCCAGGGCGTCGATGAGGGCGGTAGACTCGGTGGTGCCGGCCCGCTCGATGGCGTCGGCCAGGATCCAGATGCTGTCATAGGCCTCCAGGGCGTAGCTGGGCGGGTCGCTGTCGAACTGGGCACTGTAGGCCTCGGCGACGTGCGTGGTCGTGTCGTTGTAGAGGCTGGGCGGCAGGCCGACGAGGGAGAAGACATAGTAGGCGCCGTTGGGCACGCTCTCCCAGAACTCGGGCTGGATGGCGACCTGGTTGGCGGTGCCGATGGTGTCTTCAGAGGGGGCGATGCCGAGTTCGGCCATCTGCTGTTCCAGGTTGAAGCTGGTCTCGCCAGTGACCGCGACGCGGATGGCGTCGGGCACGGGGTCGAGGGCCTGGATGCGGGTCAGGATGGGCAAAAAGTCCTCGGTGCCGAGTTCGACGAAAAAGACCTCCTGGGAGTTGATGCCCAGTTCCTCATAGAATCCCTGGTCGGCTTCGTCCTGGCCGATGCCATAGTCGGTGTTTTCGACGATAGAGACGACGTTTTCCACGCCGACGGCGGCGAACCACTCGGCGGTGGCCCGCGAGTTCATGGAGGAGGCAGGCGCGATGCGAAAGACCTCCATGTAGCCTGCTTCGGTGATGGCGTCGGACCAGGTTTCAGAGAAGAGGCAGGGGACGCCGTATTCGTGGCAGACCTCCAGCTCGGCCAGGCCGACGGCGCTGTGATACTCGCCGGTGATGGCCACGACGCCGTTCTCGGTGATGAGCCGCTCGGCGGCCGCGGCGCCACGCTCGGGCAGGCCTTCCGTGTCTGCAAAGATCAGCTCCAGGGGCTTGCCCAGGACCCCACCTTCTGCGTTGATGTCACTGACAGCCAGGTTCATGGCGAACTGCATGGCGATGCCGCCGACCACGCTGCCCGGCGCTGAGAGTGGCCCTACGCCCCCGATACGGATCGTTTCGCCTGCCGGCCTCGTGGGCTGGACCTCAACTTCGACGGTCTCGACGACCGTCTTTTCGACCTCAACTGTCTGGACGATCGTCTGAGGCTCCGGAGTTGGACCGCAAGCGGCCAGCATGGACACGATCGTCAGAATCACTACTAGACCAAATGCTGTTCTGCGCGTCATTTGTTCTCCTCCTTCTATTGGAATCGCGCGGGTTTGATTTCCTCGTCGTGATTACTCGGGGCACCTCCTCTCCAAGAAGTTTGGTCCTCGTACGAGTGGTGGGAGAGCCTCACCAGGTCCTACAGCTAATAGTAGTACCAGATGCTCCCATAGTCCGCTGGATCTTCGCCCAGTCGCTCCATGTCTCGCAGGTACTCGGCGATGGAATTGTCCAGGTAGAGCCACGGCTTGGTAGGTGTGATGCCCTTTTCCCAGGGATGCCACAGGTAGACGCGCCGGCCGTCGGTGCGGATGGCGATCAGTTCCCGGTCCTGGGTGGCTCGCACGTGATTCTTCCCCAGCCGGGGAACGTTAAAGACCGGCTCGTCGGTGCGGAAAGATCCGGGCAGCAGCCGGGCCTCCTCCTTACGTTCCTGGAGGATGCGGGCCAGTGGCGTGGTATAGTCACTGGTCTCTTCTTTGCCCTTGGGATAGAAGGTATAGTACGGGTCCACGCCCACCTTTTTCATTGCCACGCGGTTGGCGACCGTCTGAAAGCGGCGGCTGGTGTGTAGGGTCATGACCTGCTGGTTGTACACGTACAGGCCCTGGCGACGCAGGAGATGCACCGCTTCGGCCAGCTCGGGAGTGACCTCACTGGCGCTTTCGATATGGGTCACCACTCCCACATTCCGCCGTCCCGGCTCGACGAAGCGCCCCAGGATCTCGGCTAACCCTTCGGTGATACGCATGGGCATGGTGACCGGCGCCCTTGTGCCCCAGCGGATGTTGACGATGTGATCCATGGCCGCCAGCCGGTCCATGATATACTCGATGCGGCTATCACTGATGAACAGAGGATCGCCGCCCGTGATCAGCACGTCCCGCAACGAAGGGTGGTCTGCGAACCAGTCGAGGGAGTGGTCCAGTTTCTCCTTGGTGGGCAGAGCTCCGGCCTCCATCGGTCCGGTGATCTCCCAGTTGCGCTGGCAGTAGACACAGATCTGCGGACAGGTGTCGTAGCCCTTGAGGATGGCAATGGTCGCGTAACGGCGGGTGACCAGATCGATGGGCGAGGTATCATGTTCGCCCATAAAGTCAAAATAGTGTTCGCGATCCTCCCGGTGTTCGATCATCTGCTCCACATAGTGCATGGGCGGGATGACCTGTGCGCGCACCTGGGCATCATGTTCTCGCTCCGCCGATTCAAAGTCAAAGAGCGACAGGTAATAGGGCGTGATGCCGAAGGGGATGCCGTATTCGACACACAGGCGGATGGCTTCCACCTCGGCCTCGGTCATGGGGATCAACTGCTCCAGCATGGGCAGGGCGTCCTCTCCCTTGAAGAGATGTCCCAACTGCCAGGCATAGTTGTCCCAATGGTAGGGCGTGGCGTCCAGGAGATTAAGGATCCGGACCTTGTTCTGCTCGCGCTTGGCGATCAGTTCCGGGTCCAGGCCACTGGGATGGCGGTCGATCCTGGCCCACACCTGGGAGCCTACTTTGTCCAGAAACTCGGAGCGGGCGACGCCGGCTGCCCGGCCTTCGATCCTGGCAAAGTCGATCGCCTCCGCGCCCTGGCCGGCCAGCACCGGTCCAAGCCATCCTTCAGCGATCGCCGAGTGTCCCTGGAGACCCCTGAAGAGGTGCACGAACTCCAGGACAAAGCCTGCGCTCGGCCTCTGGCCCGCTTCGGGTTTGCCCTGCACCAGGCGCCAGAGGTGCTGCAGTGTGCTGAAGCCAGCCCGGGCTTCGTTGCGAGGCGCGAGGATGCCCTTGAGGACGCGGATACACTGTCGCGCGGTCGAATGCTCTAGCGGATGTAGCCCGGTATTGCCCTCGTAGAGCCTTGCTTCCACCCTGTTCAGGTAGGTGTAGAGCCGTCGTCTCGCCTCGTCTACAGACTGGCCTTCCGCCAGGATGCTGAAGGCGTCGGGGTCAGCGCGGCGCAGGTTCTCCACCTGTTGGCGCAGCTTCCCTGGCTGAGCTAGAGTGCGAGCCAGGTGCTGGTGAGATGCGGGACTGCTGGCCCGGTCTGCGGCAGTTTTTGTGGTCAGGCGTTTTTCCTTTCTAGTGGCCGAATGCCAGAGATGCAAGAGCCCTGAGCGTGAGGTGACAGCTTCTTGCAAGTCCCCGGTCAGGGGACGTAGCCTATCTGCTGGGAGATCAGGGCTGCCGTCTCTTTCGTTACATCTCCCAACTCGATCAAGCGCTCCCGCGGTAGCCGAGACGTCGGTCCGGAGACGCTGACAACGGCCACGACACAGCCTTCGTGGTTGCGGACCGCCGCAGCCACGGCACTGAGACCTTCCTCCAACTCGTCTTGCGCGATAGCGTATCCGGTGCGGCGGATCTCTTCAAGTTCTTCGCGCAGCGCAGCAGGATCGGTAGTCGTGTCCCTGGTATAGGCTGGCAGCCCTCGGGCCAGGATCTGCTCTAACCTTCTCTCGGGAAGGTGGGCCAGGAACGTTTTGCCCCCTGAAACGGCATGCAGGGGCATCTCCCGCCCGATCCAGCCGACGTTACGCACCCTGCGAGGGCTGGTGATGACATCGATGTTCACGAGGCTATCGGTCTCGGTGAGGATGGACAGGTTTACCGTTTCCTGAGTGCGTTCCGCCAGATCTTGAAGATGAGGCCGGGCAAGCCGGTTCAGGTCTGTATCTCTCAGTGCCAACCCTCCCAGGCGGACCAGCCCACCGCCCAGACGATACTTTGAGGTTTCGGGATCCTGTTCGACGAGGCCACCTTGTTGTAGGGCACTTAGCAGGCGGTACACCGTGCTCTTGTCCAGGCCTGTCAACTGGCTGACGTCGGTCACCCCCAACTCTGGCCTTGTTTCGTCAAAGGCATGTAATATGGCCATGGCCCTGGAGATGGTCCGGGTCGCGGGTCCGTGACCTGAATCAGTGCTCACTTGCCTCCTCCAACATCTAACCACCTGCCTCGACGGCGTCTCCTGTTTCGTTTCATGAAACAGGTTTTATTGAATGAAATAATACCACGTGTCCTGGTTTTTGTCAAACTGGGCCAAGACGGCACGGTTGCCCCAGCCAGGACGGCTTTCGCTCGCCGGGCGAGCTGCCGCAAGGGCCAGGGCACGAGCGATGGCCCTCGTCACGTGCCAGGATGCGCCTACGGACTTGCGTGGGCTCCGGATCGATGGTACACTCTCCCAGTGCCGCCGGGGAGTTCTGCGTGGGCGGCCTATGAGGGGGACATCAAGAGAGGTTCCATGGTGACCGAACGATTTCGACCATTTCGCTTCTCGCGGGCCGGTATACGCGGTCTAAAAGTCTCGGCGACGCTGGAGATGAACGAGCGGGTGCGCGAGATGTGGGATGCTGGCCAGGACGTCTTTCACCTTGGCTTTGGCGAGTCCCGCTTTCCTGTCCATCCCAAGTTGGCAGAGGCACTGCGTGCCAATGCGCATCAACGCAGCTACCTGCCTGCCCTGGGGATCCGGGAGCTACGGGAAACCATCGCCCGATTCTACCAGCAAAGATTCCAGATGCCGATTTCGCCAACGCAGGTGGTGGTGGGACCCGGCAGCAAGTCGCTGCTCTATGCCCTGATGATGGCCCTGGGTGAAGAGGTGATCCTGACGCAACCCTCCTGGGTTAGCTATGCACCCCAGGCCCACATCCTGGGCAAGCCGGTCCTCTGGGTGCCCCTGCAGGCGGAGCAAGGCTATCAGTTGGACATCGACCTGCTCCGGCGAGAGATGGAGGAAGACAAGGAGCAATGGGGCAACCCGGAGGTTCTTGTCGTGAATAGCCCCCATAACCCGACGGGCACCATGCTCGCACCTGAGCGGGTGCGGGCTTTGGCTGACTTTGCCCGGCAAGAGCAGCTGATGGTCTTGAGCGACGAGATCTATGCCCTCATCACCCACGGGACGGTGCCCCACGTTTCAGTCGCCCACCACTACCCGGAGGGGACCATCGTGCTGGGAGGGCTGAGCAAACACCTGTCCCTGGGAGGGTGGCGCTTTGGCCTGGCCATCTTGCCGGCGGGCCGGGTTGGCGAGGCCCTGCGCCGGGCTCTGCAGAATATTGCCAGCAGCATCTGGTCCTCGGTGAGTGCCCCGGTGCAGTACGCGGCTGTGGTGGCCTACAGCGGCGATTCAGAGATAGACGAGTACGTGGACGTCTGTGCCCAGATGCACGCCATCCGCACTCGTTATCTATACGAGACGTTGGTCGAAGCTGGCGTCCCCTGCGTGGAGCCCAGCGGTGCCTTCTATCTATATCCGAACTTTAACCAGTGGCGGGTTTCGCTCGTGGCGCGGGGGATCCAGACCTCCGACGAGCTGGCGTTCTATTTGCTGGAGCGGTATGCGCTGGCTTCGCTGCCCGGCTCGGCCTTTGGCAGCCCGCCTGAGGATCTCTGCCTGCGCCTTTCCTCCAGCTACCTCGACGCGGGCACTGATGAGAAAGCGTCTGCTTTGGTAGAGGCCTACGTGGCCGATCCCGATCCACAGGCTTTTATCGATAATCACCATCCGCGGTTGCGCGAAGCAGCCGCCTGCCTGGCCGAGTTTACAGCGGACCTGGAGAAGGGCCAGCAGCGCAATGTGAAGGTGATCGTGCCCGCTGTACCTGCACCCAAGCCCTCTAACTTGGACTAGGGACCAGCTTTTTCCCGGCATCGGGCCGGTCTGCGATTGTGACGAGCTGTCCTGGGAGGTGAGCGTAGTATGAGAGAAGTGGTCATCATTGATGCGGTCAGGTCGCCTGTTGGCCGGCACAACGGTTCGCTGTCCAGCGTGCGGCCCGACGACCTGTTGGCCGAGGTGCTCAAGGCGCTGATGGAACGGACGGGTGTGGACCCGGCCCTCGTCGAAGACGTCTATGCCGGCTGCGGCAACCAGGCCGGCGAGGATAATCGCGACGTGGCACGCATGTCGGCCCTGCTGGCGGGTTTTCCCGTGGAGGTCAGTGGCATCACCGTCAACCGCAACTGCAGCTCGGGGCTAGAGGCCGTGAACCTAGCTGCCAAGTCGATCCTGGTGGGCGAGGGGGACATCTACATCGGGGCAGGCATAGAGAGCATGAGCCGAGCGCCGTGGTCGATGCCCAAGCCGGAGCGACCCCAGCCTGTGGGCCATCCCCGGATCTGGGACACGACCGTCGGCTGGCGCTACAACAATCCCAAGATGGAGGCCATGTATCCGATCGTCAGCCTGGGCGAGACTGCTGAGAACATTGCCGAGGAGATGGGGATCACGCGCGAAGAGCAGGACGCATTCGCCCTGGAGAGCCACCGCCGGGCGGTGGCAGCCCTCAACGCCGGCAGGTTCAAAGACGAGATCGTGCCCATCGCTGTGCCCCAGCGCAAAGGGCCACCCCAGGTGGTGGACACCGACGAGCACCCCCGCTACCGGATCGTGGATGGTGAGTATGTGCTGGACACCAGTCTGGAAGCGCTGGCTCGCCTGCGGCCTGCTTTTCGCGCCGGTGGCACAGTGACTGCAGGCAATTCCAGTGGCATCAACGATGGCGCAGCCGCGGTGTTGCTGATGAGCGCCGAAAAAGCGAGGGAGCTGCATCTGAAGCCGATGGCCCGCTGGGTCGGGTCAGCGGTTGCCGGCGTAGATCCGGGCGTAATGGGCTACGGCCCGGTGCCGGCTACACAGAAACTACTCGATCGTTTGGGGCTCTCGCTGGACGACGTCGGCCTCATCGAGTTGAACGAAGCCTTTGCCGCCCAGGCCCTGGGCGTCATGAAGAAGCTGGGGATGCGCCACGAGATCACCAACGTCAATGGCGGGGCGATTGCTTTGGGCCACCCGACGGGCTGCTCGGGTGCGCGGATCCTGACCACTCTGCTGCACGAAATGAGGCGCCGGTCTGCTGGGGAGGGCCGGCCTTACTTTGGCCTGGCCACCCTGTGCGTCGGCGTGGGCATGGGCGTATCCACCCTGATCGAATGGCTGGATTCGTAGATAGGCAACAGCCAGGTCCGGGAAAGGGGATGAGAGATGGTGAGTGAACGGCGGCCGCTGAGCGGGGTGCGGGTGATCGGGCTGGAGCAGTACATGAGCGCGCCCTATTGTACGATGCTCCTGGCCGATGCGGGTGCGGAGGTGATCAAGATCGAGATGCCTGGCCGCGGCGACCCGCGCAGATCGATCCCTCCCTATGCCACGGACGAGGCAGGACGGCGGGTGGCCGGTGGTTTTATCGGCTACAACCGCAACAAAGAGAGCCTGGCCTTGAACCTGCGTGAAGAATCGGGCCGCCAGGTCCTGAGAGACCTGGTCCGGGTATCGGACGTGGTGGTTGAGAACCTGCGTCCAGGAGCCATGGACAAACTCGGCCTGGGTTACGAGTCCCTAAAGGCTGCCAACCCGCGCCTGATCTACGCTGCCATTTCGGGTTTTGGGCGTCTGGAGGGCCACACCGGTCCCTACAGCGACCGCCCTGCCTTTGACATCGTCGCCGAGGCGATGAGCGGCGTTATGAACCTGGTTGGTTTTGCCGACAAGCCCCCCTCGTGGACCATTTATGGGCTGGCTGATGTCTACTCCGGGTTGGTCACGGCCTACGGCGTCATGCTGGCCCTGTTCATGCGCGAACGAACCGGGGAGGGCCAGTTCGTGGATAGCGCCATGTTGGACAATATGCTGGCTCTGAACGAACGTATGGCCGTGGTCTATTCGTTCACGGGGCAATCGCCGGAGCGGGGACAAATGAAGCACATCGCGCCCAGGGGAGCCTTCCGCTGCCAGGACGGCTACCTGGCCATCAACATACCCGATGACATCCAGTGGCGCCGGTTGTGCGAGGCCATGGGCAAGGAAGAGCTCAAGGATGACCCGCGCACAGCCGATGGCACGTCGCGGGCCGCCCATGGGGATCTGATCCGCTCGATCATCGAGGACTGGCTGGCCGACAAGTCCCGTGCGGAGGCGATGGCCCTCCTGGAGCAGAGAGGGGTGCCCTCGGGCCCGGTCTACACCGCCGAGGACGTGTTTGCGGACCCGCATATTGCCGCCCGGAACATGCTGATCTCGGTAGACGATCCGGTGGCGGGGCCGCGCAAGTACGCCCGCAGCCCTTTGCATCTCTCGGCCTCTCCCGAAATCCCGACGGCACCGGCCCCCCAGTTGGGGCAACATACGCGCCCGATCCTGAGAGACCTGCTGGGCTATGGCGAGGAGGAGATCCAGCGGCTGCAAGACCAGGGTGTCGTCGAGGTCTGGGAGGAGGCCTGATCCGTGGCCACTCGACGACCCCAGGAGGAACGGAGAATGCCATCACAAGAGATGGCCCTTCCCAGGCTGGAGATGCTCAGCCGGGAGCAATGCGAGGCGATCCATCGAGCATCGCTAGAGATCCTCAGGCGCACGGGCGTGCGGATCTACCACGCCGGTGCCCTGGAGCTGCTGCGCGAAACGGATGCCATTATCAGCGATGAACAGCAGGCCGCCGGTGGTTCCCGCCAGGCTCTCGTCCGGTTCCCACCTGGCCTCGTGGAGTGGGCCCTGAGGCAGGCACCATCCAGGATCTCGCTCTGCCATAGAGGCACCAGCCAGGTGGCAGCGCCGCTAGAGGGGCGAGAGGTGAGCTTTGGGCCAGGATCGGACTGTCCGAACTATCTCGACCCGCGGACCGGAGCGCGCCGCGCCTTTACCAGGGCGGATGTCATCGATTGTGTTCACCTGGTAGATGCCCTGCCCACCCTGGATTTCTGCATGTCGATGGGCATCCCGGCAGACCTTGGGACGGCGAATGCCTACCGCCAGCAGTTCGCACTGATGCTGGAGCACACGACCAAGCCTATCGTCTTTGTGTGCGACGATCGCGCCGATTGCGAGGTGATCGCAGCCCTGGCCAGCGCCGCGGCGGGCGGTATGGCGCAACTGCGGCTGAATCCTACCCTGCTGCTTTACTCAGAACCGTCGACCCCCTTGAAGCATTCGGAGACGGCCACGGGCAAACTGCTGTATATGGCTGAGCAGTCGCTGCCCATCGTCCACTCTCCGGCGCCGATGATGGGCGGCACTGCACCGGTGACCCTGGCTGGCGGGCTGGCCCTGGGCAACGCCGAGGTGCTGTCCAGCCTGGTCATGCACCAGTTGACGCGTCCTGGAGCGCCGTTTGTCTATGGCAGCGGCCTGCACCACATGGACATGAAGACGACCATCAGCGTCTATGGTGCGCCCGAGTTCCAGTTGGCCCGCGTGGCAGTCGCCGAGATGGGTCGATATTATGGCCTGCCCACGTGGGGTTATGCCGGTCACTCCGATGGCTGTACCATGGACGAGCAGGCCGCTGCCGATTCGGCCTTCTCGGTATTGATCGCGCTGCTGGCAGGCAGCAACCTGGTGCACGACGTCGGCTACCTCGAGGCCGGGCTGACCACTTCGCCAGAGATGATCCTCCTGACGGCGGAGTTGATCTCGATGATGCGCCGCTTTATGGGGGGGATGACCCTGGATGCTGAAGCGCTTGCCTTGGAGGTCATCGATCGGGTGGGTCCCGGCGGCGACTTTCTGACGGAGAAGCATACGCTGAACCATTTTCGCGAGCTGTGGCAGCCGGCGCTGTTCGACCGGCGCCGCTTGGAGGAATGGGTCGCTGCCGGCAGGCTGCCCTTGGGCAGGCGCCTGCAGGAAAAAACTGTCGCCCTGATCGAAGAACATGAGCCGGAACCGCTGCCTCCGGGGCTGCACGAGGAAGTTGCTTATATCCTGGGGCAGGGAGAGGGGGCGTAGGATGAAGGCTGTTCGGTTGGTCGAGATTGGCAAACCGTTGGAGCTCCAGGAGTTGCCAGTGCCCAGGGCGGGACAAGGGCAGGTTCTGGTGCGGGTCAAGGCGGCCGGCATCTGTCATTCGGATGTGCATTACCGGGCCGGGAATTCGCCCGTTGGGCCACTGCCGCAAACGTTGGGCCACGAGGTCGCCGGGGTGGTGGAGGAAGTGGGCCCCGGGGTGGCCGGTTTGGCAGCCGGCGATCGGGTGTGCCTCCATTATCTGCTAACCTGCGGTGCATGCGACTACTGCCGCGCCGGTCACGAGCAGTTCTGCGTGCAGGGCAAGATGCTGGGCAAGCACACCGACGGGGGATACGCCGAGTATGTTGCCGTGCCAGCCCGCAACGCCGTTCGCCTGGCCGAGGAAGTGTCATTTGAGCAGGGGGCCATCCTCATGTGCTCGTCATCTACGTCGTTCCACGCCCTGCGCAAGGGGCGGCTGCAGGCTGGCGAAACCGTAGCCGTGTTTGGCGCAGGCGGGCTCGGGATGTCGGCGATCCAGCTCGCCCGGATCATGGGCGCCCTGGAAGTCTATGCTGTGGACATCAATGAGCAGAAGCTGGAGCTGGCCCAGGCATTCGGGGCGATCCCGGTCCATGCCCGGCGTAGCGATCCCGTGGCAGAGATCCGGCATCTCACCGGGGGGCGGGGCGTCGATGTGGCACTGGAAGTCATCGGCCTGAAGCTGACCATGGAGCAGGCGGTCCGCTCCCTGGCCGTCCTGGGCCGCGCTGTGCTGGCCGGAATTGCCGATGGGCCTGTTGCCATAGATTCGTACGTCGATTTGTTAGGGAGGGAAGCAGAGGTCATTGGCACGTCGGACCACCTCCTCTGGGAGCTACCGATCTTGGTCGAGTTCGTGCGCCAAGGCCGGCTGGATCTCTCCCATGTCGTCACACGCACCGTGCCCCTCGAAGCCGAAGCCATCAATACGGTGATGGATGCCCTGGAGCAGTTCGGCGGAGAGGTGCGCACGGTCATTACGCCCTGATACCAGGGACCTTGATACCGAGGGGCGCTAAAAAGAGGATGCTCGGTGCTGAGCGATGATCAACGGAGGCTATCCACAGTAGCCTCCAAAGTGGTTCGTTTTGTACTCAACGGCCGGGAGGTGGTCCTCACAGTCGATCTGGGGCGTTCCCTCCTGCACGTGTTGCGCGAGGACCTGGACCTGACGGGGACGAAGCAGGCCTGCGACTGCGAGGGGGAGTGCGGTGCCTGCACTGTGCTGCTTGATGGCGAAGCAGTCCGCTCCTGCCTGACGCCCATTGCCAAAGTCGATGGGCGGCGGGTAGTGACCATCGAGGGCCTCGGCAGCCCGGAGCGCCTGCATCCCCTGCAGCAAGCGTTCATCGATCATGGCGCGGTGCAGTGCGGCTTTTGCACACCGGGGGTCATCCTGTCTGCAGTGGCGTTGCTCGACAGGGAGCCAGACCCCAGTCGCGAGCAAATCATCGAAGCGCTGGAGGGCAACCTGTGCCGCTGTACCGGCTATTTAAAGATCGTCGAGGCGGTCGAGGCCGCGGCTGCGGTGACGCGTGGAGAGGCGGACACAGGCCCCCCAGAACAGGCCGTGATCGGTGGCTCGCAGGTCCGGATCGACGCGCTCGAGAAGGTGACCGGGTCGGCCCGCTACGCCGAGGACATCAAGATGCCGGGCCTCCTGCACGCGGCCCTGGTCCGGAGCCCCTACGTCCATGCACGCATCCTGGGGATTGACCCTGCGCCTGCTCTGCAACGGCCTGGCGTGCTGCGTGTCCTGACCGCCGCCGACATTCCCGGGCCCAATACATTGAGAGGCTATAGCCGGGACGAGCCGCTGCTCAACCAGGTGGGTGGCACAGTGCGGATGGTCGGCGACGCAGTTGCCATGGTCCTGGCCGAGACACCAGAACTTGCCAGTGCCGCCGCTGAGACGGTGCGCGTTGACTATGAGCCGCTGCCCTCGATCTCAGATCCCGTGGAGGCCATGGGCCCTGGCGCCGTGCCCTTGTACCCACAGGGCAACGTCCTGGGCACCTACGCAATCGTGCACGGTGACCTGGAAACTGCCGAGGCAGCGGATGCAATAGACGGCGGGCTCGTGCTGGAGGCCCACTACAACACTCCCTACCTGGAGCACTCTGCCTTGGAGCGTGAGACGGTGCTCAGCTACTGGGATAAAGAGGGCCGGCTAACGGTGGTCGGCGGACACCAAGAGCCGCACTGGGCGCGCGACTGGACCGCCAGGATGCTGGGCTTGCCGCCGGAGCAGGTCCGGGTCATCGTGCCGCCGATGGGCGGAGCCTTTGGCGGCAAGCAGGACCCCTGGCCGCTCATGGCTGCTGGCCTGGCTGCTTACCACGCGCCCGAGCGGCGGCCGGTGCGGCTGACGTACAGCCGCCGGGAGTCATTCGACGCCTCGCCCAAGCGCCATCCCTACCGCATGCACTATCGCATCGGGGCACGGCCCGACGGCACGCTCATCACGCTGCGGCTGCGCATCGTGGCCAACACCGGCGCCTACGACGCCGATGGGCACTATATCCCCCAATACGCCTCCGTGGCAGGCTGTGGGCCATATCGCTGGCAAGCGGTCGATGCGCGGGCGTGGTCGGTCTATACGAACGGCCCCAAGTCGGGCCAGATGCGAGGTTTTGGCACGCCCCAGGCCACCTTGGGCCTGGAGTGCAGCCTGGATGAACTGGCCGGCCGGCTGGGCATCGATCCGCTGGAACTGCGGCTGAGCAACGCCATCGACGACGAGACCGTGACCTGCCTGGGATACCCGGTGGCAGAAACGATCGGCTATCGGGAATGCCTGGAAGCGGTCCGGCCCCGATACCGGGAGGCCCTCTCCGCTGTCAGCGAGTGGAATGCATCGGCACCAGCCGGTTACCGCCGCGGAGTGGGTTTGGCGGGAATGTGGTATCGCTTTGGCAAGCCAGGACCCATCACGTGCGAGGCCGAGGCCGAGCTGGGCCTCGACGGCACGATCCGTTGTTATTGCTCGGCACCCGACTATGGCCAGGGTACTGCCACCGTGATGGCTCAACTTGCGGCTGAGGCATTGGGCGTGCCGCGCGATAGCCTGACGCTGGTCAATGCGGATACGGCGCTCACTCCCGACAGCGGCATCCAGGGCGCTTCTCGTAGCACCTACTGGGTGGGTGGCGCCGTCGTCCAGGCGGCCACGCATCTGAGGAACCGGATCCTCGGTACAGCCGCAGAGATGCTCAACCAGCATCCGGAGGGCCTGTCGCTCAACGCAGAGGCCGTGGTGGGATGCGGAGGTGCTGCCCTGTACCTGCGGGAGATCGCTGCAGAGATGGAGCGCATCGGGCAATCGCGGCGGGTGATGGGCGTGTTTGCGCCGCAACTCGGCCCTGATTTCCGGCGAGACAGCCACTCCGAGTTCTTGCCATTCTTCACCACGGGCGTGCACGTGGCCGAGGTGGAGGTCAATAGGAACACCGGGCAGGTGCGCGTGCTGCGGATCGTGGCGGCCCACGACGTGGGGCGGGCTATCAATCCCCAGGGGGTGGAGGTCCAGGTAGAGGGGGCTGTCCTGATGAGCATGGGTGCAACCCTCATGGAGGAGTATATCCCAGGGCTGACGACCGGCTTTAGTGACTATTACCTGCCAACCATCCGCTGCACGCCAGAGATCGAGGTCATTGCCGTGGAGGTGCCCAGCCGCTGGGGGCCCAAGGGGGCCAAAGGCCTGGGCGAAGCGGCGACGCTGGCGACTGCGCCGGCCATCCTCAACGGCATACACAACGCAGTCGGGGCTCGAGTGCGGGAATTGCCTGCCACGCCCGAGCGAGTCCTGACGGCGATCCGCGCGACGCGGCGCGGCCGCTAGGCCCTTACGGCTGCGTCGACGAGGTTTTCACGTCATCCCGAGAATAACCAAAAGAGGAGGCATCATGAAAGTCATGAAACCGGGCTCAACGGCCCTGTATCCTGTGCCGGCCGTTCTGGTGACCTGCGGCCTGGAAACGCCCAACATTATTACCCTGGCCTGGGTGGGTACCCTGTGTTCTGACCCGCCCAGCGTAGGCATTGGCGTGCGCCCGGAACGGTTTTCGCACGGCTTGATTGCCGAGGCGGGGGAGTTTGTCATCAATCTGCCGCGTGCTGACCAGGTGGACGTCGTAGATTACTGTGGGCAGGTCTCTGGACGGGAGGTGGACAAGTGGGCGGCGTGTGAGCTGACGCCGGCGCCAGCAAGCAAGATCCGGACCCCCCTCATCGCCGAGTGCCCTGTGGCCCTGGAATGCCGGGTCAGCCAGAGGCTGGCAGTGGGTGCCCACGACCTGTTTATCGGCGAGGTACTGGCCGTACAGATCGACGAATCGGTGTTGGATGATCAGGGCCGGCTGGACTATGAAAAAGCCCGACCCCTGGCCTACATTGGCGGGTACTATTGGCAGTTGGGCGAGCTTTTGGGCCGGTTTGGAGATTGGCGCAAGGGCCCTCGCTAGGCATCGGGACTGATGCCCGGGGCTTGTGATGAGGGGGAGCGTTAAAGTCCCCCGGCCTGGGCCGGGGGACTTTTACCTCTAAGAACGGGTGCTCGACACCTGGCTTGGCATCCCGGTTTAGCAGGTGCCCTGCCCGGTGGTTCCTGGCGAGGCGCCGCCTATTCGGACGCGCCGACGGGGCGTTTACGGAACCGGTAGGTAATCCGTCCTCGCGTCAGATCGTAGGGCGAGAGCTCTACCAGGACACGGTCGCCCAGGAGCACCCGGATGTAGTATCTGCGCATCTTGCCTGAAAGATAAGCCAGCACTTCATGCCCGTTTTCCAATTCGACACGGAACTGAGTGCCGGGCAGGCAGTCTACTACAGTACCTTCGACTTCAATCTTTTCTTGACTTTCCTTAGCCAACAACTCCTCCTTTCGCAAGTGATGTTGTATATGCAATTCAATCGCTTATTCTCTCTGATTCTACCTTTGTCGGGCCTCTCGCTGCCGCTGTCGTCGCCGAGCGCGGCGAATGGCACGCTGTTTCTGGATCCTGCGCATCTCGCTTGGAGACACGTACCATCGTTTGCGCCGTGCCTCGCTCAGAATCCGCTCCTGCATTACTTCTTTTCTAAATCGCTTGAGCAAGCTCTCCTGCGATTCACCCTCTTTGAGGGTCACCGTTGCCAATAGACTCACCCCCCTCCTGCCCGACAAGTCCTGGCCCGCAGGCCGGCTGCGCTGGAAACACAAAACCCGGTATGCACATTGATGCACTGGATGGCTACCGGGCTTCCTCGGCGTAACGAACACGTCCACATGCCTGTCCAAGAGCCAGGCTCTCGGATCCCACCGTCCATTCGGCGGTGCTTGACAGGCCCTTGTGTAGTCTACATGGCGTCTTGTCTCCCTGGCTGAAGCCAGCCCTGGTCACCGTCTGCCAATTGGCGTCCGCCATCCGTTCCAGCACTGATGCTGACCCATTATAGCAGATTCCTGGCGAAGCGTCAAAGATGGAGAGGATTTGCGCCAGGGCTATCCTGCCACTTCGATTGACGAAGGAGGCACCGCGTGGTACAATGTGGTCCGGGGGGCTCACGAGACAGTGGCGAGGGAGGGTTCGCTGATACAGGTGCGAGGTGGGCGGTGGCGACCTTGGATTGCAGTCCTGGTCTACCTGCTGCCGCTCCTTTTCTTGGGGCTGTTCTTCTTTTACCCGCTGGTTGAGATCTTTCGCTTGAGCTTGGCGCCGCAGGGTGCGCTGGATCTATCACCGTTCCGCCGCCTTCTTTCTGATCCCTACTATGGCAGGCTCCTGGGCTTCACAACAGGCCAGGCCTTGGCTTCGACGCTCTTGACCCTTCTGGTGGGCATGCCGGCAGCCTATGCCTTTGCCCATTACGATTTCCGTGGCAAAGCGGTCCTGCGAGCTCTGACGACGATCCCCTTCGTGCTGCCCACGATGGTCGTGGCCGCAGCGTTCACTGCCCTGCTGGGCCCGCAAGGGCACCTGAACCGCGGCCTGTTGGCAATCCTCGACCTGCTGGGGCTGCGAGGTCAGATCCAGGGGCCGCCCCTCCAGTTGCAGCAGACCCTGGCGCTGGTGCTCATTGCCCACGTATTCTACAATGCGGCCATCATCGTTCGTGTCGTGGGCGGTTTCTGGGCGAACCTCGATCCGCGGGTAGAGGAAGCAGCGCGGGTATTGGGGGCAGGGCATTGGCGGACCTTCCGCGAGGTAACGCTACCCCTCCTCCTGCCCTCCATCGTGGCGGCCTCTTTGCTCGTATTCTTGTTCTGCTTCACCAGTTTTGGTGTCATCCTGGTGCTCGGCGGTCCCGGCCTGGCGACCATCGAGGTCGAGATCTATTATCAAGCTGTGCCTCTCTTTAACCTGCCTGTGGCGGCCGCCCTGTCCATCGGCCAGATGGCCTTTACCTATGCCATCATGGCTTTCTACACCCGGATCCAGGCCAAAGCATCCGTCCCGTTGAACCTGCGCCCGTCCGAGGCCACCCAGAAGCGCCCTGCTACCTTGGGCTCGCGGCTGATCGTGTGGAGCAGCGTCGGCGGGCTCCTCGTCTTTCTGCTGGCACCGCTGCTGGCCCTGGTGGACCGCTCACTCTCCCTGGAGGGACCCTATACACTGCGCTACTACCAGGCCCTCATGACCAATCCTACCCAGTCCTTCTTTTTTGTCCCGCCGGCCGAAGCGATCCGTAACTCGCTGCTGGTTGCCAGCACTACGGTGGCCCTGTCGCTCACCATCGGCCTCATCAGTGCCTACTTGCTGACATCCCCTTCTGCCCCGCTCAGGTCTATCCTGGACCCGCTGTTCATGCTGCCGTTGGGTACATCGGCGGTCACCCTGGGCTTTGGCTACATCGTGGCCTTGGGCACACCGCCGCTGAACCTGCGGACTTCACTGCTGTTGCTGCCGCTGGCCCACAC
Organism: Anaerolineae bacterium; assembly: GCA_023544525.1. GTDB lineage: Bacteria > Chloroflexota > Anaerolineae > JAAYZQ01 > JAAYZQ01 > JAMJFU01. The sequence goes on along the minus strand of JAMJFU010000026.1, from coordinate 2,055 downwards.
GTTGGTGGCGTTCCCCTTTGTGGTGCGTAGTCTGTTGCCGGCGCTGCGAGGAATGAACCCGCACTGGCGGGAGGCAGCTGGCGTGTTGGGTGCTTCTCCCTTGCGCGTGATCCGGGAGATCGATCTGCCTATCGTCGCCCGCGCCCTGCTGGTGGGCGCCGTCTTTGCCTTCACAGTAAGCATGGGCGAGTTTGGAGCCACACTGCTCATTGCCCGGCCTCGATTTCCGACGATGCCGGTGGTCATCTACCGGCTGCTCGGCGGGCAGGGGGCCTTGAACCAGGGACAGGGGCTGGCCATGAGCACGCTCCTGATGATCGTTTGCGCCGTGGGGTTTGTCCTCATTGAACGCTTCCGCGTGGGGGAGATTGGCGAGTTCTGAGCATGGCCCTGCTTGAGGTACGATCCATCTACAAGTCATATGGCGATACAGCCGTCCTCGAGGACATTTCGTTCCGCGTGGACGAGGGGAAGATCGTCTGTCTCCTGGGCCCCAGTGGCTGCGGCAAAACGACCTTGCTGCGCATCATTGCCGGCCTGGAAACGGCCGAAGCCGGTGAGGTCATCTACCAGAACCGTCCCCTGGTAGAGGTGCCGGTACACCGCCGGGGCTTTGGGCTGATGTTCCAGGACTATGCCCTGTTTCCACACAAGGACGTAGCGGCCAATGTGGCCTTTGGCCTGCGGATGCAATCACAGACAGCAGCACAAATAGAGCAGCGGGTTTCAGAGATGCTGGCTCTGGTTGGTCTGGAGGGCTACGAGGCGCGCCGGGTCTATGATCTGTCTGGCGGGGAACAGCAACGGGTGGCCCTTGCCCGTAGCCTGGCGCCAGGCCCGCGCCTGCTGATGCTGGACGAGCCGCTTGGCTCGCTGGATCGGGCCCTGCGCGAAGAACTGATGAACGAGCTACGCAGCATCCTCAAGGATGTGGGCGTAACGGCCATCTATGTCACGCACGATCAGCAAGAGGCATTTGCGCTGGCTGACCGGGTGATCATCCTGCGACAGGGGCGCATCGTCCAGCGAGGCACGCCTCAAGACGTCTACCGCTATCCAGCCTCGTCCTGGGTGGCCCGTTTCCTGGGACTGAGCAACCTTGTGCCTGGCCGGATCGTGGGTCGGACCCCGTTCGCGGTCGACAGCGCGCTGGGCAGGTTGGCCTTGCCCGCACTGGACGGGGTTGCGGAGGGCCAGGAGGTGACGCTGCTGGTCCGGCCCGAGGCCGCACGGCTGGCACAGCGAGCGGCCGAGGCAGGGCATATCCCTATCGAGGGCACGGTGCGGCGTTGCTCCTTCCGCGGAAGCCACTACCTCCTACAGATCGACCACGAGGCGGGCCTTCATCTGGAGTTTGAGCTGATGTTCCGCGCGGAGGACCTGCCCCGGCGGGGCGACCGCATCTTGCTGAGCCTGCGCCCCGAAGCCATCAGCCTGCTTGCCGAGGAGCCGGATGAGCGCAGCCAAGACGGTTGACCACGACGACGATCCTGTCAGCGTCGAGGTGGTGCGCGATGCCCGCCTCCGTAGCCGGATCCATTGGGAGTGGAACGGCAACAGCGTCCGGGTCCGGGCACCCCGGGGCGTTCCCCAGCGAGACCTGGATCGCCACGTCGCCGAGATCGTCGAGAAGGTCAGGCGCCGCCGGGCCAGGGTCCGTGCGCGCGCCGATCAGGATTTGGAAGCCCTGGCCCAGAAGATCAATCGTGCCCATTTCGACGGAGAGATCTCGTGGCACTCGATCCGTTGGGTGGGCAACATGCGCAAGCGCCTGGGCAGCTGCACGATCGGCGGTCCAACCGACGGCGACATCCGCATCAGCGATCGTATCAAGGGTTGGCCCGACTGGGTGATTGCCTACGTCGTCGCCCACGAACTGGCCCATCGCAGGTTCCCCAATCATAGCCAGTCGTTCTGGGCCTATCTCAGCCGTTTCCCGGGGATGGAGCGGGCCCGCGGTTTCGTCCAGGGTGTGGCCTTTCAGTTCGGGGAGGATGCTGAGGACTGGTTGTAAGCGAGCAGAGCTGGATTATCCAGCTCTAGCCACAGTTGCAG
>JAMJFU010000269.1:5326-5532 GCA_023544525.1 Anaerolineae bacterium | reverse complement strand
ACCAGCTCTGGGGCAAGGTCAGTGCTTTCTCCCTGAACAGCCAGCAGGAACTGGCCTCCGCCTACCGCTACCTCAGCAAGCGGCGTTCGGTCTTTGCCCTGACAGCTCTCTACGAGCCATTCGGGTTGGCTCCGCTAGAGGCCATGGCCGCCGGCCTGCCAGCCATCGTGACACAGAACGGTGGGCCTAGCGAGAGCCTATACGAG
>JAMJFU010000269.1:0-5316 GCA_023544525.1 Anaerolineae bacterium | reverse complement strand
GCAGAGACCGGGCGCGAGTTCGGCGTGCTGGTAGATCCTAGCGATCCGCAGGATATTGCCGCCGGCCTATTGCGCCTGGTCGGGCCTGGCAACCAATGGCTGCAGTTCGAGAAGGCAGGCCGGCAGCGCGTGCTGGACCGCTATACCTGGGAGCAGACAGCCGCTGGCTACCTGCGCGTGCTCGAGCAGGTGCTGGCCGCCCGTCTGCCCATCCCAGCCTACTTCTGGGACCCCAAGCCGGAGAACGAGCCCTCGCTCGGTTCGTTGGCCAGTGTCTGGCCCTCTGGCGGGTAGCCCCGGAACGCGCGGAGGGAAGAGTGATCGACTACGACGTGCCCAAGGTCCACCAGGGTTTTGTCGACCGCTGGGAGCGCGACAGGCAGGACCTGCTGCTGCCCTACTTGCAGGGCCAGCGGTCCTTTGTGCCCCACCTGCTCCCTGCCCGGGCGGTGAGCATGACGGCGGCCGAGGCGTTGCGTGTCCTGCGGGGCAGGTTGGGGACCCGGCTTGACGATGCCCTCGCGTGCGCCGGCCCAGACTGCCCGCCTGAACAGCTGCCCCCATCGATCCAGAGCCCCGTGCTCGGTCAGCCCGACGGTAGTTGGCTCAAGACGACGAACATGGTGGGCGTCAACGTCAGGACCGTCGGCAGCTTCTGGAACGTGGTCAAGTACGCCATCACCCTGCCGGCATGCCAGGATTCGATCCACCTGTTGCCAGTGTGGGAGCCTGGCGTTGTAGGCAGCCTGTACGGCATGAGCAGCTGGCTGATCAACCGCGAGTTCTATAGCCAGGAATGGGCCGAGGCCATCCCGGCGCTGGATACAGCGGAGAAGCAGCTCAAAGTGGCCGTCAACCTGCTGCACGCCCTGGGCAAAGCGGTGGGCATGGACGTCATCCCCCACACGGACCGCTTTTCCGAGATCGCCCTGGCCAATCCCCACTACTTTGAGTGGCTGCAGCGCTCCGATGCTCAGATCGTAGACCACTCCGCGGACCTGCACACCGAGGTCCAGGCCCAGGTCATGGAGTTCTTGCGGCAACGCGGGCCAGCCGTGCCCGGCGAAGAGCTGCCCGGGTCCGTGGAAGCCCTTTTCTCGGGGGCCTCGACCGAGGAGAGGCGCACGCGCCTGCTTTTTGGGCGGCCGGAGGACCAGGCCGCCCGCTGGGAGAGGCGCAACCAGTTAATCAGCCACCTCCACAGCTACGGGTACGAGCCGGTGCCAGCAACGATGGCTCCGCCCTTCCGCGGGATGAAGGTGGACGTCTCGAGCCGCTACGTCGACAGCCAGGGAAACGTCTGGTATGACTATGCCATCATCCAGCCCGAGCCGATGTCGCGGGTCTTTGGTCCCCTGGCCCGCTACAAGCTCTATGGCAGGATCGACGACAACCGCGACTGGCAGATCGACTTTGACGCGCCCCGGCAAGAGGTATGGGACTATGTCTGCGACAAGTACTACCAGGTCCAGCACCGTTACAACTTTGACTTTATGCGCGGCGACATGTCGCACGTCCAGATGCGACCGGCGGGTGTGCCCAAGGTGATCGACGGGTACTATGACATCCTGCGTGCCGTGAAACACCACATCCAGCGGGACCACGGCGTCCGTCACTTTGGCTACTTTGCCGAGACCTTCCTGGCGCCGCGCAACATCATGGTCTATGGGGATGAGGTCGATCACCTGGAAGCGTCCGGCGCCGACACGACGTTGGGTGACCTCCAGTCGACGAGCGTGGGCTCCCCTGTATTTCTGCAGCGCTTCCGGCTCTACGATGACCTGCGGCGGACGAGGGCGTTTGCCCCCACCTTTGTGGTCATCACCGGCGACAAGGATGACCCCCGTTTCGACGAGTTCTACAGGCATGGCAACGCTTTGCGGCTGTTCATCGCCCTCTTTCTGACGGACATGCCCAGCTACATGGCCCTCGGATTCGAGACCCGCGACCTCCATCACCACAGGGCGCCCAACGAGCACTATACCAAGCTCTACGTATTCCACGAGTCGCAGGGCCCCAAAGCCACAGATGGGCCCTACGTCTGGGGCAAGAACGGTGCCCTCTTTCACGACGTGACACGGCTCAGGCTGTTTGCCGAGGATATCTGGGCAGACATCGACCGCCGGCCCACACGCTGGCTGATCGCCCCTGACCCGACGGGCGAGGCCAAGCACATCGCCTGGACCCAGGCGGACGGCCAACCAGGCTATGTCTTTGTGACCAATACCGATGGGGAGCAAGGCATTACCAACTTTAACCTGCCACGCATCCCGCAGGCTGGCCCGGATGCGCGGCTGGAGCTCGTCTTTTCCACTGCCGAGCAGGGAGACGAGGACGATCAGATCTTGACATCTAACAGCCAGGCCTACAAGGTCATAGCTCTGGAAGCAAGCGAGGGCCGGGTATACCGGGTCAGAGCCTGACAGGTGACCGGGCCATTGCCCCAACGAGCAGAAGGAGGAGAAATGATCAAGATCCCGAAGGGTGACCTGGATCTACTGGCCATCGGTGAAACCCTGGTCGATTTCATATCGGTGGAAGAGACCGACTGGCTGCGCAACGCCTATACCTTCCGCAAATACCAGGGCGGATCGCCGGCGAACATTGCCGTGCACGTCGCCAAGCTGGGCGGTCACGCTGCCGTCATCTCCAAGACCGGGATCGGCGCCATGGGGCAATTCCTCAAAGCCGAGCTGAACCGGGCGGGGGTCTATACCGACTATATGGTGATGGACCACCTGGTCCACACCAGCGTCATCTTTGTCTCGCGCACGGCCAAGACCGCCGACTTTGAGGCCTTTCGCAGCGGCGACTACCAATTGGCACCCGAAGAGATCAAGGAAGAGGCCGTCGAACGGGCCAAGGTGATCCATGCCTCGACGTGGGCCCTCTCCCGCGAACCGTGCCGTTCGGCGGTGAAAAGGGCCTTTGAGCTGGGCAAGGAGCAGGGCAAGATCATTTCGCTGGATCCGAACTACAGCCCCCAGATCTGGCCGGACTACCGCGAAGCCAAGAGCGTGCTGCCCGAGATGCTGAGCTATGCGACCATCACCAAGCCCTCTCGGGACGATGCCAGCCGCCTATTCGGGCGTGACCGGGAACCGGAAGAGTATATCAAGCTCTATCACGAGATGGGCCCCGAGATCGTCGTCTTTACCATGGGCCCCGATGGCGTGCTGCTCTCTGCAGAGGGGGAGATGGTCCACATCCCTGCGCGGCCCATCAAGGTGGTCGACGCCACCGGAGCCGGGGACTCTTTTTGGGCCGGCTTTCTGGTGGCACTGCTCGACGGCAACCCGGTCCAGCGCTGCGCCCAGTTCGCCCGGGAGATCGTCGAGCGGAAACTGACCACGGTTGGCCCCCTCCCGGACAGCCTCGACCGGCAAGAGATCTATGACAAGATCGAGGCGCAGGCAGCGGAGGAGCAATGATCGGCGACAAGTTGGTCATCGAGCCCTATCACACAGAGCGGGCCACCGAAATCTGCGATCTCCTCTCCGAGCGCTTGGCGGGGAAACTGGCCCTGACCGTCGCCGGAGAATCGGGCGCAGGCAAGTCTGAACTGGCCCACGAGATCCAGCGAGTGCTGAATGAGCGAGGCATCCGGGCCGGATTGCTGCAGCAGGACGACTACTTTGTCTTCCCGCCCAAGACCAACCATGACATGCGGCGCCGCAACCTGGAGCAGGTGGGACCCTACGAAGTCAAGCTGGACTTTCTCGACGCTAACCTCAGGTCCTTCAAGCGCGGCGAGAGTCCCATCTACAAGCCCCTGGTCATCTATGACGAGGACCAGATCACGTCTGAGGAAATGGCGGTGGATGACCTGGCGGTGCTCATTGCCGAGGGCACCTATACCACCCTCCTGCGCTTTGCCGATGTACGGGTCTTTATCGACCGGGATTACCGGCAGACCCTGGAGGCCAGGATCCGCCGGGCGCGAGACAAGTGGGAGCCTTTTGTCCAGGACGTGCTAGAACGTGAGCACCAGATCATCTCCCAGCACAAGATCCTGGCCGACCTGGTCGTCTCGCCCGACTTTGGCAGCGTGCAGGAGCAGACGTGAGCCGCCGTGACCCGCATACCGCGGGTCCCAGGGCTTGTTGCATTGTCCATTGACAAGCCACTCTGTCATTGCGAGGGCGCGTCCTTTTGCGCCCGAAGCAATCGCCACCTGGGTCCAAGTTGGGGATTGCTTCGGCGCCCAAGACCGGGGCGCAATGACAGACCTTGCAACAGCCTTGCCGCGGGTCCGGCTGAGACTTGACAAGGGCGATCAGGCGGTTTAGGATAAGGACACGTACAGCCGTCCTGAGCCAGAGTGCGGGGCCGTTGCGCGTGGCGCAGACTGGGCCGCTGCTCAGGAGATCTGCCGGCCGAGCCTGGGCCAGGCTGCAGCCGGGCATAAGGATAGGAGAGCCATGGCTACTGATTGGTACAAAGACGCTACGTTTTACGAGATCTATGTCCGGGCCTTTGCCGACAGCGATCAAGACGGCATCGGCGACCTGGCCGGCGTCACCACGCGCCTCGACTATCTGCAGGACCTGGGCGTCGACTGTATATGGCTGCTGCCGGTCTATCCCTCACCCCTGCGCGACGACGGCTACGACGTCGCCAACTTTTACGCCATCCATCCCGATTATGGGACCGCGGATGACCTGCGCACCCTGGTGACCGAGGCTCACCGGCGGAGCCTGCGCGTGATCATGGATCTGATCCCTAACCACACTTCGGATCAGTGCGCCTGGTTCCAGGCTTCGCGCGATCCCTCCCATCCCCAACATGAGAAATACCGGGACTGGTACGTGTGGAGCGAGACCGACGAGCGGTATGCCGAGGCGCGCATCATCTTTCTGGATTATGAAAAGTCAAACTGGACCTGGGATCCCGTCCGCGGTGCCTACTATTGGCATCGCTTCTTCCACCACCAGCCAGACCTGAACTATGACAACCCGGCGGTGCGGCAAGAGATGCTCAACATCATCGGCTTCTGGCTCGACGTTGGCATCGATGGCTTCCGGGTCGACGCGGTCCCCTATCTCTACGAGCGCGAGGGCACCAACTGCGAGAACCTGCCCGAGACCCACGAGTATCTCAAGCGCATGAGGGCCTTTGTCGACGAGCGAGCGCCGGGCAGCCTGCTCTTATCAGAGGCGAACCAGTGGCCGGAGGACGTGCGCCCCTACCTGGGCGACGGTGACGAGTTCCACATGAACTTTCACTTCCCCCTCATGCCGCGCATCTATATGGCGCTGGCCCGTGCCGACCGTTCGCCGATCCTGGAGATCCTGGCCCGCACGCCACCCATCCCCG
>JAMJFU010000268.1:329-5582 GCA_023544525.1 Anaerolineae bacterium | reverse complement strand
AAACGCCACGTCGACGGGTAGACGATTTGGTCTGGCGCTCTGCCCGCCACCCAGGACTATTTCATCAAGGTCGTCTCTTTCGGCTCTGAGGTGGACTATTCCCTGACGGTCACCATTCCACCCGCCTAGCCCGGGCACCGGGGGTGGGTGAAAGGTCTGGGATTGAATGCCGGATCAGGACCAGTTTGCGCATATTTGCCTCACTGAGAGGCCCGAGCCTGGTGACCGGCCGACCCCGCTTCCGGGTGCAGGCCGGGCTTTTAGCGCTGCCTGATCCGATCCTCCAGGAGCGCCAGGCCCACAGTTACAGCCACGAATATCGCCGCCGCGTTGGACCAACGTCCGTCCCACGTCTTTTTCACGGTCACCGTGGGCTCCACCGACACGCCTTCACCGCGCGCAGCTGCTGCGAACTTGAGGGGCGCCGACATGGCGCCGATGATGTCCCCCTGGATCTCGGCCCAGTTGACCATATCGCCATAGACCTCATCGTGTGCGGCGACCTCACCATATGATAGGTGCGCTCCCTGGGTGCGGCCGAACCATAGCTGGTGCAGGGGCACACGCGAAGCCCAACTGGGGTCGGCAAACTCCCAGTATTCCCCGGTATATACCTCGACCCAGGCATGAGCACCCCCGGGATGGGACCAGGTAGCCTTCTGGGTCACGAGCGGCGGGCCCCAGGGCAGGGACAAGCCGGTAATCGAGGCGGCCGGGATCCTGGCTGCCTGGCAGAGGGCCGTCATCAGATTCGCAAACTCGCCACAGACCCCTACGCCGGTCTGGTAGGCCTCCAGGGCCGACTGGCCGTCCCCCATCCGTGTCCCCTCGGGCCAGGAGAGATGCCCCGCCGTGAAGGTATAGATCTGGTAGGCATCTTCCCGCGACTGGCCGCCGGCCAATTGCGTCGCCTGGGCGAGGAGCAGAGGGTGGTCAGACTCGATATTGGCCTGCGGCTGCAAATGCCGATCTTCGACGGGCGTTATCCAGCGCGCCCTGCCCTGCGAGAGAGCAACGCTATAGGAGATCTCCAGCTCGTGCGTGCTGTCTAGCCCCGTCAGGGCCTCCATCAGCATGACGTCGTGGGTCCCCCATTTCTGAACGCCTGCCCGCGCATCGCCAGCCATCCCAAAATCGGCGATGGTCTGGTAGGGCCCATTCCCAGGCAGCATGACGGCCAGATACAGCGGCACGTCGGGACGATCCGCGGAGAACATATAGACCTCGACCACCTCGTACCGGACTGTAGCCGGCAGGATAAAAAAGGCCGAGAACACGGCCAGGAACAGCAGCACTGTGTAGACGACCAAGCGCAGGACCCTGAGCACAGTGTGGCGCGCTAACACGCCGTCTCTACCCATCTACAGCTCCTCCCGACTGCCCAGTCCAGTCGCTGGCTCGGACACCATCCTGCCTCACACAGCGCGCTCCCCAGCCGCGCTCGTCGCGCAGCCACTCGGAGAAACAGCGGCTGAATTATACCCGATTCCGCCCAAAAGCACCATCCCCCGCGCCCCACTGAGAACCCCGCCCAAGCAACCCTCCTCGGCTTTTCCCACCATCCGCCCTCCAGAGTGAATGTGACACTAATGATGACAGATGACACTGGCGAGAGTGACGGCCTGCGGTGTATGCTGACTGAGTCACAGGCACACGGTCACAAGGTATGGGTTTCCAAGTCATGTACATGCCAGCAAGCAGGACGTCTTCCTCGAGATGCTGGAACTCTGGCTCAGGGACATCGACAGGCAGCTGGAGGTCGTCCGCTCGGGGGAGGACAACTTCGCCCGGGAGCTGGTGCGCATGACCTCGCGGAAGGGAGCGACAATGAATGTACTTCTCACAGGGGCCTTTGGCAATGTAGGTACCAGCACCCTGGCGGCACTGCTCGAGCAAGGGCATGCTGTGCGCTGCTTCGATTTGAAGACACGGGCCAATGTGCGCACCTCACGGCGCTTCAGGGGTCGCATTGACGTCGTGTGGGGCGATCTGCGCCGCCGGGAGGATGTCGCCGCTGCTGTTGACGGCCAGGACGTGGTGGTACACCTGGCGTTTATCATCCCCAAGCTGTCGGTCACCGGCTTTGAAACAGAAGATCACCCCAGCTGGGCCCACGAGATCAATGTCGGGGGCACACACAACCTTCTCGACGCAATGAAAGCCCAACCCCGGCCAGCCAAGCTCCTCTTTGCCTCGTCCTACCACATCTATGGCCGGACCCAACACCAGGATCCACCGCGAACCGCGGCAGATCCCCTCCAGCCCATCGAACACTATGCCTATCACAAGATCGAGTGCGAGGAGATGATCCGCAGCTCTGGCCTGGAGTGGGCCATCTTCCGTTTGGCCGCCACGCTGCCGCTGGCCATGAGATTGGATCCGGGCATGTTCGACATCCCGCTGGACAACCGCATGGAATACGTGCACACGCGAGACGTGGGCCTGGCCTTTGCCAACGCGATAGAAGAGCCGCGGGTCTGGGGCAAGGTATTACTCATCGGCGGCGGTCCGCGCTGCCAGTACACGTACCGCCAGATTACCGGACAGGTCCTGGAGGGCATGGGGGTCGGCACGCTGCCCGAAGAGGCATTTGGCCGCACCCCGTTCCCCACCGACTGGCTGGCTACCCAAGAAAGCCAGGATATCCTCCAGTACCAGCGCCTTACCCTCAAAGACTATGTCAAAGACATGAGGGCTGGGCTGGGAGCACGGTGCTCCCTCATCCGGGCTTGCCGGCCGCTGGTCCGCGCAGTGTTACTCAGCCAATCTCCGTACCTGCGCGGGGACCAGCCCAGCTGGCTGGCGCTACTGATCAACAAGCTGAGGCCCCTCCGGACGCCACCCGAGGTCGAAGCGCGATAAGCACCAAGAAGCATCCGCAGCCGTCATTCTGAGCCGCAGAGCGGCACGCCTTTCCGGGCGTGTCCCACCTGCCGGCCGTCCGCCAGTCGGACATCCTCGATGGCCCCTCGCAACGCCCCCCTGCCGGGGTCAAGAGGTCCGGTCCATGCCCCGGAGGCGCACTTTGCACTTTGCCAGAATCTGACTCCTGGCGTATAATGCCGTCTACGCACATTGCATCGGGAGGCAGAACCATGGACCAACCTTTCCTAGTGCCAGCCGGATCTCGGGTCAGCCTGGCTGACTATGACCCAGATTATACAGGCAGCTACGTCGACAAGGCAGCGGCCAAGGCCGAGCTCAAGCGCAGCAGCGAGAAGCTCCAAGACCTGCAAGAGGTCATGTGGGCTGAGGGCAAACACTCGCTTCTGATTGTCCTGCAGGCGATGGATGCTGGCGGCAAGGACGGCACGATCAAGCACGTCATGCGCGGCGTTAACCCGCAGGGCTGCCAGGTGACCAGCTTCAAAGTGCCGACTCGTGAGGAACTGGATCACGATTTCCTATGGAGGATCCACAAGGCTGTGCCCCGGCGGGGCTACATCGGCATCTTTAACCGCTCTCACTATGAGGACGTGCTGGTGGTCCGCGTGGAGAACCTCGCGCCCGAGCAGGTATGGCAGCAGCGCTACGAGCAGATCAACCACTTTGAGAAATTGCTGGCCGACACTGGCACGACAATCCTCAAGTTCTACCTGCACATCTCCAAGGAAGAGCAGAAGGACCGCTTTGAGGCCCGGTTGCGCGATCCCCACAAGAACTGGAAGTTCTCCATGGAAGATGTGGAGAAGCGGGAGCTGTGGGATAGCTACATGCGCGCCTTTGAGGATGCCCTGAGCCGCTGCAGTGCGCCGTGGGCACCGTGGTACGTCATCCCGGCCAACCACAAGTGGTATCGCAACCTGGTCATCTCGCAGATCATCGTCGACACCTTGACCAGCCTGGACATGCGCTATCCGCCACCGCTACCCAACGCCGATCAGATCGCCATTCCCTGAAGGCCAGGCCTCTGGGTTCCTGGATGGCTCGCGCCGCTCTTGAGCGAGCCATGCAGCATGCAGTGGGCATAGCTGGCTGCACCTGGAGTCCGCCGGGCCCAGGATTGATCGCTCTTGGGACGCCACTTCCCGCGGCAAAGGGTTGCCGCGACATCGATAGCGTGATATAATCCCAAAGCTGCCTGACACTGTCTGTCAAGGCGATGGCATCTTGCCGTCAGGCAGGGAAACGTGCCCTGCGCTATAATGGCCTCGAGAACCGAGGTGTAGAATAGATGTCACAGCCGTTGGCCATTGGCACCGTGCTGAAAAATCGATACCGCATCGTCCGCCTCGTCGGAGGGGGCGGCATGGCCTGGGTCTACCAGGTGGAGGAGCTGCCGGTAGGCAGTGGCATCCTCTGGGCGCTCAAGGAGCTGCGGCCCCAGACCCAAGATAAGGCGGAGCAAGCCACGGCTCACAAGCTATTCGACCAGGAAGCGCAGCTTCTTCGAGCCCTGGACCACGTCAACATCCCCAAGATCGCCGGCTTTTTCGAGGAAGGCGGCCGGGCCTGCCTGGTCATGGAGTTCATCTGGGGCGAGTCACTTGAGAAGCGCCTGACCGCCACCAATGCCCCGCTGCTGGAGACGGACGTGCTCAAGTGGGCCGTGCAGCTCTGCGAAGCCCTGCACTACCTTCACACTCGCCAACCGCCCATCATTTTCCGCGACATGAAGCCCAGCAACGTCATGGTGACCAATGCCGGGCTGGTCAAGCTCATCGACTTTGGCATCGCCCGCACGTACAAAGTCGGCAAGAAGCGTGACACCGTGGCCATGGGCTCAGAGAACTATGCAGCACCCGAGCAGTGGGGCAAGGGCCAGACCGACGCCCGCTCCGACGTCTATGCCCTCGGAGCAACCATGTATCACCTGCTGGCCAACATGGCACCCACCCCTGCCTTTCTCCCGTCAGAACCGCTGCCGCTGGCCAACTATAACAGCGCGTTGTCGGGTAAGACGGTGGAGATCATCGAAAAGGCGATGGACCGGGATCGCGGGAAGCGCTTCCAATCGGCGCCAGAGATGCGCCAGGCGCTGCTCGAGGCCCTGCCAGGCCCCTACGTGCCACCGGCGATATCCGCTCCACCGCCCAGACCCCAGCCTGCGCCGGCTTCCGTCCAGGCCCCACCCCAGCGCGCGCCGGTGGCTGTCCGCGCCGGCAAGCCTGCTCCGCGGCCCGTTGCGACCAAGGCCTGCCCGTCGTGCGGCCGGGCCAACGTGGAGACGGCCCGGTTTTGCGTGGGCTGCGGTTATGCCTTTGTACCGCCGGGAAGGGCAATCCTGCGCATCGTTGAGCCGGTGCGGGCTGC
>JAMJFU010000268.1:0-319 GCA_023544525.1 Anaerolineae bacterium | reverse complement strand
GGGAGATGCCTGTCAGCCAAAACCCGATGCTCCTGGGCCGTGCCAGTGAGGCAGAGTTATACAGGCCTGATTTTGACATGACCTTCTATGATGAGGGAGACTATGTCTCCCGCCGGCACGCCCGCATCACCCGGGGTCGCGCCGGCTACTTTATCACCGACCTGGCCAGCAGCAACGGTACCACCGTCAACGGTTATCCGCTGCTCCCTAACCGGGCGTACCAGCTACGCAACGGCGATCGGATCAAGGTCGGGAAGGTTACGATTCAGTTCTGGTTGAGATGATGTCGCGTATGAACCTGACCAGCTATCCGGGAGGG
>JAMJFU010000267.1 GCA_023544525.1 Anaerolineae bacterium | reverse complement strand
CCCGAGGAGGCCGAGGCGGCTCTGCTGCCCGGTCCAGCGCAGGTGCTGAATTCGGAGCCCGTCGATCTGGCTTGGGGCAGCGGCCGCCGTGTGACACTGGAGGTCTATGGGCCGGAGGCTGGGGCGGGCGAGACACAAGCACCTGTCGAGTCGGTCGAGACGCACGTTCTGATCGTCATGCAGGAAGGCAGTAGCCGCCGGGCTTACGACCTGTACGGCGCCGGCCGGTCGGCGCAAGAACTTGAGACCATCCAGCCCATGCTGCAGCACCTGCTGGATACGGCCAGCCTCGACCAGGAGGCCGCCGAGACAATGGCCGTCACCATCTATTTCGGGAACAGCGAGATGAACCCAAACATCCAGGACTGCCGCCTGGTCTATCCCGTGGTGAGATTCGTGACAGTGGCAGAGGGTTCAGACTCTGCTCCGGGCATTGCCCTGGCCGAAGCCGCACTCGCCGAGCTGTTCGCCGGTCCCACTCCGGCCGAGGCGGAGCAGGGCTACGTGTCCATGTTCTCGGCACAGACCGCCTCCATCCTGCGAGGCGTCTATGTCGAGGGCCAGACGGCCTATGTCAACCTGGCCGACATCCGGCAGAGTCTCTCCTCGGCAGGTACGTCCTGCGGCAGCCAGGCCTTTCTAGCCGAGGTGGGCCAGACGGTGCAGGCGGTCCTGCCCGTCGAGCGCGTGCTCTATGCCATCGAGGGTGACCCGGCCGCCTTTTACGACTTTATGCAGTTTGGCTGCGATGAGGCCAACGATTTCTGCGATCCCGCGCCTTTCGAGCAGGACGGAAGCTAAGGGAGTCGCCGGCCGCCAGGCCCCCACACCGAGCAGTGGGTCTGGGCAGCGGATTCGGGCGGAACTGAGCTGCAAGGCAGCACAAGAGCCATAAACGGACTTCGATTGAACCCTATGGAGGTGTAAAATGGGGAAGAAAGCACTCATCTTTCTGGGCGTGATCGTCGTGCTGGCACTCAGCTCGACGGCCACTGCGCAGGGACCTGTCGTCCCTCAGCATTCGGATGCGAACTGGCAAGCTACCTACTGGAACAACATGAACCTATCAGGAGGATCTGTTTTGCAGCGCGAGGAGCCCAACTTGGACTACAACTGGGGCGCGGGGACCCCTGGTTCAGGCGTAAATGCCGACGGCTTCTCGGCCCGCTGGACCAGGTACCTGGATCTGGCTGCCGGCACGTACCGTTTCACCACGGTCAGTGACGACGGCCTGCGGTTGTGGGTCGATGGTACCCTGCTCATCGACGAATGGACGGACCACTCGGCCAAGACGGTGTCTGCCGACAAGGCCCTGGCTGCTGGCCATCACCTGGTGATCGTCGAGTTCTACGAGAACACAGGCGACGCGGTGGCCAAGCTGTCCTGGGCGCCCGCCATCACCATCAACAACTGGCGCGGCGCATACTTTAACAACCGGACCCTCAGCAACACGCCAGCCCTGGTGCGTGACGACACACGGATCAACTTTGACTGGGGCAGTGGCTCGCCGGCACCCGGCATCATCAACGCCGACAACTTCTCCGTGCGCTGGACACGCACCCTGAACCTCTCCGCCGGCTCTTACCGTTTCACGGCGACCGTCGACGACGGTGTCCGGCTGTGGATCGGCAGCCATCTACTGATCGATGCCTGGAAGGACCAGGCGGCGCGAACCTACTCCGACACCATCTATGTACCGGCGGGGGGCGTCGCAGTCAAAATGGAATACTATGAGCGCACGGGCGCGGCAGTGGCCAAGCTTTCCTGGACCGCAGCCGGCAACGCGCCCGCGCCTGCCCCGGGCACGGTCATCGTCGACGATGGCGACGCAGGGTTCGTCAAGGGCGGTCGCGCGGCGTCCTGGCGCCGTGAGCTGGAAGGATACAATGGCGACCTGCTCTGGACGCAGAACAACGACTATGCCCGGCCTAACTACAACTGGGCCCGCTGGTACCCGAACCTGAAGGCTGGCCGCTACCAGGTCTATGTCTACATCCCGCACCGCTTCACGACTACAGCCAAGGCCCGTTACTGGATCTCGCATGCCAACGGTTATACCCTGCGCATCGTGAACCAGTCGGCCTATAGCAACCAGTGGGTGTCGTTGGGTACTTATCGATTCCGCGGCACAAAAGAGGACTATGTCTCCCTGGCCGATCCCACGTACGAACCGTACCTGACACGTCTCATCGCCTGGGACGCGGTCAAGTGGGTGCCTCGCTAGGGCGATCCTGGCTGGGATTCCGCCGGGCCTGGAGCGGGGGATCCAGGCCCGGCGGTCATGGTCTCCGCCCGCCCCCGTTAGAGGCCGCACCAGTGATCGAGGAGAGATCGATGCAGCAGAGAAAGCAAAATCGAATACGTCCAATGTGGTTCTTGGCCGTCATCGCCGCCCTCGTCTTGGGCGGCTGTGCCCCTTTTGGCGGCCCTGTAACCCCGGCACTAGATGCATCAGCCACCCCTGGGGCATCGCCACAGCCAACCAGCACACCAACGACGCCCCCGCTAGAGCTGCCCATCGTCATCGAAGAGGGCTTTGAATCGGGTCTGGCAGGCTGGGAGAAGGGGGCCGACGTGCCCGAGGATCCCAATAACCCGGGCCAGCCGGTCGCCTGGTCCATCCAGGCCAGCAGCGAGCAGGCCACGGAGGGCCAGCAATCGGCCAGGTTTACCCTCGACGGCAGCCAGGACGACGGCACTATCTGGATTGGCCAGGAACTGGCAGTCCCGCCGGACACCGAGTTGGCGATAGCCTTCTCCCTCCAGCTATGGAGTGCCAGTGAGAGCTTTAACACACTGGCCAACGTAGCCGCCTACGCCGGGCCACGCCCACCTGAAGCCGAGGAGGACTTTGACACATCCAAACCGGCTAACCTGGCCGAAGGCTGGCGCCGCTATGACTACTCGTTCCCCGTGCGTAGCGATGCGCAGGGCCGGCTGTGGCTGGCTGCCGGCATCTCAGTGGTATGGGAGACCGAGGTGACCTATTATCTGGATCGCCTGGTGATTACGATCGACAGCGCGGGTCCGCATGTCAAGCCTCCCCCGGCGGTTCTGGCCATCGGCGGGCAGGAACAGGTGTCCGGCATCGGCAGCTACTGCTGGTCTGATCTGGACCAGGGGCTGTCGGTCTGCGCCGACTCCATCGGCGTGATCACGCCCGAGCAACCGCTGATCGCACCTGCCACGTTCACCGCCCAGTTCCGCCTGGCACCCGAAGGTCTGCCTTCCGAGCTCTCGCTGCGAACCATCGCCGTAACGCCGGCTGACGCTCTGGCGCCAGTGCTGCCGGGTAGCCGCGCCTGGCCCGGGGGCCCGGGTGAGCAGTTCGTGCTGCCACTGCAGCGGGAGCCAGAGCTCGACCTCACCCTTGAGCCGGGATTGTACGTCCTGGACCTGTTTGCCCGCTGGGACAGCTTGGGCGACGTCAGCTACGGCTTTTTGGTGGAGGTGCCAGCCGGTTCTGGTGAAAGGCCGCCTGCCCTCGAGGTCGATGAAACGCCGATCGTCGCCGACGACGTGATGGCCCCCTATCGCCTAGAATACCTGGATTATCTCGGTGAAGAGATTCAGGCCCGCATCGAGGGCCTGCGTACCTACGCTGGCCAACAGCAGTTGGCCGCCAATAACGAGGCCCTGGCGCCGTTTGGCTACCGCCTGGAATCGCACTTTGACGAGGTGTGGCATGCCACTCTCTACGACCTCTATGAAGAGGGTGAGACTGAGCCGATGTTCCGCAATCTATGGCACGTCTGGCCTGTCTCGGTCAGTGCATCGGGCACCGACTTTGTACTTCCGGCCGAGAATGCGCCCAACACCCAGCCTACCTATCTCTTGATCCGGCCTGATGGAGTCGAGGACTGGCATGTCGTGACCCAGAACCAGCTCCGCCCGGCTTTCGTGGGCGACCAACTGGCCATGGCGGTCACCATCTCCAGCGAGCCGCCAGCCTTTGACTACGAGGTTCAGCTCGATGGGCAGGCCGTATACAGCGGCCAGGGCGAGCTCGAAAGCACGTTCGAGCCCCTGCGCGGGTTCAACACGTGGGATGGCCACTGGGCGCTGGAGGTGAACGACCACGTCATCGTCGACGGCCAGGACCTGGGCGAGAGCCAGGGCTACGACGCCGTCTTTGAGTTTCACATCCTGCACGGACAGCCGTTCTACTTCTTTGAGCAGGAGGGCCTCATCCGTCTCTCCTACGCGGGCGAGACCCTGCCCTTCGTCTACCACGAGGTCGTCCACAGCCAATGCTGTGAACCAGCCGCGTTCAACGTTGAGGCCCACCCCGACGTGCTCTGGTTCCACGGCAGGGTGGACGATATGTGGTATTTCGTCGAGGCCGGGGTCTACGAGGGCGAGATGGCTGGCACCAACCGCTATACCGCCCCTGAGGGCTGGTCCTTCCGCTATCCGGCCCACTGGGACCGGCTGGACGAGGGGCTGGGCCTGGTGCAAGAGACCGCCACGGGCAAGACAGTCACCTTTGCCTCCCAGCCGGCGACCCAGGACGAGCTGGAAGCGTGGTTGGAGGCCGAAATCGCCCGGAAACTGGGCGCCAGCGAGGCCGATAACAGCTTGGTTGAGCCTCTGAACCAGCTCCAGGACGGCGATCTGACCGTCTACCGTTATGCCATCCTGTCGCAGGGCGACGGCTCGCAGACGCTGCTCCTATCAGCCGTATTCTTTGATGGGCAGCGCCGCTACGAGTTCTATGCCGCCGTGCCGCCTGTGGCCGAGGAGGAGTTCAGCGCCATCCTGGCCTCCTTTGTCCCCGTGGCACAGTGACGGAGCGGCAACCTCTGGCTCATGGCTGACCAAGTGCAAGTAAGGAGTTCAAAAACATGAGCAGGCTTCTAACCCTTGGATTCATCCTGTTGCTCCTGGCCGCCTGCGGGCCGCTGCCGTCGCCGACAGTGCCTGGAGCGACAGAGACCGATGCCCCGCCGCCCAGCGGGGCCGATCCCCTGGCCGGCACCGAATGGATCCTTACATCGTTGCACGGCGGGGCCCTGCTAGAGGGCAGCCACATCGTGCTCAAGTTCCAGGAAGACATCGTCGTCGGTTTTGCCGGCTGCAACGCCTACGGTGGCGGCAGCGGCAGCTACACAGCCAGCCGCGACGGCACGCTCGAAATCCCCGCCCCAGCCCAGACCTCGATGGCCTGCGTCGAGCCGGAAGGCGTCATGGAGCAAGAGGAAGCCTACGTCGAGGCCCTGGCCGGTGCTGCCAGCTATCGCATGGCAGACAACCGCCTCCAGCTCCAGGACGCGGCCGGAGAGACGGCGCTGGTCTTTGCCCGGCGCGAGCCAGTGACCATGGACCCAGCCGAGCTGGTGGGCACGGCCTGGCAACTGGTCACCATGGACGGCGAGGAGCCTATCGAGGGCTCGACTTTCACCCTTGCCTTCCACGGGGAGGGCCGGGCTTCGGGCGATGCCGGTTGCAGGGATTATGTCATGCTGTATGCGGCCGACGCTGCTCTGCTCAGCTTCCACTTCACAGCCATGCTGGGACCCGTGTGTGACGACCCAACGCGGCTCTTGCAGGAAGGCGACTACACAACCATCCTGGGCTGGGTCGACCGGTACATCTTGGAGGATGGCGAACTCCAGCTACAGACCGTGCGCG
>JAMJFU010000266.1 GCA_023544525.1 Anaerolineae bacterium | reverse complement strand
CTGATCTACAAGCCGGACAACTGGGACCTGTTCCTCAACATCGAGTAGGCTGGGCCGGCTGGCTACGTAATGGTGGCCTGCTGTCTAGATTGGTCCAAACCAGAGGCTCGGGCCGCGTAAGGTTACCGTTGACATAACCGATCCGGGGAAGTACCAGACCACCGGGCGAAAGCTCGGCCCCTCCTGCCCGGTGGTCTGGAGCTGCCTGAAGCTGCCCGGCACCGGTCACACCAGACCGGCGCCGGGCTGCTCGCGTTGAGGGCGCTCAGCGCCCGAGATAGACGTCGTGGAAGAGTGGCAGGACCGGCGCTGACCACAGCTCGGTCGTGGTCCCACCGGGCAGCTCGGCAGCCACGAGGCCGGGCTGATCCTCGCCTATACTGGCTACCATGATCAGTGTGTCCTCGTCCAGCCAGCGCGCATCGCTGTAAAAGGTTGGGGCCAGGCAGACGGGCTCGGCCCCAGCCTGGTCGTCGACCACGCAGTACTGCCCTGCCTGGACAAAGGCCAGCCGCGTGCCCTCCGGCGACCAGGCCAGCGGCACCACATCATCGCCCTCAGCCACCAGGCGTGGGTCCTGGCCGGATGAATCTGCTAACGCCAGGCCGCCGCCCGCCGCGGCAAAGGCCAGGCGTGTGCCATCTGGCGACCAGAGCGGAGCGTGCAGCCAGGAGACCTGGACCTCGCCGAGCATCTCGTTCTGGCCCGAAGCGGGCTCAAGCCGCCAGAGTTGATACGTCACCGGCTCGCCGACCATCCAGGGCAACGCGATGGCCACGCGCACGCTGCCATCGTCGTTCCACTCTGGCTCGGGGACCCATTCCCATTCGCTATAAGTCGGCACCCGCTCGAACTTGAGCAACGCTCGCGGTTCCGAGCCATCCACCCGCGCCACACTGATCACGGTGCCGGTGCTGAGCAGGACCCAGGCGCCGTCAGGCGACACGACCGGGCGGCCGCCCTCACCGCTGGGCAGCAGGGCATCGAGCTGGCCGGTCTCCACGTCCAGCCTCCAAAGGTCATAATTGCCCACGGTGCCGTTGATCGTCAGATAGCGGCTGCTCAGTAGCAAGTGCCGGCCGTCGGGCAGCCAGGCCAGAGAGCCAGGCTCGGAGGGGTAGAGATCCTCCGCGCGGCCCCCGGTGCCCGGCACGGAGGGCAGGGCCGCCAGCGGATCGAGGACCATGTGCGGCTCGCCTCCGGTCACAGGCACTGCCCACAAGGTAGTGGTCGGTACTTCACCAGCGGGATCGGTCGAGATCGTCACAGCCGGGCCCTCGCGGCGAAACAGGACGAGCCTCCCGTCGGGCGAAAACTCGGGGAACTCGACGACGTCGCCCAGGTCGGTCAGGCGTACTTCCTCGCCCCCGGGCAAGGGCTTCAGCCACAGGTCGCCGTCACGGACGGTCACGATCGCAAAGTCGACCGCTGCCTCCTCTGGCGTCGGCGTGGGCAGAGGCGAGTCCAGGGCGGGTGGCGTTGCCGTCGCCAGTGGCGACTCGGCGGGGGGCAGTGGCGAGGCGGTGGCAGCCGGTGCCTGGGTGGCCTCGGTGGTGGGTAGGGGCACGGTCGTAGCCTCTGTAGTCGCGACCGGCGTCGGTTCGAGTTGCGTCCCCGCACAGCCAGCCAGCAAGGCGAGGACGACCAGTAAGAACGGAATCCGTTTCATTATCACACCTCCCGCGTTAAGACGTCAAGGCCTGTCGCCGGGTTCCCGGCGCGGTACTCGACTTCACGGCCTGCGACCGTGTCCCAAGCCCGATTTACCGTTTGTAGTAGCGGCTTCAGCCGCATCCCGGGCAGCCGGAAAGCGCTGAAGCGCTCACTACGAACGGGGCTGCGCTCCGCCGGGGAAGCCCGATCTACCGTTCGTAGTCGTGGCTTTAGCCGCAGATGTGCAGCCGGAAAGCGCTGAAGCGCTCACAACGAACGCGCCTGCGGCCCCCATTTTAACGTGGTTCTCATTGACAACCACCCGTTGCAGGCCTATAATGGATGGTGCCCCGCCGGCGCGGCCGCTCCGGTCGCCGATGATCCCAACAGCGAGACCTGACGCAAACCAATGTCAGGACCCGCGGCAGTCCTCAGCCAGTCTACTTCTCAATCGCGGCCGGCGACTGGGAGTGGACGAAGCTCTGAGGCAATGGTCACCTTTAGTATACTCGGAGAGCTTGATGTGTCAAGAGGCTGAGGCCACAGCGGAGGATCTGATCCGCACCGTCACCTCGTTTCACGATGCCCTGAACGCCCACGACGTCGAGGCTATGATGGCCCTCATGACGCCCGACTGCGTCTTTGACAACACAGCCCCGGCGCCCGACGGCACACGCTATGAGGGTAGGGCAGCCGTGCGGGCGTTCTGGGAGGAGTTCTTTCGCGCATCACCTCAGGCGCGCTTCGAGACCGAGGAGATACTGGCCCTTGGCTCGCGCTGTGTCCTGCGTTGGACCTATCACTGGGTTGACGCGTCAGGCTGCGCCGGTCACGTCCGGGGTGTGGACCTCTATCGCCTGGAGGACGGCCTGATTGCCGAGAAACTGTCGTACGTGAAAGGCTGATCAGTGTTGATGCCACCATTAGAGTCGCGTGAAAACCTGGACAGGAGAGCCATGCAGGCGCCCTTGGCCCAGAGAAACTGGAAGATCCGAACAGATTAGGGGCATCGGCGACCGGCACCGTCGTTGACAATTTTCATGAAGTGTGTTATACAAATGGCTATTGGGACAGCCGCCGTACTTGACTGAACCAACTTTGCCTTCCCAAAATCACCGCCGATCGATCTCCACTGCAGGCCAAAAGTCCCGGTGCATAGGGCCAACAGAGACGCAAATGCCGGGCCATTATTCCCCATCAAGACTCACGTGAGTCCAAGTGCGAAAGGAGAAGCACATGAATCACAGATCCCTTGCCGTTGTGACCCTCTTTATACTGCTAAGCGCAGTGGTAGCACCCGCATCCATGGGGGCACCTAGCTTGCAGCCGCCTGCCCTGACGACGCTCGACCCCGGTGGCTTCCGGGACATCGAGCAGGATCTGACAATCAATGTCGTATTTGTCGGTTACGAGCCTGGAGCTGGCGCCACAGACATTGACGAGGCAGCCTTCCAGGGCGAGCTGCCGGGCACCTACCGGGCGGTCAACCGCTACCCGTCCTTCTACAAAGGCAACGAGTTCCTGGGCCTGACCTTCAACTACGACTACAACCTCGTCTATGCTGATAACGCCTTCGAGGATGCGTTCTTTGGCTACTTGCTCGGCATCGCCGAGCCAATGCCCCTCACGGTCTATCAGGAGGCGTACAATGACCAGGATAGCGCAACCGAGGAGGTGGACGACAACCACTGGATCGACGCGCCGTCGGTGGAGCAATGGCTGGCCGACAATGCCGGCACCATGCTCGGAGTGGATACGAGCCAGTATACAGTGCTCTTTGTTAACTGGTGGGGCCGGCCTGATTTCGTGTACCACGTCTACACCAAGACCGACGAGCCTGACCCCGACACCGGGTACAACTTTGGCGAGCTGCGCGACTCGCGCAAGATCATCGCCTGGGGCGGAACGACGCCCGACGACGAGGAGACTGGCCTGGGTAGCCTGCATCGCATCTGGTTCTACGACCTTTCGGCTGGCCCGGAGGGCTGGACCGACAACTGGAATGTGGATGACGACTTTGGCTATCGCATGCCGCCTGTCTGGGAGTATGGCAACCTGTCGGGCTACCGGCCCTTCGACAACCTGTCTGGCGACCTGGGCAAGGTGACCCGCTACGTGGCCATTGACCTGCTCTTCACCACGTCGCCGCTGTACAAGCCGGCGATCTCACCACCGGCCCTCCCCCAGGACATCCAGTTGGACGTCAACGTCTACCAGATGGACCCCAACTCTGACGGGACAGACTACTTTGACCCAGCCCTGATCACGGCCGAGCTGGGGGAGGTGCAGCCGCTGAATACCTTCAGTTTGGAGCTCAACAGCCTCGACTTTGGCTCTCGCTTCGCCCAGGTCTACCAATGCTTCTACGATGACGTGTCCTGCTTTGGTAACCGCCTGTTTGGTATCGCCTTCGCCGACCTCTTCCTCTACCACGACGACCAACAGCTGCGGTTCCTGGAGGGCGACGCCGAATATGAGTTGCCGGTTTTTGCCTTCAACGCCACGGACGAGCTCTTTACCTGCTGCCTGGGCTTTGCCGACGACAACTGGGCCGATGGCACGCAGAGCTTTGTCTTTGCCTTCGACTCGCCCAGCGTGCGGGACGTCTCCGGGTATGGCTTCACCACCACGACGATCCACGAGGTGGGCCACCACCTGGGGCTCTCGCATCCCCACGATGGCTACGACTATGAGGCCGACGTGGACTTTGGACCGGGCGGAGACTTTTACTTTGCCTGGTCGGGCGACGAGTCCAACTCGATGATGAGCTACATCGACCTGAACTGGGACTTTAGCCAGTTCGATCGTGACAACATGAACCGCTACCTGACTGCCATCTATATCAACCAGGCCAATGCCATCCTGGAGGCCATCTATGCCAGCCCCAGGGCGGGAGACGCAGCCTCTCTGCTCACGTCGGCCGACAATCACGCCGCAGCCGCCCTGGCCGCCTATGGCGCCATGGACTATGCCGGTGCGGCCATGCACGCCAGCCTGGCATACGGCGACGTGCTGGCCGCCGCGGCCGAGATCCAGGTCCAGGTGGAGCCGCAGGCCTGGCCGGCGGATTACAAAGCCAAGGGTGCCAGCCCCAAGTTCGTGGATAGCCTGGACTACCAGCGCAGCAAGCCGTAGGCACCGGGACGGGACCTTAGCAGCCACCCTTCGTTTGCAGGAATACGGGAGTGACTGAGCCGCCGGAGGGCCTGCCCTCCGGCGGCATGCTCGCCCCACCAGGTGCCGGCGGCCCCCGGAGCCACGTGGGTGCCTGTAGACGAGCTGTACAACAACCCGAGACAGAGCTAGAGACCCGGTCACGACCAGCAGGGTGATCCTACGTGTTAAGGAGACCTGATATGCCCCAAAGCAGAACCGATTCTGGAATGGCGCCGATCGACGACGCCCGCGTCTACTACGAAATGGTGGGGGAGGGCCGGCCCTTTGTGATGATCCATGCCGGCATCGCCGACAGCCGGCAGTGGAATAACGAGTTTGCGCAGTTTGCCGATCGCTACCGGGTCGTCCGCTACGATATGCGCGGCTATGGCCGGAGCGAGCCCGTGGAAGGTGAGTTCAGCCACCTGCAGGACCTCACTGCACTGCTTGACTACCTGCAGGTCGATGAACCCATGGTGCTCATGGGTTGTTCGATCGGTGGCGGCTTGGCCATGAACTATGCCCTGGAGCACCCGTCAAGAGTGAAGGCCCTGATCCTGGTGGCATCGGGTCCCCCCGGCCTGGCGTTGGATGTGCCGGAGCCACCCGGGTTGGACGAGGCAGAACAGGCCTACCTCGCCGGTGACCTCGATCGGGCGGCAGAGCTCGAGACGCGGTACTGGTTCGACGGCTTGGGGCGGACGGCTGCTGAGGTCAACCAGGAGATGCGTCGCCTGGCCTACGATATGAACCGCAACGCCTTTTCTCACGCCGCCAAACGGCTTGGAAAGCGCCTGCCTGACAGCCAGGTTCCGGCGGCAGAGCTCCTG
>JAMJFU010000265.1 GCA_023544525.1 Anaerolineae bacterium | reverse complement strand
ATCCTGCTGGGGGAGAGCTTCAGGCTTTGGCCGGAGGAGTTCCTGGAGGCGCGCCAGTGCCTGTCGGACCGGATCGTCCACTTTGGTTACGCCGAGGATACGGCGACCTATGCCCGGCTGCTCTGGCAGGCGGATCTCGCCGTCAGTACGGCCATTCACGACTTTTTTGGGGCTGCTGTGGTGGAGGCCTGCTACTGTGACTGCCTGCCTATCCTCCCACATCGCCTGGGGTATCCTGAGCTCATCCCGGAGCGTTACCACAAAGTCTGCCTCTACCACGGCTTTGACGACCTGGTGGCGCGGCTGCGGTGGGCGATCTCCGATCGCAAGAAGAGCCGGGGGTTCTCACTGAGCCAGGAGATGGAGCGCTTCGATTGGCGCGAGATGGCAGCGCGCTACGACGATACCCTTCAAGACGTCGCTCTGGCGGCTACTGAGGCTCGGGAACATGGATCAGTGGGGCGGCGATCAGGACCTGGGTGGTTCCAGGTGGCTAAACATACTGACGATCTCACGGATATCAGCCTTGGATAGGCTCTGTCGAGGCTTGTTCCCCCGGATGTAGGCGGGCAGATCTCGGGCCCGGAGGACGGGAAAGGGCAGCTTTCTCTTGACTCTCGGGGGTAGATCGATGGCCACGGCTGGATGGGTAAAGACAACGGCACCGTCGATCCAGAGGCGGGTGCGGCGGCTCAGTTCCGGGTCCGTCTTGTTGATGCAACCCCGCAGGTAGTCGACGTTCCGCTTGAGTTGGCGCGCAGGGTCGCGGATAGGCTCTTCGGGCTGAGGCCGGCCGCCGCGGCTGATCTTGGCCTGGTACCACTGCTCGTCCCGCCAAAAGATGCGCCCCCTGTGATTCTTTGTCTCCAGGGCAAAGATCCCGGTGGGACCAACCACCAGATGGTCGATGTCGTCGGCCCTTCCGGGCAATTGCAGATTGTTGATGAGATAGTAGCTATCGTCCAATGACAACAGCAGTTCTGCAAGGCGCCGCTGGCCCCTCAGACCAGCCCGCAGCTGATCGCGGAGGACCCCCGCGCTCTTGAAGCGCCATTCATAAGACAGCAGGATCAGCCCAGCAGCCAGGGTCAGGAGCCCAAAGATCCACGCGGGCCAGATCAGCTGGCCTGCGAACAGGGCGCTCGCCGCCACGACCACCGTCAGCAGGCCCAGAATCAGCAGCGCACTGCGCCAGCCCCGGCGTTGGGGTCTGAACGAAGCACGCACGAGCTCCCGGGCTACATAATCTTCGAAGTTGATGACACGCACTTACGTTGCCTATGGTTGTCTGGACAGCACTGTGTTAACCTCAGCCGCGGCTTGATCCAGTGCGGTTTGGGGGTCCAGATAGCCGGCGGTGACGGACAGAATGGCTGTGTAGAGGATATCGCGGACTTCTAGTTCCTCAGCGACTGCCGGCTCGGGCCGGGCATGGGGCAATATGCCCTCGATCTGGATCTCGACAAAGGGATGGGCTTGGAGCGTATCGGTCATCATATCCAGGGCCGAGAGCCGTGGGGGCATGGACTGCAGGCTGGCGGCCCAGCGAGCGGCCTGTCGTGTGCCGGTGAACCAGCGCACAAAGCGCCAGGAGGCCTGTTCCCGTGCTGGCTCCCCGGGGACGATAAGAAAGCTGCCGCCGTAGAGGTTGGTCGCTGCAGCTTGCGGATCTGCCTGCGGGATCATGGTCTGGTACCAGCGGAAGGGCGCCACGCCGTTTTGCAGCGCACCTTCGTAGGCGTCGAGGTAGAGAAGGGTGTTGCCGGTCGACGAGAAGGTGAAAGGCGCCTGCCCGTTGGCGAACGCGACATAGTCGCCGTAGGTATCCTCTGGCCTCCAGGCCAAGCCAGCATCGATGAGACGGCGGAGGAGGGCCAGGCTCTCGACCCCAGCCGGGCCATTGAAGGCAGCCCTGCGGCCAGAGTCATCCAGCACCTCGCCTCCCCGGCTGTAGACCCAGGCACTAAAGGTGGATGCGCTCTCGATGAAGGGATAGCATCGTGCGCCGGTGTTGGCATATACGTCGAAACAGGCCTGCTCGAACTCGGACCAGGTGAGCGGCACCTGGTCCCAGCCAGCCTGCCGCAGCAGGTCCTCGTTGACCCACATGCCGATGGCGTTGTACGAGAAGGGGAAAGCCAACATCCGCCGCCCAAAGTCGGGGAAACGACCGGCATCCAAAAAGCCCGGAAAGATGTCGCTCAGGTCTGCCTCGCTCAGGCCGAACTCTGGATCGACGAGGAAGGGCTCCATGGGCAGGACGACACCCGCCGCGGCGTACTCGGCGATCATGCTGGGGAAGGCGACGGCGAAATCGGGAAGATCACCTCCCTCCAGCGCAGCCAACATGGCGCCATGGATGCCGACGTAGCCGCTCTTGGGCACAAGCTCGATCAGGATGTCTGGGTTTTCGGCCTCAAAGTCGCGGACCATCTCGCCCAAAAGCAGGCCCTGCGGGCGGTCCAGGGCAAAGGGCTCCCAGAACCGGAGGGGCGTGATGCCGGGGTCCGTAGGTTCGGTAGCCTGGGGACCCAAAGTTGCTGTGGGCTCAACGGTGGGAGGTGTCGGCTCAGGCGTGAGGATGGCCAGATCACAGCCGGACAAGGCCACAACCAGCAGGACCAGTGCCCCGGCATTCCTGATCACGTGCCTTACCCGTCGACGCATGCTGGCATCCATCCTCGGTGCGGAGATTTCCGCAATTATAGCAAAAAAGGCCACCCCCGTCAAGAACTTTGCCACTCTCCAGGCAACACAGCGGATCATCTGTAACCAGTGTAGCTCCCGGTGTGGAGGCCCGCTTCCGAAGCGTGACAGCGCTGTCGACGGGCGTACTTTGTGCTGCAGGGCCTTTCATGATAGAATTGGGGATTGTGGACACAGAGCAGAGAGTACGGCCGCCGGTGGGTGCCATCATCCTTGCCGCCGGCGGCTCGTCGCGAATGGGTGAACCCAAACAGCTTCTGACCATCGCCGGTCAACCCATGGTCCGCCGTGTGGCAGAGGTGGTGTGCAGTGCTGGCCTGAACCAGGTCGTGGTCGTCGTAGGTGCCCACGCCAATGCCGTGGAGGAGGCCCTTGGCAGCTTGGCGGTGCAGACCGTCCACAATCGCGCCTGGGCGGAGGGAATGAGCAGTTCCCTGCGCACCGGGCTGGACGCCCTCCAGCAGGATATCCAGGCTGCGCTGATCGTGCTCGCGGACCAACCGGGCTTGACAGCCGGCCTGGTCCAGGAACTGGTGCTGCGCTACCAGGCCACGAGGGCCCCGATCGTGGCCCCTTTCTATCAGGGACGGCGGGGTAACCCCGTCCTGTTCGATCGCGCGCTCTTTGCCGACCTGCAGCGAGTAGAGGGGGACCAGGGCGGGCGCGGCCTCTTGGATCGCTACCAAGACAGGCTACAGCGGGTCGAAGTGGAGGACCCGGCAGTTCTATTGGACGTGGATACGCGCCAGGACTACCGGACGCTGGACATCGAGGAAACATGACTACTTCAGTGGAGACAAGACAGGTTCAGGCCCAACGGGCAGCGCTGATAGCGGCGACCCTCACATCGTT
This sequence comes from Anaerolineae bacterium, assembly GCA_023544525.1. GTDB lineage: Bacteria > Chloroflexota > Anaerolineae > JAAYZQ01 > JAAYZQ01 > JAMJFU01. Next base: position 2,094 of record JAMJFU010000265.1, on the reverse strand, counting down.
CCTCACCCCGTTCATGGATTCGGCCACCAACGTGGCTCTGCCAATCATCAGCCGCGAGTTTGCCATGGATGCCGTGCTGTTGAGCTGGATACGCATCGCCTACCTGCTGGCAGCGGCCATGTTCCTGGTACCCTTTGGCAAGATCGCCGACATCTATGGGCGCAAGAGGATCTACAGCTACGGTACGGCGATCTTTACCCTGGCAGCTCTCCTGATCGGCCTCTCAACGTCAAGTACTATGCTGATCGCTGTGCGCATTGTGCAGGGATTTGGGAGTGCCATGATCTTTGGCACGGGGGTCGCGATCTTGACTTCTGTATTTCCGCCCGGCGATCGGGGACGGGTCCTGGGAATCAACGTGGCTGCCGTCTACCTGGGCCTCTCTGTGGGCCCCTCCATCGGAGGGGTGCTGACGGAGCAACTGGGGTGGAGAAGCATCTTTTTTGCCACCGTCCCTCTGGGTTTAATCGCCCTCGGGTTTGTCATTTGGCGGCTCAAGGGGGAGTGGGCCGAAGCCAAGGGTGAGCGCTTTGACTTGCCCGGCTCTGTGATCTATGCCCTGGCCCTGGTGGCGCTGATGGTGGGTGTCTCACGGCTACCTGGCATCACCGGCGCCGGGCTGATGGGGCTCGGCATCGTGGGGTTGGGCCTCTTTGGCGCCTGGGAGATGCGGGCCAAGTACCCGGTACTGCACATCGATCTCTTGGTGACGAACCGGCCCTTTGCCTTTTCGAACCTGGCAGCGCTGATCAACTACAGTGCCACGTCTGCCACAGCCTTTTTGCTGAGCTTGTACTTGCAGTACATCAAGGCGCTTACACCTCAGCAGGCAGGCCTGGTACTGATTGCCCAGCCGGTCGTGCAGGCCACGCTGTCGCCGCTAGCTGGTCGCCTTTCTGACAGGGTAGAGCCACGGGTCGTCGCGTCGATCGGCATGGGCTTTACAGCACTGGGCCTCTTCCTGTTGGTCTTTATCACGGCTGCCACGCCGTTGTGGGCCATCATCATCCGGCTACTCCTGTTGGGCTTTGGCTTTGCCCTGTTCTCATCCCCCAACATGAATGCCATCATGGGCTCTGTGGAGAGAAGGTTCTATGGCGTGGCATCGGGGACGTTGGGGACCATGCGGCTGGTGGGCCAGATGCTGAGCCAGGGAGTAGCGACACTGCTCTTTGCGCTCTATATCGGCCGTGTAGAGATCACGCCGCAATACTATCCCTTGTTCATGAGCAGTGTCAAGACTGCGTTCGCTATCTTTGCGGCCCTCTGCGTAGGGGGCATCTTTGCCTCGCTGGCCAGGGGTAAGGTCAGGTGAGAGCTTCGAAGGCGGTGTCCTTGTTGGCGGGCGCTGGTACCAGCGCTGCTGCCCCTGACTCTGCTATAGCGGCCACAGGGAGATCGAGATGACTACGAAAGACGACCATGAACTGCTGCGTACCATCAAGTCCCTTATCGTGGACATGGACGGTGTGCTATACCGGGGCACGGAGGTCATTCCCGGGACACCAGGCTTTCTCGATTTCCTGCGAGAGCGCGGCGTGGGTTTTATCCTGGCGACCAACAACGCTACGAAGACACCGCAGCAGTTCGTGGACAAGCTGGCAGGCATGGGCGTGGCGGTGCAGCCTGAGGAGATCCTGACCTCGGCGTTGGCTACGGCTGGCTACCTGACGGGGCTTGCTCCGTCCGGGGCACGGGTGTTCGTGGTCGGCCAGGATGGCTTGCGGACGGCCCTCCGCGATAAGGGTTTTGTCCTGGTGGAGGAGGACGCCGAGTACGTGGTGGCTGGCATGGATTTCACGATATGCTACGAAGAGCTCGCCCGGGCCAGTCTTCAGATCCGGGCTGGTGCCCGGTTCATCGGCACCAACCCAGACAAGACCTTTCCTTCAGAACGTGGGATCTTGCCGGGAGCCGGGTCCTTGCTGGCTTTCCTGGAGGCTGCCAGCGGGGTGAAGCCGGTCATCATCGGCAAGCCAGAGACAGCGATGATGGAGCAGGCGATGGCACTGATGGGTGCCCGGCCCGAGACGACGGCTGTGTTGGGCGACCGCCTGGAAACCGATATCCTGGCCGGCCAGCGAGCCGGCCTCA
>JAMJFU010000264.1 GCA_023544525.1 Anaerolineae bacterium | reverse complement strand
GTCTTGATATCGTGTAATCAGCCAGGGCGTGCATGATAACGCGGGGCTCTGAGTTGGGCAGGACCGAGAGGCAGTCTTGGCTGCGGGTGATGAAATCCCGGGCGCGATCCAATGCCCTGGAAACGGCACCCGAGGCGCGGATGTCTTCTACGACCTCGAATACCAACTCGTCGCTGCCGCCCTCCTGGACGACCTGGGCGACCCGGCTGTCGTTGGGATGGTCACGCTGGAAGTAGAGTACCGGCAGAGTCACGATCCCCTCTCGTAGATCGCTGCCTACTGGCTTTCCCAGAACCGACTGATCGCCCTCAAAGTCGAGGACGTCGTCGATGATCTGAAAGCCCATTCCCAGCAACCGGCCATACTCACACAGGGCCGCCACCTCCGTCTCGGGTGCACCTCCCAGCACCGCAGCAGCCTCTGTCGAGGCCGAGAACAAGGAAGCCGTCTTGGCGTTGATGCGTTCATCGTAGCGGTCCAGGGCACCCTGCCATGTGTCCTGGCTATCCAGGCGGGGCAGGTTGTGGCGGTCAAAGATCTGGCGCAATTCGCCGCTACAGATGACCATCAGCGTGTTGGCAAAAATAGCCATGACGCGCACGTGATTTGTCTCGGCGGCCAGGGCGGCTGCTCGGGCAAAAAGGTAGTCGCCGGTCAACACGGTAGCCCCCATGCTCCAGCGGGCGTTGAGCGTCGTGTTGCCGCGGCGCATAAGCGCCCCGTCGATCAGGTCGTCGTGGACGAGCGTCGCCGTGTGCAGCATCTCTACCGATGCCGCCAGCGACACCAATTTACTCAGGTCAGCGGCATAAATACGTCCGGCGAGCAGAGCGAGGGCCGGCCGCAGCCGCTTACCACCACTTCCCAGCAAGCTCTCCAAGACCGCCGTCAAGTGCGGATAGTCAGCGTGGACCGGTTCGACCAGCCTGCGCTCAACCAGCTCCAGGTCGTCTGCCAGCGGCTCCAATAGAGGGATCGTCTTCAACCTAGTTCTCCAAGCTCAATCTGCGATTTCCGAGGTCCTGGGCGCCGTGCTGTCGCCGGGCACCCGGCCTGCCTACTTCAAAACCAAACAGGCGCTGGGCATTGGCCGTCGTGGCCTGTGCAAGCTCGTCGATGGACACCCCTTTGAGCGTGGCCACCTGCTCTGCCACCAAGCGGACGTAGGCCGGCTCATTGCGCTTGCCGCGATAGGGATGGGGCGCCAGAAAAGGACAGTCGGTCTCCACCAGGAGCCGGTCCAGCGGCAAGGCTCGTACGATATCGGGCAGTCGCCGGGCGTTGTGGTAGGTCACCGGGCCTGATATCGAAATGTAGAAACCCAGGTCCATGGCCCGCTCTGCCATCGGCAGGTCTCCAGAAAAGGTATGGAGCACGCCCAATCTGCCCTCCAGGCGGGAGCTCCCTAGCTCTGTCGCCCAGCCTGCCAGGATATCCATCACGGGTTCGTGGGCATCCCGGTCATGGATGATCACCGGCTTGCCCAGCTTGGCTGCCCAGGCCAATTGGGCCTGGAAAGCCCGTCGCTGAACGTCGCGCGGAGACAGGTCCCGGTAGTAATCCAGGCCGATCTCGCCCACCGCCACCACCTTGGGCTGCTGGCCCAGCCGGCGCAGCTCTGCCAGGGCGGCACCATCCAGGTGCTTGGCATCGTGGGGATGCATGCCCACCGCAGCATAGACCGGCTCGTGGTGAGCTGCGAGCTCGACCGCCTGCCGGCTGGAAGCCAGGTCGGCACCGATTGTGACGATGGCGGCTACCCCAGCCTGCTGGGCCCGCTCCAGAACCGCGTCACGGTCAGCGTCGAACCTGGGATGGTCCAGGTGGGCGTGGCTATCAACCAGCATCAGGGCTCCAGCCCGGCTATCCGCAGGCCATCTTCCAAGATCGGCTGCACCCGATCCTGGTGTGTCGTCTCGGTGTAAACACGGATCACGGGCTCGGTGCCCGAGAAACGGATCAGCAGCCAGCCTCCATCTTCCAGGCCGAACTTGAAGCCGTCTGTCGTGTTCAGCCCGGTAACCCCTAGTCCGCCAATGGTCTCTGGATCGGCGCTCACAATGCGTTCGCGAGTGGCATCGCGCTCCTCTTCAGGGAAGCGGCGGTCGATGCGATCGTAGTAATGGGCGCCCACCTGGTCATACAGGTAGTCGATCAGCTCCGAGGGGCTCTTGCCCATGCGGACCATCAGGTCCAGGAGGTAGAGCCCGGCCAGGATGCCGTCCCGCTCGGGCACGTGCCCATGGAAGGCATAACCGCCGCTCTCCTCGCCGCCGATCAGGGCGTCTGTCTCCATCATCTTGGGCGCGACGTATTTAAAGCCCACGCCGGTCTGAAATACCGGCACATTGTAGATCTTGCCCAGCTTCTCCAGCATCGAAGTGGTCGAGAGCGTTTTGACAATCGGCCCCCGCTCACCGCGCACCTCCAGGAAATACAGCGCCAGGAGGGCATAGACCTGCAACTGGTTGATAAAGTTGCCTTGCTCATCGCCAATACCCACTCGATCGGCATCGCCGTCGTTGATAATGGCAACATCGGCACCGATTTCCTTTACCCTGGCCAAGGCCTCGTCTACGTTGGGCGGGATCGGCTCGGGACGGGCCATCCCGGGAAAGAGAGGATTCCGCTCCGCGTGCATCTCGATGATGCGGCTCTTACCGCCCCCCAGGATGCGGGAGAACCAGCCCGCACCGTTGCCCCACATGGCATCGACCAGGATGGTCAGGCCGGCGTCCTTGATGGGCTGGACATCGATCAGTCGCTCGATCTGCTTCAGATAGGCTGGAGCTGGATCAAAATACTCGACGGCACCTGCATCAAGCGCCTCTTGCAGGTCCATGCGCCGCACGCCTTCGATCGGTGGAATGCTCGCCTCGATCTCGCGCAGCCCTTCGGGGTCGACGGCTCCGCCGTTCTCGTCACGCACCTTGAACCCGTTGTCGGTGGGCGGATTGTGGCTGGCGGTAACGTTTACGGCACCGACCGCTTGTTGAGCCACCACGGCATAGGAAATGACCGGTGTAGGAGCCGCCCCCTCTGTGAGCAGGACGTGGAACTCGTTCGCGGCCAGGACCTCGGCCACCGCAGCGGCAAAGTCCTCACCAGCAAAACGCTTGTCGTGGCCCACCACGATCTTGCCGCCCTTCTTGCCCTTCTCCAGCAGGTAGGACGCAAACCCCTGAGCGCAGCGACGCACGTTGTCGAAGGTGTAGTTTTCGGCGATGCGAGCTCGCCAGCCGTCGGTTCCGAATTCGATGTCGCTCATAGACCTTCCTTTCGGGATGTCGGATCCCCGCTCTCTGTTCAACCACCAGGAAACCTGCGGGCCTGATGGCACAACTCTGCTACCGCACAGACCAGCGCACCCCGGCTTGAATCGGGCTGCGCTGTATACTAACGGCTTGCCATCACCATTCGTTCGAGCGCCTCTGAACCGGCCGGGTTCTCCCTCTAAAGGTGATGTACCTGTTTTAGGTGTTCGAGGTCGGCGTCTACCATCATCTGGATGAGCTCCTCGAAAGACACCTGTGGCTCCCAGTTCAGCTCCTCCCTGGCCCGGGAAGGATCGCTGACCAACATGTCCACCTCGGCAGGCCGGTAGAACCTCTGGTCGCAGACGACGTATTCCTCCCAGTCCAGGCCGAGGTGGCCAAAGGCTACCTGGCATAGTTCCCGGACAGAATGGGTCTGGCCTGTACCCACCACATAGTCCGAGGGCTCGTCTTGCTGTAGCATGAGCCACATGGCCCGGACATAGTCGCCCGCAAAGCCCCAATCGCGGCGCGAGTCCAGGTTCCCCAGGCGCAGCTCAGTGGCCAGCCCCAGCTTGATCTGGGCCGCTCCATAGGTCACCTTGCGGGTCACGAATTCCAGGCCACGCCGGGGGCTCTCGTGATTGAAGAGGATGCCAGAGCAGGCAAAAAGCGCATAGCTCTCGCGATAGTTGACCGTGATCCAATGGCCATAGACTTTGGCGACCCCATAGGGGCTGCGCGGGTAGAACGGTGTCCTTTCGCTTTGCGGCACCTCACGCACCTTGCCAAACATCTCGCTGCTCGAGGCCTGGTAGAAGCGGGCCTCGGGTGCGGCGTTGCGCATCGCTTCCAACATGCGTGTGACCCCCATGGCCGTGAACTCGCCGGTGAGCACGGGTTGCTTCCAGGAGATCGGGACAAAGCTCTGGGCCGCCAGGTTATAGATCTCGTCAGGTTTGTGTTCCTGCATGATGTCGATGAGCGATGTCTGATCTAGCAGGTCGCCGTGAGCCAGGATCACCTGGTCCTGGATGGGCTCGATCCGCCCAAAATTGACGGTGCTGGAGCGGCGCACCATGCCAATGACCTCGTACCCTTCACTGAGCAGGAACTCGGCGAGATAGGAGCCGTCCTGCCCGGTGATGCCGGTAATCAATGCCTTTTTTGCCATCTAGTATGACCTCATACGCGTCTGCCTGTGTTGTGGCTACAGCTTCTTTTTCATCTCGGCACGCCAGTAGGCCAAGACGTCTCGTAGGCTCTCCTCGAACGTGATCTCGGTTTCCCACCCGGTCTGGTTCCGAATTCGAGTGGGGTTGCACACCACCTCGGGAACTTCGGACGGTCGCATGCGGGCCGGATCCTGTCGTACTTTGATCTCGGCCTCGCTCATCCCAAGCAGCGTGTCTAGCACATCCTGGACCGCATGGGACTCTCCCGAACCTGCATTATACACCTGGCCTGGCTCTCCGGCTGTGAGCAGCAGCACATAGGCGCGCACGATATCACGCACGTCACTAAAGTCGCGGCGCGCCTCCAGGTTCCCCACCTGGATCATGGCTGGCCCGAGCCCGACTTCCGCCGCCGCGATCTGGCTGGCAAAGTCCGGCGCCACAAAACCGATGCGCTGCCGGGGGCCGGTGTGGTTAAAGGGCCGCACCCGCACCACGTGGAGGCCGTGGGTAAGGTGATACTGCAAACCCAGGAGATCTTGGGCCACCTTGCTGATGGCGTAGGCGCTCAAGGGGCGCAGCGGTGTCTCCTCGTCGATGGGCAGGTCTTTGGGGCGGATCAGGCCATACTCCTCCGAGGAGCCTACCACCAGCACCCGGCAGTCAGGCTTGACCTGGGCCACGCCCTCGAGCACGTTGAGCTGCATGCGGATGTTGGTCTCCAGGGTCCCCCACGGATCGCGCCGCGAAGCCGAGACCAGTGGTTGAGCTGCGAGATGGAACAGGACATCGGGCCGGGCCTGCTCCAGGACAAAGGTCACCACGTCTAACCTTGAGAGCTCGGCTGGATACAGCTCCAGGGTACCACATAGATCGGCGATGTTGGCATATGGCCCGAAAACGGTGCCAGCCACTTCCCAATCGGTGTTTTCCAGCAGGTACTCGGCCAGGTGGCTACCGACGAATCCCGAGATGCCGGTGATGAGTGCTTTCAAGGCGACCTCCAGCAGTTGGGCCCACGCGGCCCTGCAGCTCGGCGAGTATTATACCCTACTTTGGGCGCCACCGCAAAGGCCAATATCAGGCAGTCCTCAGCGCCGGGCCGGGTCTGTCCCAGGCTCAGGGGCGGTACGGCGGAACTCCTTCGGTGGTTTGTGAATGGGAGTGGAGGGGGGAGGGAAGCAATCTCCGCTTTCGATGGTTTGTGAATGGGAGTGGAGGGGGGAGGGAAGCAATCTCCACCATCGAAAGCGGAGATTGCT
>JAMJFU010000263.1 GCA_023544525.1 Anaerolineae bacterium | reverse complement strand
GTTAATTCTCCATTAAACTCCAGGGAACCGAGATGCAGGCTCGGCCTGGATAGCCAGGCCTGTCAGTCCAGGCTGCCCTCGATGGTCAGCCACAACGGGCCACGGGTCACGCGCCACTTGGCCAGGCGCGACTGCCCGGCCAGGTGCGCTGCTTCCAGCGGCGTAAACGACGCATCCCGGCTGCCCAGCGGCTCATGCACCCGGCGTAGTGCTCTGGGCACGACACGGTGCGTGGCAAACCACAACAACAGGTAGAACGGCAGCGCCATGTCACGGCGCAGGTCAAAGATCAGGAAGGAGCCGCCCGGGCGGCCATCGGCAGGCTTGGGACGCCGGAGTACCCGGGCGATTTCGTCCAGCACACTGACCGGATCGCCCCAATGATGTAACGACAGGGTGCTGACGACATTGGATCCCAGGTCCCGGCCGAGCTCGCTAGGCGTCAACGCTGCGCTGCAAATCCTCGGCGATGCCTCGAGCCCAGGCCGTGATGGCCTGCCAATCACGAAAGTCACCAACCGGTGCCTTGACGTTCTTGAGCATCCATCTCTCGATAAAGTTCAGCTTGTTGGCATCGCTGGCCCCGTGGAATAGGGCCGTATCGCGGGGTGCGATGCGATCGGCAAGGGGCTGTAGCTTCCCGGGGAGCCGCCATCCCTCGGTCAGTTCCAGCGGCTCGCCCTCGCCCGTCGGCCCACTCGAAAACAGCCAGACCGGCTTCTGTGCCAATGCGGCCTCGTTGGCCTCCATGAATCTGGCTGCCTCTTTGCGCCACCGGCCGATGTACACCGCGCTGCCCAGTACCACGGCATCGTAGGCGTTGAGATCACCTACCTGGTCCGCAGGCAGCACGTCGGCTCGCAGGCCCGCCTGGCACAGCACCGCGCCGATCTTTTCCGCAATCTCGGCTGTCGCGCCGTACTTGGTCCCGTATGCTATCAATACTCGCTTGTCCACCTAACCCCTCCTGCTAGATCCTGTCAGCGCACCAGCCCTTGTGCCCAAACAGAGGCACGCTCCAGCTCACCTGGCTTGAGCGGGCCTTTCCTGCCCTTGACAAAAAACCCGGCTGGCGGACCCACGAGTGTCCCACCACCCTGCTCTAGCCTGCCAGCAATCCTCGGCGCGGCGTAGCCAAAGATCCGTACCCACTTTGCCGTGAGCCTGGTGTCGAACGCGGCGACCTTCATCCCGGCAAAGGCATCCGGCGGCGCCTGATCGAAGAAAGCCTGCACCGCCTCCGAGGGCCGTCCGCCGTGGGTGGGCGCGCCGACGACGAGCAGGTCATAGGCTTGCAGGTTGGCAGCCTCGACTCGGGAAACGTGGCGCACCTCGACATCGCCAGGGATCGCGTTGCCGATCGCCTGGGCAACGGCCTTGGTGTTCGCATAGAGTGAGTCATAGATCACCAGCGTTTTCATTATCCACCTCCCAGGGCAGGGTATCACAGTTCGCCAGCAACTGCCTGACCCGAACCTGTCCTTCTCTGGACACCGAGGGCAAAACTGCCCCGGCTCACCTATTGTCCTTACGCTGCCGCGATCTCCGTCGCCCACTCCGCGGCCCGCTCCAATTCGCCCTCGAGCAGCGGGCCCTCCGTGCCGGCCACGTAGAACCACTGAGGGGGAGCGACCAGGTTCCCGCCCTTCTTCTGCAACCTGCTGGCCATCGGCTCAGCCGCATAGCCGAACAGTCTGACAAAGAAGGCCAGGATACCCACCTTTTCGATCTCCTCTGGCGTGAACCGAGTGTCAAAGGCGGCTATCCTGACCCCGTCGAGGGCTCCCCGCGGGATGCTCTTCAGGAAATCTTTGGTGGCACCGGTCGGGCTGAACTTCTGGGTCGGTGAGCCGACGACCAAGAGGTCGAGCCCACGCAGTTGCTCAGGGTCGACAGTGCCCACCTTGACCACCGTGACTTCTGCCGACCCCTCGAGGGCCTGGCCGATCGTCTGCGCGACCTTGGCCGTATTGCCGTATTGCGAATCATATACGACCATCGCTTTCATGGAAAACACCTCCTGCTCCAGAATCGCGTCGTGTCGCCGACCATGATATCATAATTGCGCCTCTGAGGCAAGGATCTGTACAGGAGGCCGGCAAGAAAAAGGGCCCATTGGTCCCCCCGCCGGCCTCAGGCCGGGGACCAATAGGGCCTCTTGGTGCTATTGCGATCAGGGCTGGGGCAGCTTACCCGGAGGGCCGACCGGAACTGGGTAACGCTGCGCAGCCGCGCTGCTCAGGCAACCCCGAATGCCCTGGGATCTACTTTCAGGATTCACTACCTGGCCGATGCCCAAATAGTCCATTTGGCCGATGTGCAGGCCATTCGGCTGTAGTATACTGAGTGTGAAGACAAGATACAGGCATACGTCTTTAGATCGACAGGCGGTGAATGATGTGTTTCTCGGCAGAAGCCAGTTTTGCAGCCAGTGGCGTGCTTGCAGCAACCAGCGTCGCGATTGCGCGGATCCCCAAAGACAGGGATAGCCTCCCTCTCTCGCTGTTCCCGGCCGTTTTCGCCACCCACCAGGCCATCGAGGGCGTTCTGTGGCTGAATCAAGATGGCGTGCTGCCGGATACCTACAAGGCGGTCGCAGTCCCCGCCTACGTTTTGATCGCTTATGTCTTGTGGCCCATCCTGGTGCCTCTTGCGGCTTACATGAGGGAGCCAGAGCGGAGGCGACGGCTGATCATCCTGGTCTGCGAGGGGGCAGGCCTGGGCGTTGGCCTGAGCCTGGCGTCCGGTCTGCTACGAAATCCCGTCGACGTTTCGGCCACCTGCTGCAGCCTGGTCTACCACGTCAACGCACCAGATCTGCTCCTCGCTCCCTACCTGGTTGCCGTGTCGATCCCGTTTCTGGTATCTAGCAGGCGACGCCTGGTGCTCTTTGGTGTGGGGATCACCGTCTCGTGCGCCGTCGCGGCTGTTACAGCCTCGGCCGCAACCTTCCCCTCCGTGTGGTGCTTCTTTGCCGCCATCCTGAGTGCAGGTTTGTACCTGTACTTCAGGATTGAGGCCCGCCCCACAGATCCGGCCCTGTCCTGGCTGCGTCCTATCCTCTCTTGAGGCGCCATCCTCCCCGCCCACCGGGAGGTCAAGCACAGGTACCGGATCTTTGGCTACCCAAGCCCGGGCAATCCCTGATCAAGCAGTAATGCCCGTCCTGGACAAGAGAACATCATACACCTCCCGGAACCAACCCTGACCGAGCGTCTAATTTTTGTGAGATAGGTCATCGAAAAGAGATCCGATATCGCCTCCCGTCCGTAACGTAAGGTAAGCAGCTCAGTAGGCGCCTACTGGCGGCAGGTGTAGAAGCAAACCTCAACACGAAAGGAAGGAACTCAAAATGCTGCACAAGCAAAAGCTAATCGCTCTGAGCCTGGGGCTTTTCTTGCTCCTGGCACTCACTCCCCTGGCCAGTGCCCAGGGTGTCACCGTCCAGGTGGCCGACCATCCCGATTTGGGCCAGATCCTGACCGATGGTGAGGGCATGACCCTCTATCTATTCACGCGGGACGGCGAAAACGTGAGCAACTGCTATGACCAGTGCGCGGTCAACTGGCCACCGCTGTTGGTGGAAGAAGGACAGGATCCGGTAGCTGGACCGGGCCTGACCGGAGAGTTGGGCACCATCGAACGCACTGACGGCGGGCGACAGGTAGCCTACAATGGTATGCCGCTCTACTATTGGATCCAGGACAGCAATCCAGGCGATGCGACAGGCCAGGATGTGGGGGACGTGTGGTACGTGGTGCATCCCGATATCTCGACCATGACGGTCGACAGTCCAGTAGTCACCGCGATCGAGCATCCCGATTTGGGTACGATCTTGACGAACCAGGGCATGACCCTCTACCTCTTTACTACGGACGAAGAGAACGTCACGAATTGCTACGACCAGTGTGCCGTCAACTGGCCACCGTTGTTGGTGGGTGATGGCGCGCCTGTGGCTGGCACCGGCGTTGAGGGTGAGCTGAGTGTCATAGAACGGACCGACGGCGGGCGACAGGTGGCCTACAACGGTATCCCTCTCTACTTCTGGATCCGCGATGTCAGGCCTGGCGATGTGACAGGACAGGGTGTGGGCGATGTATGGTTTGTCCTGAGCCCCGAGACGACCTCCGCTGCACTGACAGGGCCCGCAGCGGAAGCACAGCCTGAGGCGCAGGCAACCTCCGAGGAGCCGGAAACACTGCCGGAGACAGGTGGAGCGATGCCTTCGTGGACAATACTTGTGCTGATCATAGGCGGGGCGGCGCTTCTCACCATGGGAGCCGGCCTGACGCTGGCGCGGAGAACTCGCTGAGCGGCACTTCCCCTTGCTCAGCCGCAGGCTGGCGCGAGCTCCCCGGACGGTTCCAACCTCCGGGGAGCTTGGGGCTCGACCTTTGGTCAGACCCTCTCCGTCGTTGCCTGAGCAGCGACGTCGCGATGCCAGGGCCATGTCAAAGCCGCCAAGCCCTTCTCAGCGACATAGGTGGAGAGGAGAGGCCAAGGCTCCGCGGGTCGATATTGGATAGATATGATTGCCACCCCCAGCTCCTCGAGCCGGGGGTGTGGACCCAGCCGGAGGGGCGGGCCAACGAATCAGTCCTCGGTGGAGCTGGGATCGAGCTCCGGCCCCTCTACTTCGCCTGGCAGTGACAGCACGTCTTCTCGGCCATCCAGGTAGGTGACGGTGACTGACCGCTCATCCGGGGCAATCGTGACATCAGATACGCCGCCGAAACGATAGTCATCCCACAGTCCCGAGTCCGTGCTCAGGCTCGCCTCCATCTCGGATTCGAACACCATGACGATCTGCCCCAAAAGCCGGTCAACGACTTGATAGTAGGTCGTCTGCTCCAGCTCGTACAGATCACCGTGCGGAGCCCCCTGCCTAATCACCACCTCAAACCGCTTTGTTGCTTCTTCTTCCATCGGCACAACTCTCTATGAAGCTGGCCTGCCATCTCTCCGCCGCCGGTGAGAACGGTAGCACCGTGGCTTGCGCCTTTGCTCACGATCGGCTCCCTTCAGGCCAATGAGAATCTGTGGGGTATTATACTATCGGAACCGTGCTGCGTCAATCGAGGAACGACTGCACCGGGGCCGAGGCCGCATGGGCACGATGACCGCACTAATGCTAACCCTTGCCTGGACTCCGCGCAGTGCTATCGGCCAGCGCCCTACCGCTGGACGAGGCGTGTATCAGACAATGGCTCCTCAGGGGCAGACCAGGCGGTGGAGATCCTGTGAGTCGCCCCTTCCACTCCGTCCAAGCGGGCAAACCCCAGAGCCTCAAAGAACTCGGCTGACTGGTCATCCAGGGTTCTGAGGTCCACCCGATCAAAGTGACCCCGCGCGTCCTCAAGCACCTTCAGAACCAGGACGCGGCCGATCCCCCTGCCGCGCATCTCGGGCAGGACGTACAGCCTGCGCAGGCGGCCAGTCGCGGAATCCCGGGCGAACGGGTCACGATTCAGGCCGCAGACCCCAACCAGCCTTCCGCCCAACCGAGCGATGTAGAGAGCCTCACCAGGTTCAGAGAAGCGATTGGTGCCACTATCCCACTGCTCCCTGAGCCATCGCATTGGCGAGAAACCCTCCTCGACCGAAGCCGGGATCAACTCCTCAGCCAGGTCATCTGGCAGCGAATCCACACGAGCAATGTCCAGGCCTGCAGGTAGCATTACTTCTGTCTCAG
>JAMJFU010000262.1 GCA_023544525.1 Anaerolineae bacterium | reverse complement strand
AGGCAGCCCGGGCGCGCATGGCCGAGTTCGGCGTAGACACACCCTGGCAGGCGTTTGTCCAGGTGCGCATGCGCTACTACGACGCGCTGCTGGCCAATCCACAGGTCTTGCGCGACAATCAGTGGCCGCACAACATGGCTCTGCTCCAGACGGCTCGGGAAACGGGGTGCAGCGTGGGGCTGGCCACAATGTCCCGCTGCCCACAGGCCCAGCGCGTGCTACAAATCCTTGATCTCGGAGACGCTTTTGACTTTGTCGCCACTCGCGACGACGTAGAGCGTGGCAAGCCCGACCCCGAGATCTATCAGTTGGTGGCTCACGAGTTGGGCCTCGCCGCGAGCGAATGCCTGGTGATCGAAGACTCACCTAGCGGGGTGAAGGCTGCCCTGGCTGCCGGGATGCACGTCGTCGCCGTGAGCACACCCTTCACCCGTGAGAGCCTGGGTCAAGCGGGCTTGCTCCCGCGGGGACAGATCGTCGACGATCCGGCAGACCTTTTGCAGGTCGTCGAGCAGATTGTCTCGCGACAGGCGGCATAGCCCGTGATCGCCAGACCTTCGCGTGTGCAACAGGAAGCGCAGGAATGAGAGACCTCACCAGAAAGCGTGAGCAGCATGGCGCAGATTGAGGCTTCGATCCTATCGGCCGATTTCGCACGCCTGGGCGAACAGGCACAGGAAGCCGAATCCGCCGCCGTGGATGCTATCCAGATAGACGTGATGGACGGCAGATTTGTGCCTGACATCACCTTCGGTCCTGGCGTGGTGCGTGCCCTGCGCCGTCTGGTGCGTGTGCCGCTGGACGTGCATCTGATGATCGTCAGCCCGGAGAGACATCTGTCTGCCTTTGCCGAGGCCGGAGCAGACCGCCTCATCGTGCACCAGGAGGCCTGCCTGCACCTGCATCGGGTGCTACAGTCTATCCGCGAGCTCGGGATTGAGGCGGGGGTGAGCATCAACCCCGGTACCTCCCTGACCGTTCTCGAGGAGGTGCTGGAGCTGGTAGATCTGGTCCAGATCATGACCGTCAACCCGGGTTGGGGCGGCCAGCCGTTCCTGTCGGGCCAATTGGACAAGATCCGCCGCCTGCGCGAGCTGCTGGACAAGCGTGGACTGGGCCTGCCTATCGCCGTGGATGGCGGAATCGACCAGGCGACAGCGCCCCTGGTCGTCTCGGCCGGCGCCAGCGTGCTGGTCGCAGGGTCGAGCATCTACAACGACAGAGCGACGGTGGCGCAAAACGTAACCGCGCTGCGCGCAAGCGCAGGGTGAAGATCGAGGAGTGCGCGTAGTGATCCAGAAGGCTTTTGTCGAAACGGATGGGAGGTCAATAGCGCGGGTGACATTCATCTTGCCCAACTGTACGTGGGCGGACGCCGTCTACCTGGTCGGCGATTTCAATGGCTGGAACCGCACCTCCCACCCCTTGCAGCGGGATGGCGAAGGGCACTGGCGCCTCACGCTGGATCTGGAGCTGGGACGCGCCTATCAGTTTCGGTACTTGCGCGACGGCGAGGAGTGGATGAACGACTACCAGGCCGACGCCCACGTATCCAATGCTTACGGTAGTGCCAACTCGGTGGTGATCACCGATCCGCAGTTTATACCTTACTATGACGGAAAGGAATGAAAAAATGGAGATTGCAATCATTGGTTTAGGCAAAATGGGGGGCAACATGGCCCGGCGGCTTTTGCGCAGCGGCCACCGGGTCATCGGCTACAACCGCTCGCCGGAGGCGACTCGCGCCCTGGCTGCAGAGGCACGGTTGGAGCCTGCCTTTTCGCTCGAAGAAGCGATAGAGAAGCTGTCCCCGCCGCGGGCCGTGTGGGTCATGGTCCCGGCGGGCGATCCGACCGAGCAGACCGTGGAGGACCTGGCGGCCTTCCTCTCGCCCGGAGACATCATCGTCGATGGTGGCAACAGCAACTATAAAGACACGATGCGCCGCGCAGCCAGGGTGACGGCCCAGGGTCTGCACTTTGTGGACGTCGGCACCAGCGGCGGCGTCTGGGGTCTCGCCGAGGGCTACAGCATGATGGTCGGAGGTGAGGAGGAAGCCGTCGAGCAGTTACGGCCGGTCCTCGAGACGCTGGCCCCGGCGCCAGACCAGGGCTGGGGGCACGTGGGGCCCAGTGGGGCCGGTCACTTTGTCAAGATGGTGCACAATGGCATCGAATATGGCCTGATGCAGGCCTACGCCGAAGGCTTTGAGATCATGCGCGCCAAGGGCGACTTGAACCTCGACCTCCACCAGGTGGCCGAAATCTGGCGGTTTGGCAGCGTGGTCCGTTCCTGGCTGCTGGACCTGACCGCGGATGCCCTGGCCGATGATCCGGAATTGAGCGACATCAAGGGCTGGGTGGCTGACAGTGGTGAAGGCCGCTGGACGGTGTTCGAGGCAGTGGATCTGGACGTGCCTGCCCCGGTGATCACCCTGGCCCTCCAGGCTCGTTTCGTGAGTCGCCAGGAGGAGAGCTATGCGGCCAAACTCCTGGCCGCGATGCGCAACCAGTTCGGCGGGCACGCCGTAAAGCGCGAATCGTAGGTCGATTCAGCGTCTCTCGAGTTTTATGAAGGAGGAGGCTAACTATGGACTATCCGATGCGCGCCGATCTAAAAGTTGGCGCCAAGTTTCCGAACATCGAGCTACCTGACCATACGGGCGAGTTGCGCAAACTCTCGCAGCTCCTGCGGGGCTTTCCCGGTGTTCTCATCTTCAGCCGGGGCTACTACTGTCCCAAGGATCGCCGCCAACTGACGAACTATGTGGCTCACCTTCAGCCCGAGTTTCGGGTGAACTACTGCAAGATGATCACCGTGTCTGTGGACGACGAGTTGACCACCAACGAGGTGAGGAATGCACTCGGGGCTGACTGGCCGTTTCTTGTGGATGCGGATCGCACCCTGCTTCACGAACTGGAAATGGTAGACACTACCGATCCGATCCATGGTGAGGTGTACATTCCCTATACGTTCATCCTGGATCGAGACCGCACCATCTACAAGATCTACAACGGTTGGTGGTACCTGGGGCGGCCAACGGTAGAGGAGATTCGCATGGACCTGCGGGCGCTGATGAGCCGGCGGCAGGACTGGGTCTATCCTGGAAACAGCAAGTCGCCAGAAACGGAAGGACAGTCAAGCAATGTATGATAAACTACAGCCGGCCACGATCGTGATCTTTGGCGCGTCGGGTGACCTGACGCGCCGCAAACTGGTGCCCGCGCTCCACACCCTGGGGTGCGAAGGCCTTCTGCCAACCGCCTCCCGGGTGCTGGGCGTCGCGCGCAGCCCGCTGCCGGACGAGGCGTTTCGTACCCAGCTCTTTACCGGTGTGCAAGATTACTCCCGGGCCGAGCCGGGCATCTGTGCCCAGTGGAACACGTTCGAGAACCGTATCGCGTACCTGGAGGGCGACTATGGGGATCCTGGAACGTACCAGCGACTGGCAGAGCGGCTGGCCCGGTTCGACGCTGATGCAGGCACAGAAGGCAACCGCCTCTTCTACCTGGCTACACCACCTACGCTCTATCCCATCATCGTCGAGCAACTGGGGCAGGCCGGGTTGAACCGCAGCCCAGGCTGGACCCACATCGTCATCGAAAAGCCCTTCGGGCACGACCTGGAGAGCGCACAGCGCCTGAACGAGGAGGTTCACGCCGTCTTTGACGAAAGCCAGGTCTACCGTATCGACCATTACCTGGGCAAGGAAACGGTTCAGAACATCCTGGCTTTCCGCTTTGCCAATGCCATCTTTGAGCCACTCTGGAACCGGAACTATGTCGATCACGTGCAGATCACCGTGGCAGAAGAGGTGGGTGTCGGCCATCGCGCCGGGTACTATGACCGGGCCGGTGTGCTGCGCGACATGTTTCAGAATCACCTGCTGCAACTACTCACACTGACGGCGATGGAACCTCCGGCGCTCTTTGAAGCCGAGGCCCTGCGCGATGAGAAGGTCAAGGTGCTCCGGGCAGTGCGCAAGTGCACGCAGAGCGTCCGCGGCCAGTATGAAGGGTACCGGGCGGAAGATGGCGTGGGCTCTGGCTCACAAACGCCGACCTATGCCCTCCTCCGCCTGTTTGTGGACAACTGGCGCTGGCAAGGGGTGCCCTTCTACCTCCGCTCTGGCAAGAACCTGGCGGCCAAGACGACCGAGATTGCCATCCAGTTCAAGCGCGTGCCGCACCTGCTCTTTCCGTCGTCGCCGGATTCACAGATCACGCCCAATGTGCTCTCTCTGTGCCTCCAGCCAGACGAGGGGATGCACTTGCGTTTCGAGGCGAAGGAGCCCGGCGCCGGCATGCGAACCCGGCCGGTCGACATGGAGTTCCACTACGCCGAGGATTTCGGGGCGACGGCCTTGCCTGAGGCCTACGAGCGCCTGCTGCTCGATGCCATGCAGGGCGACGCCTCTCTCTTTGCCCGGGCGGATGAGATCGAGCTGGCCTGGCGCGTCGTCGATCCGGTCCTGGCCGACTGGGCAAAGCCGGACGCGCCGGCGCTGGCCTTCTACGAATCCGGAAGCTGGGGACCGGTCGAAGCGGAGCAGGTGCTGGCCGAGGAAGGACACGTGTGGCACGTCGGCTGTGCGCAGCATGGCAAACCGAAGGGAAGGATTGAGCCATGACCTCGACAGCGACAGGTGAGGGAGGAGTGCTGCCGCCGGCCTGGATCGAGGTGATCGATGAAGCCGGCGCCGACGAGGTGCTGGCCGCTGCCTATGCGGCCTGTGCTGACTCGGCTACCGGCCGGGCCGCCCACATCATGAAGGTGCACAGCCTGCACCCCCAGTCCATGCTGGACCATCGTGCGCTGTACGAGACGCTGCTTTTTGGCCGCTCGCCACTCAAGCGCTACCAGCGGGAGATGATCGGCACGGTCGTCTCGGCCGCCAACGGCTGCCACTACTGAATGACCCACCACGGAGAGGCTCTCCGTCGGCTGATCAAGGACGAATCGCTGGTCTTGCAGTTGAAGGCGGACTATACCCGGGCGACCCTGAAGGCGGTGGACCGGGCGATCGTGGACTATGCGGTAAAGCTGACACGCACGCCGGGCCGGGTCACACCGGCCGACGTGGAGGCGCTGCGTGAGGCCGGTCTGAGAGATCGGGCCATCCTGGATGTGGCTCAGGTCACGGCTTATTTCAACTTTGTCAACCGCCTGGCTCAAGGACTGGGAGTGAGCTTGGAGGGCTATTGGGCACAGGACGAAACAGCCTGATCATCGGCTGTCAGTTGAAGGACGTCTGATTTGAGGGGTAAGAAACGGGCGAGTCGTGGCGTCTGGAGGGCATGAAGAGAATCCGATATGGAGGATGACATGACCGATTTGGAAAGTTCTCGGAAACAGAAGGACAAGTTCTTCAAGTCAGACGAGCATTCGCCGCTGTCGAAGGAGCAGAAGCGGGGTTTCAAAGGCCTGAAGTATTACCCGGAGAACCCGGCGCTCCGCTTCGACGCCGAGGTCGAGCCGTTCGCGGAGCACGTACACGTCCAGATGCAGACCAGCACGGGCGACCTGCAGGACTATGTCAAGTACGGCACGTTTCAGTTCGAGGTCGACGGGCAGCCGGCGGAGCTGACGGTCTATGCCTCGCATGATGGGGGTGCCTTTGTACCGTTTGCCGATGCCACAAGTGGGTCGGAGACCTACGGCGCGGGCCGTTACCTGGAACTGGACTATCACGGCG
>JAMJFU010000261.1 GCA_023544525.1 Anaerolineae bacterium | reverse complement strand
CCCACGTGCGATTGGGGCCTGGACGGTCCTGCATGCGGGCAATCACCTTGCGTTCCATGGGGGTAAAGATCAGGACGGCCGCGACGCCCACGACCAACAGGATCACGACCCCGACGATGTCGGCAATCAGGTCCACGCCCCATTGGGGCACGCCCCAGCCCGAGAGCAGACCCGCAATCCAGTCTCCCAACTCGACCCAGAAGTTCAGAAAGTCCATATGCATCTCCCAGTCTCTAATACCTGACCTGCACCGGCCAACATCCGGTCTACAGCCGCAGACGGCGCGATGCCCATGCCGGTGTCAGGTGAGGGTATCGGCTACCCGACAGTGGTCATTGCCAGCGTAGTGCGCCCTTGCGCCAGGCGTAGACGAGGCCGACCGTCAGGATGCCCAGGAAGAGGAAAGCCTCGGCCAGTGCCCAAAGACCGACCTGGTCGTAGGCCACTGCCCAGGGGAAAAGAAAAGCGGCCTCGATGTCGAAAACGACAAAGACCAGGGCATAGATGTAGTATTGGGCACGGAACCGCACCCAGGTTTCGCCAATGGTCTCGAGGCCGCACTCGTACGTTTCCGTCTTGACGGGGTTCGGCTTCTTGGGACGTAGCAGGTAGGCTAGTCCCAGCGCGATAAAGGGGAAAATCAGCGCCACGACAACAAAGATGCCAATGAAATTATAGTCTGACAGCAATGTCACACCCCTCCTTGGCAGGTTACTGGACGAAGGCCATTATGCCATAACTCCAACGAAAAGGCAAGTACCAAAGTTCACATTCCCTGAAAAAGCGCTCCTGCGAGCCTCGAACGTGCCATTCTTCCTCTGCCAGTGCCAGCAACGAGGTCCGCTGCATCAGTGGCCAATGACGGGCAGTTCTTATCTTTACATCACCCTTCAGCCATGTTATAATCCCAGCCATGACGCCCACTGTACGAGTCTTTGATCGACCCGCAGACCAAGCCGCATGGGATGCCTTGATAGCCGCTGCACCCACCGGTCACGTTTTGCAGAGCTGGGCCTGGGGAGCGCTGAAGGACCGCTTCGGCTGGCGCGTGCAGCGCCTTGCCGTGGATTCAGCGCCGTGCCAGGTCCTGTACCGGCCCCTGCCAGCCGGGCTGGGCAGCCTGGCTTACGTGCCCAAAGGGCCGGCCGTAGACCTCCATTCCGGCGCCCTGCCGGCCCTCTTGGGTGCCATCCGGCCCCTGGCGCGCAGACAGCGGGCCATCTGCCTCAAGATCGAGCCGAACCGGGCCGACGATCCATCCCTGTCAGAGCGCTTGCAGGTCCTGGGCTTCGAACCCAGTCCGCAGACGGTGCAACCTCGCCGTACCATCGTCGTGGACCTCGACGATGACCCCGAAACCCTGCTGGCGAACATGAAGCAGAAGACCAGATACAACATACGCCTGGCGGCGCGGCGCGGAGTGACGGTTCGACCGGCCAGCGAAGCCGACCTGCCAGCCTTCTACGAGCTCATGGAGACGACGGCCGAGCGCGACGAGTTCGGCATCCACAGCCGCGCCTATTACGAGGCGGTCTACCGGCTGTTCGTGCCTGCGGGCCAGGGGTGCTTTCTCCTGGCCGAGCACGAGGGGCTGCTTCTGGCAGCACTGGTGGTTGTAGCTTTTGGGGACGTGGCCTGCTATATGTACGGCGCCTCATCGGATGAGCTGCGGAACCTGATGCCCACCTACCTCCTGCAGTGGGAGTCGATGCTCTGGTCCAAAGAGCAGGGCTGCCGTACTTATGATCTGTGGGGTGTGCCCGACCGGGACCAAGATGCCTTGGAGGACGAGTTCACTCAGCGCAGCGACGGGCTGTGGGGTGTCTATCGCTTCAAGCGAGGATTTGGCGGGCGCCTGGAACGCAGCATGGGTGCCTGGGACCTGGTCTATGCCCCGGTCCGCTACCAGCTCTACAAAATTGCAGCGGGCCTGTACAGCCAGAGGCAGCGCGCCTGATGCAGGTCCTACGCATTGATGACCAGGCCACATGGGATCGTTCCTTACTGGCACTTCCCAATCCCCACGTGCTGCAGAGTTGGGCCTGGGGCGCCTTCAAATCCAGGCATGGCTGGAGCGCCACCCGCCTTCTCTTCAAGGAGGAGGACCAGGCGGTGGCCGCGGCCCTGGTCCTGCGCCGCAAGCTCCCGCTGCTGCCGGCTTCCGTCCTGTACGTACCCAAGGGACCGGTCGTCGATTGGACCGATACGGCCAGGGCCAGCCAGGTGCTCGCCGACCTGGAGGGCCTGGCCCGCCAATGGAGGGCCGTTTCCATCAAGATCGACCCCGATGTCTACTATCCTGACCGGACGCCCAGTTTCTCGCCACGGCCTGTGTGCGCGCCTGGCACCAGGGAGCTGCTCGCGGAGCGCGGCTGGCGCTTTTCCGGGGAGCAGATCCAGTTCCGAAACACGGTCCTCCTCGACCTGGATCGCTCCGAGGATGACCTGCTGGCGCACATGAAACAGAAGACACGCTACAACGTCCGGCTGGCGGCGCGTCACGGCGTCGAGGTACGGGCCGGGACAAAGTCCGATCTGGCGCTATTCTACGACCTCTACGAGGAGACGGCCCAGCGCGACGGCTTTCCGATCCGGCCAGCCGGGTACTACCACGATGTGTGGCGGACCTTCCTGGATGCGGGGCAGGCCCGGCTGCTCCTGGCCGAGGTGGAGGGTGATGTCGTGGCCGGCCTGATGATCTTTACCTTTGGGCCGGCGGCGTGGTACATCTATGGGGCCTCCTCCGACCGGCACCGCAACCTGATGCCCAACAACCTCCTGCAATGGGAGGCCATCCGCAGTGCGCAGGCGGCTGGCTGCAAGCTCTATGATCTATGGGGCGCGCCAGATGACCTGGACGAGTCGGACCCCATGTGGGGCGTAGTCCGCTTCAAGCTGGGGCTGGGGGGCGAATTGGCCGGAGGCCTGGGTGCCTGGGATTTCCCCGTGAGCAAGGCGGGCTACTGGCTCTACACGGAGGTGATCCCGCGCTATTTGGCCTGGTTGCGAGGCCGGGCCATGGCTCAGGCATAGCGTCGCGTGCGGCTTGACAACGCGTCCGAGTTGCGCTAAAATGCTGAATGCATTCGCCGCGGTAGCTCAGCTGGTAGAGCACTTGACTGAAAATCAAGGGGTCCCCAGTTCAATCCTGGGCTGCGGCACTCGAATCGAACATTGCAGCAAACATGCGGGCGTGGCTCAGTGGTAGAGCATCTCCTTGCCAAGGAGAGGGTCGTGGGTTCGAATCCCATCGCCCGCTCTGTGTTCAAACGGCGACGTAGCCAAGTGGAAAGGCAGCGGTCTGCAAAACCGCCATCACGGGTTCAAATCCCGTCGTCGCCTCTGGAGTAAGGGCTGGTAGCGTGTCGCATGAGCGTGTCGCTATCAGCCTTTGTTCTCATTCAGGGGCGGTGGCGGAACGGCAGACGCTGCGGACTTAAAATCCGCTGGGGGAATACCCCGTGTGGGTTCGAATCCCACCCGCCCTACTCGACAGCACGACAGGCCCGAGAGGGCCTTTTTTTATTCCTGAATGTTATATACACAAGTTGACTTGGTTAAGTAATCTGGGTATCATTGGGCACCAGCAGCCCTAGATCCTAGCAGGGGAGGTGCAAACGGTGTCCGAAACGGTCGATGCACGGGAACTGGCCTGTCCTCAGCCAGTGATCCTGACGCGCAATGCCATGCAGGGCGCGGATCAGGTCGTCACGTTGGTTGACAGCGAGACATCCATGAGCAACGTGTCGCGCATGGCGCGCAAGGCGGGCTGGGAGGTCAGCGTCCTGACCGAAGGAGATCAATACCGCATCGAGATGATCCATGGGGCAGGTGTCCTCCAGCCTGAGCCGTTGGCTGTGGGCAAGGCTGAGGCCAGCACTGGTCCTCTCGTCCTGGTTGTCTCCTCGGACGTCATGGGCCGCGGTGAGCCGGAGCTGGGCAACATCCTGATCCGGGGGTTCTTTCACACCCTCGGGGAGGTTGAGCCCTTGCCTCAGAGCATCATCTTTCTCAATACCGGTGTCAAGCTCACCTGCAAGGGTTCGCCAGTGCTCGGCGACCTTTGTGCCCTGGAGGCAGAGGGGATCGAGATCCTGGCGTGTGGCACCTGCTTGAATTACTTCGAGTTGACCGGAGAGATCGCCGCAGGCCACGTCTCGAACATGTACGACATTGCGGAGACGATGTTGGGCGCGGGGAAGGTGATTAACCTCTGAGATGGCCGAGCACAGTGTTGTCCTGTTCCACTCGACTGCACACGCCATCCGCGCGGAAAAGGTCCTGGCCGGGGCTGGCATCCAGATCAAGATGATCCCCACCCCCCGCCAGCTCAGCTCCGACTGCGGCATGGCCCTGCGGTTCGACCGGGGAGATGAGCACCAGGTGGCTGCCACGCTTGCCGAAAAGAAGGTGCCGGCCAACGGCATCTATGCGATCTAGAACACGAAAAGGCGACCCCGCCCCTCCCAGTTGTGTGGTGGGAGGCAGGGATCGCGCGAGGGAAGGTAGATGACCACAGATTGGAAGGATATCAGGCTAACCGCGCTGACCACGGCTGCCGGCTGAGCGGCCAAGCGGTCACCTGATGACCTGGCGCAGGTTCTGCGCCCGCTAAAAGAGACGTTCTGGGAAGAGGATTACCCCAGCCTGCTGGTGGGCCTGGGCTCGCCCGATGACGCTGCCGTCTACCAGGTGGCGGAGGACAAGGCCCTGATCTTCACCACCGACTTTTTCACGCCGGTGGTCGACGATCCCTATACCTACGGCGCTGTGGCTGCTGCCAATGCCATGAGCGACGTGTACGCTATGGGTGGGCAGGTGCTCCTGGCATTGAGCATCGCTGCCTTTCCGCCCAAGCTGCCAGGGGAGGTGCTGGGTGAGATCCTTCGCGGGGCGGCCGAAAAGGTGGCCGAGGCAGGCGGCATCATCGCCGGTGGGCATACGATCGACGACGACGAGCCCAAGTTCGGCCTGGCCGTGATGGGTATGGTCCATCCCGACCGCGTGGCAAAGAAAGCAGGCGCGCGGCCCGGGGACCAGCTGTTGCTGACCAAGCCGCTGGGAGTGGGCATCATCACCACTGCGGCCAAAGGGGATCAGGCCGACCCGGCCCACCTGCAGGCGGCGATCCAGTCCATGCTCCAGCTCAATGCCCGCGCAGCGGACCTGATCCAGAGGGTAGATTTTCACGCTGTCACAGACGTGACCGGCTTTGCCCTGCTCGGCCATGCCTACGAGATGGCAGCTCCGAGCAGCGTACGCTTCCGGTTCTTCCTGGACAGCCTGCCCTTCCTGCCCGGGGCCAAGGATTATGCCGATCTGTGGCTCTTCCCTGGCGGTTCGTGCAACAACCAACGGACCTATGAGCAGCATGTCGAGTTCAACGGCCTGGACGAGGAGATGCAGATGCTCCTCTGGACACCGGAGACGAGCGGGGGCCTGCTGGTTGCTCTGCCGCCGGCCGAAGCTGAGCGCCTGGTTCAGCTCTGCCGGAGGGCGGGCCAGCCGGTGTGGCGCGTGGGCGAAGTGGTCGAGGGTCGCGGCATCGAAGTCGTGCCTTCCTGGGCTGCTGGTCCCACCCCATAGACCGGGATGAACAGCGACGCGCAGACAGGCATGGCCAGGAGGGCGCCCTGCGGAGCGTCCTCTTTTTTTGCCGGGCCATAGCCATTGCCAGGGAGCCCTGGCCCTGACCGGGCGA
>JAMJFU010000260.1 GCA_023544525.1 Anaerolineae bacterium | reverse complement strand
ATCATGCGTCGGTTCGCCTCTCAAACTCTCGACTCCCTCAAAATCAGAATTGCTGTCGAGGCCTCGAAGCGTCGAGGCCTCAGGTCGAGCCTCAGCTTGACTTTCGGGCAGGAATGTTATACACTTGTATATAGAAGTGGGGTTTGTTCTTCTGGAGTACACCTTGGACCGGGAAGCTGTTGCTACCATCGATCGCAGTTCATACGAACCAGCCTACGCCCAGTTGGTGCGCATTCTGCTGGGACAGATAGCGACCGGGATCTTTCGTCCGGGCGATCGCCTGCCTTCTGAATCCCAGTTGTGCGCGCACTATGGGGTCAGTCCCATGACCGTGCGGCGCGTGATCAACATCCTGGTGGACCAGGGCGTGGTGATCGCCGAGCAAGGGCGGGGCACCTTTGTCAAGCCGCTAGAGCTGGGCACGGCCACCTTTGACCTGGGCCAACTGCAGCAGCTTTTCCACGAAGAGGAATCTGCGGTCAAGCTTCTGGAGGCACACATTACCTCGGCCACAGGCAGGGCGGCCCGCAAGCTGGCCGTTGAGGTCGGGGCTCGGCTCGTCTTCATTCGACGCCTGATCCTGCACAGCGAAAAGCCCGTGCTCTTGCATCGCGAGTATGTGATCTATGATCCCACGCGACCTCTCATCGAAGCCGAGATGGAGGTCACGGCCCTGCGCGGGCTCTTCAATGGGGGCGTCGGGTCGGATCTGAAGTGGGCTGACCTCACGGTCGAGGCGACTGCACTGACTGAGGAGGAAGCCGCCCTGCTTCAGTCGGAGGCAGGGGTGCCTGCCTTCCAACTGGAACACACTTTCTATGACTTTGATGGCCGGCCCGTGAGCTGGGGGTGGTTCATCTGTTCCAGCGACCACCTGCACTTTACGGCCACCATAGGCGTCCCGGATTAGGAGTCGGACACGACATGGGCAACCCGGACACAAACGCAACACTGATCGCTGCTGTCAGCGATCTACAGGAGGAAAGGGCTCTGGCCCTGGTCCGCCAGCGAATGGCTGCCGGCGACGACCCTCTGCGGATCATCGAAGCTTGCCAGGAGGGGATGCGGCAGGTAGGTCTGCGTTACGAACGGGCTGAATACTACCTTGCTGGCCTGATCATGGCGGGCGAGATCTTTAGCCAGGTGATGGACTTGGTGCGCCCCTCGGTCAGGCGTCAGGTCTCAGGCCAGGCCTCGGGCCGTATCCTCTTGGGAACGGTGGAGGGCGACATTCACGACTTGGGCAAGAACATCGTCAATATGCTCCTGAGCTGCCATCACTTTGCCGTCCACGATCTCGGCGTGGACGTGTCACCCGTCACCTTTGCCCAGCACGCTGCCCGGCTACAGCCTCACATTGTGGGCCTCTCCGGGCTCTTGACCAGCGCCTACGACGCCATGCGCGAGACCGTCGCCCTGCTACGGGACCAGGGCTATGAGGGGCCGATCATCATTGGCGGCGGCCAGCTCAGCGAAGAGGTCTGCAGGTATGTGGACGCTGACTACTGGACCATGGATGGCGTCGCGGGCACGGAGCTATGCCAGCGGTTGATGGCGGCAATCCCCTCTGCCGTCAGCTAGAACGATTCGGGCCAGCAGGAAAAGAGTCTGCCAGTAGCATCCACCCCTGGCGAGGAAATAAGCGGAAAGTTGGTTCGCGCGTGGAAAGAGATCCAGAGACCTACAACGTGCGCGCCGTGGAACGGGCCATGCGCATCCTATCCTCTTTCGACGGGGAACACCCTGATCGAGGCGTGTCCGAGATCGCCCAGGCCACGGGTCTGCACAAGGCGACGGCCCACCGTATCATGATGACCCTGCTCAGTGGCGGCTTTCTCGAAAGGACGCCGGACGGGGAGCGGTTTCAGCTGGGACTTCGGGTTGTGGAGCTGGGCCTGGGGGCGCTTCGCGGTCTCGACTTCCGGCGTGCTGCCTTCCCCTACATGCAGCAACTCGTCGAACGCTTTCAGGAATCTTGCGACCTGGGCATCTTTGACCAGGGCCAGGTGCTGTATATCGAGGTCGTCCTCAGCGACCAAGCACTGACGATTATCTCACGGGTTGGGGGTCACCTTCCGGCTCACTGCACGGCCACCGGTAAGGCGCTGCTGGCGTTTCTCCCCGCAGACATAGTCGAGCCCGTGCTCAGCGGCCCTTTGGAAGCGTGCACCGATAAGACCATCACCTCGCCAGCCCGGCTACAAGAGGAGCTGGAGGCCATCCGGCAGCGGGGCTATGCTGTGGACGACGAAGAGCTGTCGGCGGGCATCCGAGCTATCGCCGTACCGATCCGGGATATTGACCTCAATGTGGTTGCCGCGATCGGCATGCCCGGTCCCGTGAGCCGCATGACACACGAGCGTGTGCCTGTCGTCGCCGAAGCGATGATGGAAGCGGCTGACGTTATCTCGGCGCAGGTGGTACGGGTATAGGTTGGCGAGAACCCCGGCCATCTCAAACGGACGTGGAAGAGCCTGTTGGCTGTTCGCCTACCTCAGGGATATTGTGAGCGGTCAACGCAACCCCTGCGCGCATTTCCTGGATGTCTACTGAGAGGGACAGATAGCTGTCCTCGAAGCGGTCACCGAACGTCTCCTTGAGCACTGCCATCACCCGCTGGGCGATATCCTTCTGCACCTCGACTGAGCGACCCTCGCGGATCAAGAGGTTGACATGGACAAAGGCATAGGCCGGATTGCCGTCGGCGATCCGGTATTCGCCGTGCTGGACGGCACGGCTCTTGAGCCCTTTCAGGTTGATGGCACCTGTGGCCACCAGCTCGGAGTGCATGCGCGCCAGGAGCGGCTGGGCTTCAAAGTCGAGGTTAGCGGTGTACTCAAGCGTCAGGTGTGGCATCGGCTGCCTCCACGGGCGGTGTGCCATGTTCATGGAAGGATGGAATGGTCGGCAGACCCCAGGCCTGGCCCTTTTTGCGTTCCGCCTCGCTCCAGATGATCGGTTTCCAGTCAGGGGCCAAGATCAGGCGCGCACCAGCGTTCGCGATCTCGAACCGGTTGCCACCGGGCTCGTATACATAGAGGAAAAACGTCTGTTGAATGGCATGTTTGTGCGGGCCGGTTTCCATGAACACGTTATGTTCCAGGCAGATATCGGCGGCGCGCAGTATCGCCTCCCGGCTGTCGACTGCATAGGTGATGTGATGCAGGCGCCCTCTCGTCCCGGTCCAGTCCTCGGCGATGGCCACGTCGTACGATTTGTTCGTAGCGGTCAGCCAGGAGGCTTTTTCGGACCCGTCGTCAAAGATAATCTGCTCGGTCAATCGCATGCCGAGAAGCTCTTGCATAAAGATCCGTGTAGCCCGCACGTCGGACGCGAGCAGGTTGATGTGGTCGATGCGGCGCAAACCGATGCCGTGGTCTGGGTAGCGGGAGGCCTGGTTCTTCAGGGCAGGGCGCAGGTGCTCCGGCGGTTTGTACCACTCGGTCTCGTAATAGATTTCCAGATTGTGGCCATCGGGGTCGGTGAAGCAGTAGGCTGGCCCGTGCCCGATGTTGTCTTTCTTCCAGCCCTTGCCGTAGCCAGCTTCCTCCAGGGCAGCTACCCTTCGCTGCAGGGCTTGGGCGCTGGAAGCGCGGAAGGCATAGTGTCCCAGGCCTGGCTGGGGGGAGGCGGTCAATTGCAGCGAGTGATGTTCGTAATCGTCCCACCCGCGCAGGTACACAGAGTCACCTGCGCGATCACTTTCGCTCATGCCCAGCACATCGACGAAAAAGCGTGTGCTCTCCTCAAGTTTGGGCGTCAGCAACTCCACGTGGGCCAGGTGGGCCAGGTCAAAGATGGGTTCAGGATTCACGGTTCCCTCCGCTTCTGTTCTACAGCCTCCCGCAGCCCGTGCAGGTCATAGGACAATTTGCCGGCGAGCAGTAGCTCACGCAATTGCGCTTCCTTCGCCAGGCGGGCCTCCGAAGCCTGCAGCACTTCTGTCACACTATCGCGCCTGACGCATACCGCGCCGTCGGCGTCCAATACGAGAATATCGCCGGGCGAGACCTTTGTGCCGCCCACCGGCACCACCCCATTCAGCTCACCGAGACTTGTCTTGCTCGCACCCTTCACCCGGATGAAGCGGGTCCAAATGGGCAGACCGAGTTCCGCCAATTCTTCGGCATCCCGGACGGCGGCATCCACCAGGATCCCGGCTGCCCCACGTACGATGACCTGGGTGACCAGCAGTTCGCCGATGAGGGCTACGGGAGCCGGTTCCGGCATGGTCAGCACCAGGACTTCGCCTGGCTGGATCTGTTCGATCACGGCATGCACCATCAGGTTGTCATCCTGCCCGCACAGGACGGTCCGGGCGGGACCCGCCACGCGGCTGCCAGGCAGGAGCTGGATGAGGGGCATATCTATCAATCCCTGCCGCCCCGAGGCCTCGTAGATGGTGGCTACGCCCAACTCACGCAAACGGTCGAGTTCGTCTTGGATCATAGGCTCTTCACCACCAGGGGCAGTGTGCGCTGCAGCGCCTCGGCAAACTTGACCTCCTCCATTCCGGAGATGCGGCGGGCATGGTTGCCGCGCCGGGAGGCCAACTCCGCATAGTAGCTTTGCAGGTAACCCTGCGCTGTCATCACGGCCATCGCCTGTCGTTTCTGCCCCATGACGGGTGTAATATCGACAAAGGTGTTGGGCTCGAAATCACACAACTCTGGCTGGTGTGGCTCAAAGAAGTAGAGATCGGGAGGCTTGATGCGCTGGAAGGCGCTGGCCACGCCTGCCCCGGAAGCCAGCAGGCGCGCCTTCTGCACGACCTGGCAGGCAACAGGATGATCGGGGTTGAATGGATCCTTGGGTGTGTGGGTGATCACGATGTCTGGCTGCAGATCTCGAAAGCGTTCCACCAGCCCTCCCAGCGCGGCGTCGGTCATGACCAAGGGATAGTCGCCCAGATCCAGGCAGCTGAACGTAGCCCCAAGGATCGCCGCTGCCTCGCTGGCCTGCTCATGGCGAATGCGCTTGACGTTATCCACCGTCTGGCCCGGCTCTTTCCACAGGGCACCCGATTCGCCACGCTCGCCGTAGGACAGCGCGAGCACCGTCGCACTGCCCCCTTGCGAGGTGACGAGCGCAATCGTTCCGCCGGCGCGCCAGACAAAGTCGGCCGAGTGTGCCCCGACGACGAGAAGTTTCTTGTCCATAAGTTTTCCCTCCTTGATGCTAGAGGTGGCGGAAGTCCTGTCGGCGAACGGTGGCGAAGGATCTCTACGTTGAGAAGTGTACCACAACATCGGGGTGGACGCCATATGGCGACAGGTACCATGAGCGCGGTGGCGGTGGACGATACCGCCACCGCGCTGTAGATCGGTTCCCTACCCTGGGAGGATGATGTTCAGCCTCCTTTTTTCTGCTCTACGCCAGCTTCGGTTAGGGGTGAGTCAGGTTTTTGCCTAGTTGCCCTTGGCAGGTACGGTGAACGTAAAGGTGCGGGTGACATCGACATTGGCATAGTTGTAGCCGTCGCCGGCAATCTCGTCGCTGACGACTCTGACCGTCAGTGTCACCGTAGCCGCCTTCTTGTTAGGACGGTTCACGATAGCCTCACCATCTACGACCGTAAAGACGTCCTCATTGCTGCTGGTGTACGTGACGCCCTCAGTGGGGAGGCCGCTGAAGCCTTCAGTTACCGTGTCGCCTATCAGCGCGTCCACGGTATCAAAGGTGTTCGCATTGTCCACAGCCTCGACGACCCACTCATAGGCCTCC
>JAMJFU010000025.1 GCA_023544525.1 Anaerolineae bacterium | reverse complement strand
CGCGTTCAAAGATGTCAGCCGTCAGATCCTCCGCCACCGCGGCGTCGCCCACCCGGTACAGGCAGTAGTTGAACACAGCATAGAGGTGCTCCTGGTAGAGCTGGGCAAACGTATCTTCCTCGGATTCGGCAGCCCGTGAGGCGCCTCCCGTAATGAACAGACGGTTTGTCATAGGCTCCCTCCAGTGCAACGCCCAAGGCCCGGTACGCAGAGCGCTCTACCTATATATACGCTGAATGAAGCAGAGTATCACTCTGTGCCAGACACTAGTTCTGTCTCATGACCATAGACCTGACTCACCAAGGATCTCAGACCCAGCAGAGTAGCGGCCGCAGGACCTGCTGGCAAGCAGGAACACCGGCCACGGTACCGCGACCAGAGTCGGGCAACCGCTACCGGTGCTCCCGGTGGCAGATTATGGGGCTTGTCAATCCGAATTACGATCGATCCGGCCCAGCTATCACCTGGGCTATGCCGGCATCAGTTCATCTGGCGGATGACACACAGGACCTTACCCATGACGCGGACGTTCCGGGCCGGATAGTACATGGCCTGCATGGTCGGATTCGCGGGTTGGAGCCGAACCTGTTTGCCTTCCAGGTAGAAGCGCTTGAGGGTGGTCTCCTCCTCGTCTTTCAGCCAGACGGCCGCGAGTTCACCGTTCTCCACCCGCTCCTGGTGCCGCATGAGCACGATGTCCCCGTCGTTGATCAAGGCATCGATCATCGAGTCACCGCGGACTTCCAGGGCATAGACGTCCTTTTCCTCACCCACGATGTCACGGGTCAGCTCAATGCTCTCGTCAGGGCCAAAGGTGGCAAAATCCGACTGCGGCACGGGGATCGGTTGGCCGGCGGCGATCCGCCCCAGGAGCGGTATCCGCACTACGTCCACCGCCCGCTCCACGAGTTCCCCTACCAGGCGGATCCCGCGCGAGATGTCGGACGCACGCTCGATCAGGCCTTTGCGCTCTAACGCATCCAGGTTATACTTGACCACGGAGGTAGACGAGATCCCGACCTCTTCCCCGATTTCGCGGATGGTCGGCGGGAAGCTCTTCTCGGCGATGAATGCCTGGATATACTCCAGGATCTTTTGCTGGCGTTCCGAGAGTTCCCTTGTCACGATATACCCTCCTTTCCAAAGTGGAACAGATTAGCTCATCTGTTCGAGTCCTATTATACACGAACATTCGTTCTGTGTCAAGTCCCAATTTGCACGAGTTCACAATAATCATGTGCCCGGGGAGCCCGGGCATGCGCATTTCGGCCAGGGCGTCTGCCTGTGAGGCGCTTAGCGCCAACCAACTTGTACCGCTCAAACTTGAGCCTTTGCCTCAGGCGTGCTACAATAGCCGCAGACCAAACTGGAGAGTAGATTGGAATGCCTTTGAGAATCATGGTCACTGGAGGAGCCGGCTTCATCGGCTCCCACATCGTAGATGCCTACGTGGCTGCGGGCCACGAGGTGCTGGTCGTAGACAATCTCAGCACGGGCCAGGCTGGGAACGTCCACAAAGACGCGCGCTTGATCGAGATGGATATCACCGATCCTGCCCTGGTCGACCTCCTGGATGCAGAACGACCGGATGTGGTAAACCATCACGCGGCGAACCCCAGCGTTTCCCTGTCGGTGCGCGAGCCGGCTTTTGATGCCACGCAGAACATCCTGGGCACCCTCAACCTGTTGGAGGCGGCCTGCCGGGCCGGGGTGTCCCGGTTCATCTATATCTCTTCTGGGGGGGCGATGTACGGCGATCCCCAGTACCTGCCCATAGATGAGGAGCATCCCTCCAACCCCGTGTCGCCCTATGCCCTGAGCAAGCATACGGGCGAGCGCTACGTCCGCCTCTATGGCCTCGAACATGGCCTGTCGTGGACCAGCCTGCGCTATGCCAACGTATATGGTCCCCGCCAGGACCCCTTTGGCGAGGCAGGGGTGATCGCCATCTTCTGCCAGAACCTGTTGGACGGGGTAGCACCCGAGATCCACTGGGATGGTGAACAAACCCGCGACTTTGTATATGTCGGCGACTGTGCCCGGGCGAACCTCATGGCCCTCGAGCAGGGCGTGGGGCAGTCCTTCAACGTGGGCACCGGGCTGGGCACCAGCATCAACGCCCTGTTCCGGGTGCTGCTGGAGGTCGCAGGCCAGGACGTAGAACCCCGGCGAGGTCCCCGCCGTCCCGGCGATGCTCGCCACTCCTACCTGGATACCAGCAAGATCGAGCGGCAGCTCGGCTGGCGAGCTCAAGTGGACTTGAGACAGGGGTTGGCCCAGACCTGGGACTACTTTGGGAAGGTAGCGTGACCTATGGGCTTCTCCTGCGAGGCCAGCCCGCTCAGGATGTCCCAGGGACGCGGGTTGCGTATGCCTACCCAGGCAGGGCGTCGCTGCTACCGGGAGCCGCATGAGCTACTTTAGCCTGGCACAGCGTGTATCTGAGGCGTCGGCGGTCGATCCAAAGGTCCTCGCTGGCCTCTACGGCCTGATCGTGCGCGTACCGTTGGTCGGGGCCGTGTACCGCCAGATGGTCGATGGTGTGCTGCAGTTGGGGGTCACCCGGGGTGACATCCTGGACCTGGGCACCGGTCCAGGCCACGTGGCCATCCAGATCGGCCAGCAGCGCCCCCATCTGCGGATCGTGGGCCTGGATCTGGCGGCCCACATGGTCAGACAGGCCACCCGCAATGCCGCCAGGACCAGCCTGGACGGCCGGGGGCTCTGGCCCCAGGCCGATGCGCACCACCTGCCCTTTGGCGACGGATCCTTGGACCTGGTGATCAGCACGTTCGCACTGCACCATTGGTCCGAGCCCTTGCAGATCTTGAACGAGATCGCCCGTGTGTTGCGGCCTGGCGGGTGCTACTACATCGCCGACCTGTGCAGGCAGCCCAGCCTGGCCCAGCGCCTCTTTGCCTACGCTTCCATTCCGGCCATCAGCCTGCCCTTCGGCAGTTACCTGGGCTACGGCGGCTATTACGAGTCGCTGCGGGCGGGCTACACAGTGGCCGAAGCCGAGGCGTTGCTGGCCCGTTCCAACCTGCCACGTGGGCTGGTAGCGCCCCGCTCCACCTGGTTTGTGCCCATCCTCACCATCAGCTCCCAGAACCCATCCGAGAAGGTTCGTAGCAACGGCCTTAGCCGTCCTGATCCGACTGAAGCGGCTACTAAGAACCAGGGATCCGACCAGGCCCAGACAGCCTCTCAGGGGAGGGCCTGACATGGCACCCTTCCTCAGCCACCTGGTGATTGGCGAGCGGGTCTGGCTCGCACTGGATGGCGCCTGGCCGGCCTCTGAGGGCTACGGTACCTTTCTCTTTGGCTGCCTCGCCCCAGATGTAGACAAGTTCTGTGCCGGACTGGAGCAGGCAACCACCCATTTTCTGCCCAAGGACCCAGACCGCACCTGGGTCCAGCGGCGCACCCAGCACTTCCTGGAGCAGCCGGGGCGGTTCCTCAGGGCGGCCTTCCCCACCCTGGAGGCGATGGAACAGGCTCTTGTGCTGGGCTACCTCTGTCACGTAGCGACCGACGAGATGACAGGCCGGTTGGCTGGCGAGATCTACCAACAAGCGGTCTCCCTGGGCGTGACGATGCCCAGCGCGGATGCGATGCTGACGGCGGTAGATCCCAGGCTGTGGAGCATGGCGCTCGATCCGGAAGCCATCGTCGAGGCCCTGGAGCAGGCTCGAATCCCGGGCAAGACCTTGCCCTTTGCCCCGCCCGAGTGCCTGCGGGCACTTCACAGCGTGGTACTGCCTCAGGTCCGGGAGGGAGGCGGGCTGGAGCCCTACTTGGGCACGGTGCGGCGACACTGGCGCTTGATGCACCACAACACGATAGACCGGGGCCCAGCGGACGGTGCTCGCGATGCAGAACTCGAGGCCAGGCTCGCCGCGCTACAGCAGGAGTTGGAGGCCGACCTGCCGCTGGCCGAGCAGTTGGTGGATGAACTGGACCTGCACGCTTTTATGAGAAATGCCGTCGATCATAGCTGCCAGCGCATCCAGGGGCTGTTGGCCGAGGAGAATAGGCAATGAAGCAACCGGACTATGACGTGATCATCGTCGGGGCCGGGCCGGCGGGCATATTCGCCGCCCTGGAGCTGACGCAGGCGGCCGGGCCGCGCGTGCTGATGCTGGACAAGGGACCCCCCTTGGAAAAGCGCCGCTGTCCCTCGCGCGAACAGGGGCGCTGCATGAAGTGCGCCACCTGCCACCTGATGACGGGCTGGGGCGGCTCGGGCGCCTTCAGCGACGGCAAGCTGACCCTGACCACCGACGTGGGCGGCCAGCTCTCCGAGATCCGGGGCGAGGACGAGGCCGCGGCGCTGGTCAAGGAGGTCGACGCGCTATGGGTGCGCTTTGGCGCCGACGGCGAGCCTTACAGCGGCGACCTAGACCAGATCGAGGAGGTTGCCCGCCGGGCGGCGTTGGCCGGCATGCGGCTGCAGCATTACCCGATCCGCCATCTGGGCACTGAGCGCAGTGGCGACATCCTGGGGGCCATGTACGTGGAACTGATCGGGCGGGGCGTCGAGGTTCGCACCCGTACCGACGTGGCTCGCGTCCTGACAAAGGATGGCGCTGTCACCGGAGTTGAGACCGCCAAGGGGGATATACTCACCGCACGCCACGTCATCGTCGCCCCCGGCCGCGAGGGCGCAGACTGGTTGAGCCAGATCGCCCACGACCTGGACCTTAGCTTGAGTGTCAACCCCGTCGACATCGGCGTGCGAGTAGAAATGCCGGCCCACGTCCTTGCCTCCCTCACCGACCTGCTCTACGAGCCCAAGCTGATCTACTTCTCCAGCGCCTTTGACGACCGGGTCAGAACCTTCTGTCTGCCTGGCGATCAGATGTTCTACTGCCAGGCAGCGGATGGTAGCACCAGGCCAAAACCCATCTCTGACTACCAGTCGGGTGAGCGCGTGCTCACCTACGATTTTGTGCAGAAGGCATTTGCCTTCTCAGAGCCTAGGATGCATACACGTAGGCACTATAAAGGTCCCATTTTTCGCCTCAAAGTGGCAGGAAACGGGACGATCGAGACCACAGCGGATCACGTCTTCTTTGTTGCCGATCAGGAAGGCTATACTCTCAAAAAAGCACAAGAACTCGAGGCGGGCGACTTGGTGCCCGTTGCTCGCGACTTTGCTTCACGGCAACGGGAAGCCTATGCTCTAAACCTCGTCGAACGGCTCCAGGATCTGCCGCCTCGATATATGAAGAGTCTATATGCCCGGAATACCGATCGCCTTGTACGTAGACTTGCTGCAAAGCATCGCGTGCCCATGCGGCAGATCACTCAACGGCAATCCCAAGTTTCTCAGAGGATGACCTTTTCCCGATTGGCGCAAGTTTATCAGGAGTATGCTTTGAGTGCCGATGACGTAAGGGATATCGAACTGGGCTACGCGGGAAGCCGATCCACCTTGCCTGCCGTCCTACCCATGTCACCTAGCCTGGGCCGGCTCCTTGGCTTCTTTGTGGCAGAGGGGAACTATAATGTGCGTCCTGAACGGATGCGCTGGTTTGTGGCCTTTACAGCAGCGGACCCTGATGCGCGGCAATGCATTCTCGACGACTTTGCCAGAGTCTTCAGGCACTCCACACATCACATCGTCAACGAAAAGGACGCGCACCGCGGAACCCAGATCTATTTCACCAGCAAACTGGCCTGTGCCCTCTTTGAGCATGTTTTCGCCATCGGAAACGGAGCGGCTCAAAAGTGCCTGCCACAGGGCGTGTTTGACTGGCCCCAGGAGACACTTCAGGCGTTTCTAAGTGGCCTCCTGAGCGGTGATGGGACGATAAGCGTTGACGGCACCGTAGCCTACAGCACTGTATCGGCCCGTCTAGCTCAAGAAGTTTCGTACCTCTTGCACTCGATAGGAGTTCCGGTTCGCTTCAAGATTAGCCCCAAGGAAGCTGGGGCTCACTTTGGGCCCTATTCAGCCAATCATGACCTGTGGCAGCTCAGAGTTAGAGGTATCAGGGCCAAGCAGAAGTTACTCCGGGATGTTGAGTTGATAAAGCCAGATCATCAGCGCAGGGTAAAAAGCATCCTGGCCCAGGACGCATCCTATGACTCACTTGTTCAGTTGCCTCACCGCATTGGTCAACTACATGAAGAGAATATCATGCATATGGCCATCCAAGAAATCGAAACCTACGACTTTGAAGGCGAGGTTTTCGATTTTGTCGTGCCGGGAACTCGGAACTTTGTAGCCGGACAACTGCCCCTTGTCATTCACAACTGCGTCTGTCCCTATGGCGAGGTTGTCACCGAGTGGGCCGGGGACGTGCTGACCGTCAACGGCCATTCCTACGCCAACCAAAAGACCGAGAATACCAACTTTGCTGTGCTGGTTAGCAAGAACTTTACCGAACCGTTCCGCGAGCCCATTGCCTATGGCAAGTACATCGCCCGCCTGGCCAACCTGCTCTCGGGCGGGATCATGGTCCAGCGACTGGGCGACCTCAGGGCGGGGCGGCGGACCACTGAGCAGCGGCTGGAGCGCTGCATCACCCGGCCCACCTTGGCCGAGGCCACGCCGGGCGACCTGAACCTGGTGCTGCCCTATCGCTACGTAGTCAACATCCTGGAGATGCTGGATGCCCTGGACCAGGTGGCGCCAGGCGTCGCCTCGCGGCACACCTTGCTGTATGGCGTCGAGGCCAAGTTCTACTCCTCGCGCCTGAAACTGACCCGTGACCTGGAGACAGAGGTGCAGGACCTTTTTGCCGCTGGCGATGGGGCAGGCGTCACCCGCGGGCTGGTGCAGGCCTCGGCTTCGGGCCTGATCGTCGCCCGCGAGATCCAACGCCGGCAGTAGTATAGCCGCAGCCAACAGGCGATGTGCAGACGTGAGGAAGGCTCCGGCAAGCTGCCGGATATGGAGAGATAGGGAAGATGCCCTTTAGATTTGAGAGACTGGAGATTCCCGAGGTCATCCTCGTCGAGGCCAAGCGCCTTGGCGACCACCGTGGTTTCTTCATGGAGACCTTCAAAGCATCCGAGTTCGCTGCCCATGGGATGCCTTCGACCTTTGTCCAGGACAACCTGTCCCATTCGACCCAGGGGGTGCTGCGCGGCCTGCACTACCAGTTGCACCCCGCAGCCCAAGGCAAGCTGGTCATGGCCCTCAACGGTCGTATCTTTGACGTCGCGGCCGACATCCGCCGCGGCTCGCCGACCTACGGCCGCTGGCTAGGCATGGAGCTGACGGCCGAGAACGGCCTGATGCTCTACGTGCCACCGGGGTTCGCTCACGGCTATTGTGTGCTCAGCGACGAGGCCACCCTCCTCTACAAGGTGACCGACGAGTACGCCCCCGAGTGCGAGCGGGGCATCATCTGGAACGACCCCCAGATCGGCGTCGAGTGGCCCATCGCCGGCCCGCTGCTCTCGCCCAGGGACGCTGCCTTGCCGCCCCTGCACGAGGCCGACAACAACTTTGAGTTCTCCCCCTGATGAACTACTATCTGTGGACCATCGGCTGCCAGATGAACTTTGCCGATTCGCGCCGGGCAGTCGAAGCATTGGAAACCATGGGCTACCGGGAGGCCGACCGGCCCCAGGAGGCCGATCTGATCGTCCTGAACACATGTGTCGTGCGGCAGAGTGCTGAGGACAAGGTGACGGGCCGGCTCACTTCCCTGCAAGGGCTCAAACGCCGCAAACCCGAGGTGCAGATCGTACTCATGGGCTGCTTTGTCCACGAAGTGCCGTCGCTCCAGCAGCGCTACCCGTGGGTCGACGCCTTTGCCCTGCCCTCCGACGTGGACACCGTGGTCGATCTGGCCCGCGATCTCGCCGCCGGGGTGCCGCACCCTGCCGCCCGCGATACTGAGCCGCCGGTTGCCCGGGAGACGCCTGTTTCGGCCGGGGTCGCCATCTCCTACGGGTGCGATCACCTGTGCACCTACTGCGTCGTCCGGCTGCGACGAGGACGGGAAGTCAGCCGCCCGGTTGCGGAGATCCTCGCCGAAGTCCGTGAGCTGGCAGCCCAGGGAGCCAAAGAGGTGACGCTCTTGGGACAGAACGTGGATTCTTACGGGCATGATCTGGCCGACGCCGGCCGCCGGGCCGATAAGGGCCATTGGCGGCCTGACCTGGCCGACCTGCTGAAGGCCGTCCACGAGGTCGAAGGCCTGGAGCGCATCCGCTTCCTCACCTCGCACCCGGCAGACATGACCGACCGCCTCATCGAGGCGGTGGCCCGCCTGCCCAAAGTGTGCGAGCACATGGAAGTGCCGGTGCAGTCAGGCGACGACTCGGTCCTGCGGCGCATGGGCCGGGGCTACAGCGTGGCCCAATACCGGGACCTGGTGAGCCGCATACGCCAGGCCCTGCGCCCGGAGCGCGAGGCCGACACGGCTGCCATTCCCAGCGTAGGTCTGGCAACCGATGTCATCGTCGGGTTTCCCGGCGAGACCCAGCAGCAGTTCGAGGCCACCTACCGTCTCTTGGAGGAACTGCGCTTTGACATGGTCCACGTCGCTGCCTATTCGCCCAGGCCCGGCACACCGGCCGAGCGGCTGCCAGACGACGTCCCGCCCGAGGAGAAGGAACGGCGCCGCCAGGCCATCGACGATCTCCAGGAGCGCATCGTCGGAGAGATCAACGCCCAGTTTCAGGGGCAGACGGTAGAGGTACTGGTCGAGGAACGCCACCGGGGCAAGTGGCGAGGGCGGACGAGGACAAACAAGCT
This sequence comes from Anaerolineae bacterium, assembly GCA_023544525.1. GTDB lineage: Bacteria > Chloroflexota > Anaerolineae > JAAYZQ01 > JAAYZQ01 > JAMJFU01. Next base: position 20,011 of record JAMJFU010000025.1, on the reverse strand, counting down.
GGTGTTCTTTGACGTGGATGGCGTGGACCGCACTGGACAGATGGCCCGGGTGCGGATCCAGTGGACCGGCCCATGGTCCATGCAGGGCCAGATTATCGACGTGCCCCAGCTGGGAGAAACGGATCAAGAGGACGAGGGATGAAACGCCTTATCATCAACGCTGACGACATGGGACATAGTAACGGCGTCGTGCGCGGCATCATCGATCTGCACCGCGCCGGCCTGATCACCAGCACGTCGTGCATGACCAACATGCCGGCCTGGCCCCTCGCTGCCGCCTACCTCCGGGAGCACCCCGACCTGGGCGCAGGCGTGCACCTGGTCTTTAACGAGGGCCGGCCCGTGTTGCCGGTGGACCGCGTCCCGGCCCTGGTAGCTCCAAGTGGAGCCTTTCTTGACGACGCCCAGATCCTGCGCAGCTTCCGGCGGGGCACGACTCGCCAGCTCCGTGCCGAATTTCGCGCCCAGATCGAGCGCTTTGTCGCCGACGTGGGCCGGCCGCCGGATCACCTGGACAACCACTGTGCCATCTCCTACGTGCGCCCCGACCGCTTCAAGGTAACCCTGGAGCTGGCCAAAGAGTACCAACTGCCCATCCGCTCCCCTTTCGGCGACGATCTGAAGGAAATGGCAGAGGTCCTGGCCCGCCACAATGGCCTGCCGCTCCGGCTCGTCCGCTCGATAGGCACATACTACCGCTGGCGGATCGATAGGGCTGGCATCCCGCGCCCGAATACCTTCATCCAGCATTTTTCCATGCCCGGCAACCGGACGCCCAAGTATCTGCTTTCGGTGCTGGACGGGCTGCCTCACGGCTGGACCAGCGAGCTCCTGGCCCATCCCGGCTACGACGGAGACTGGCGCGAAGGGGATTTGCGTGCCCTATTAGATCCAAGGATCAGGCAGAGGCTGGGCCAGCCAGACATCGAGCTCGTGGATTTCTCCGCCGTTAATGGCCGCAGGCCATGAAGCAACCCTCGTGCCGGCAGCGGGTAGGAGGCAAGTCACATGGACTTCTCTAGCCTGGGCAAGGGCATCTTGATCCTTGGCCTGGTCCTGGTCGTCGTGGGTGGCCTGTTGTGGGCGCTGGGTAGGGCAGGAGTACCCCTGGGCCGCCTGCCGGGCGACATCCGCATCGAGCGCGACGGTTTCTCGTGCCTGGTGCCGGTCGCGACCATGATCCTGGTCAGCATTCTGCTCACCGTACTGTTAAATATCATCATCCGCCTTTTCAACCGCTAGAGGGAGGATCGCCCCGGGGCATGAGGACAGAGCTATTCGACTATGAACTGCCGCCACAACAGATCGCCCAGAGTCCCGTCGAGCCTCGCGATGCTTCGCGTCTCATGGTCGTGCACCGGGCAACGGAGGAGATCGAGCACCGCACCTTTCGGGACATCGTCGACTACCTGAGACCAGGGGATCTACTGGTCCTCAACCAGACTCGTGTCATCCCGGCCCGGCTCTTTGGCTGGAAGACGGGGACGGGTGGCAGGGTGGAACTGCTCCTCCTGAAGCGGCGCAACGGGAACACCTGGGAGGCACTCGTCCGCGGCAAGGGCCTGCGGCCCGGAACCCGCATCGCGCTGGGAGGAGCCGGCGGCGTTGGTCCGGAAACACGCGGGCAGGAAGCGCGGATCCACGCAGAGGTGGTCCGGGCAACGAAAGCAGGCGGGCGGTTAATCCGCTTTGACGAGCCGGTTGAGCCGTTGCTCGAGGAACTGGGGGTCATCCCCCTACCGCCCTATATCCATGAGCCACTGGAGGACCCGGAGCGCTACCAGACCGTTTACGGCCGGATCGAGGGCTCTGTCGCAGCCTCCACCGCCGGCCTGCATTTTACGCCGGAGCTGCTCGTCGACGTGCGGCGCATGGGTGTCGAGCTGGCTTTTCTCACCCTGCACATCGGCCTCGATACCTTCCGCCCCGTCAAGGAGGAGCGGATCCAGGATCACCAGATCCATACCGAGTGGTACGAGCTCACGGCCCCTGTAGCAGAGCAGATCAATCGTGCGCGCCTGGAAGGGCGGCGGGTGATGGCTGTGGGCACTACCGTGGTGCGAGCGCTGGAATCAGCAGGCGGCGCTGCCTCGCCCCTTGCCGCGGACGATTGTGGGCCGCAGGGCGAGGCCTGTGGCTGGCGGACCGTGTCGGCCTATAACGGTCCTACCGACCTCTTTATCTACCCCGGCTATGACTTTCGTGTCGTTGAGGCCATGATCACCAACTTTCACCTGCCGCGCAGCACACTGCTGATGTTGGTCTCGGCCTTTGCCGGCAGGGAGCTCATCCTCCACGCCTACCAGGAGGCGATCGGTCTGGGCTATCGCTTCTTCTCCTTTGGCGACGCCATGGTTCTCCTGTGAGGACTGGCCAACCGGGTGCGTCCACCTCCCGTACAACATATAAGGCCGGGTCGTTGCCTGGCGTGTGTGTCCATAGGTCCCGGTAGCGCTCGTTACCGCCGGGCGAGGGTGATCAGCAGCGCCAGGGCGGCCAGCCCAAAAAAGACCGAGCTCACGACTCCAGACCCTTCAGTCACATAGACGGCCACCGCCGCCAGAAGGAGCGCCGCGAAAATGATGGCGCCAGCCAGCCGGTTGACGGCGGTCTCGACGCGGCGCACTGTTTGTGTGGTCTCGGGCGCCCAGGCCGTGCGCATGGTGAGCTGCCCCTGGGCTGCCTGCCGGAAGAAACGATCGGCCTGGCCAGGCAGGGCCAGAACGACACGGGCACCCTTCTCGAGCTCCTCGAGCAGGCCTCGCCAGTCACGCCGGGCCTCGTCAGCAACCATCTGTTGGGCAAACGGCCCGATGGCCTGCCACGGGTCAAAGTCGGGGTCCAGCGTGGAAGCCATGCCGAAAAGGATGGCCATCGCCCGCCCTACGAATAGCAGGTTGCTCGGGATCTGGAACGGCATCTCGTAGAGGATGTCACGGTACTCGTGGGCCAGGCTCTGCCATTCCCCCATGGCCGTCTCCTGCGCCTCGCGCAGGGTCAAGCCCGAGTAGCGATCGAGTAGCTCCGCCTCCATCTGCTCCAAGCGGGCAACATCCGCGCCGGGCAAGAGCACGCCAGCCCCCTGGTAGGCGCGCACGATGCGCCCGGCATCCCGCGTGGCAAAGCCGATGAGGAATTCGCGGAAATGCTTGCGCATGCGCTCCGGGATGGTCGCCACCATGCCAAAATCAACGAAAACAAGCCGGAAGGGCCTGCCACCAGGCGCTGGCTCCGCGGCCGATCGCCGGGAGCCATCGCCTCCTTCACCAGCCTGCCAGGGTTCAGGGCTGGACGAGACAGAGCCTGGGTGCTCTGCCCCCAGGGGCTGGACAAACAGGTTGCCCGGGTGGGGGTCGGCATGGACGAAATTGTGCACGAAGAGCTGCCTGAGGTAGGCGTCAAAGAGCCGGCTAGCCACCTCCTGCCGGCTGACGCCCGCCGCCTGGATGGCCTGCAGATCGCCGATCTTGATACTGGCCACGTTCTCCATGATCAGCACACGGCGCGTGGAGGTCTGGGCATAGATGCGCGGGATGCGGATCCCGGAATCGTCCGCGAAATCCTGCGCGAATCGCTCCGCGTTCTGGCCTTCGGCCACGAAATCCAGCTCTTGCCGCGTCGTTTCGCTGAACTCGGCGTATAGCTGGTCCAGGTCGACGCGACGACTCACAGGACGGTAGCGCTTCAGCCAGCGCATGGCGGTCTGGATAGCCTGTAGGTCGGTCTCCACGATCGTTTCGATCCGTGGGCGCTGGACCTTGACGATCACCTCATCGCCGGTCAGCAGCCTCGCCTGGTGGACCTGGGCCAGCGAGGCAGCTGCGTCGGGGTGGGGCGAAAACCAACCAAAGACCTGTTGGACCGGCTGCCCATATTCGGCTTCGACCACAGCCTGGATATCTGGCAGATCCTCGGGGGGCACCTCGTCCTGGAGCCCAGACAGCTCAGCGGTTACGACTTCAGGCAGCACGTCGACGCGGACGCTGAGGAATTGGCCGAGCTTGATCAGGACGCCCCCGAGTTCGACGGCCAGGCTCCGGAAGCGGCGTGCAATCTGCTGCCAGCGGCGGTTGGCCGAGCGTGCCACAAACCCCTGGCCCAGCACCCGGCGCAGAACGAGCTCCCATAAGATAAAGTGGGCAAAGACGCCAGCAAAATAGCGGACTATGCGCAGATAGCGTGTCCGATCGATGGCCTTGTCCTCTTCAGGCTCGGTCCCGTTGTTGTGCGGGTCCTGGGCCGGGCCAGGGGCGTCCCCTGCCGCAGGCGAGCTGGGGCCGGCGCCACCAACGCCCGTGCCGTGCGGGTTCCCGGTACCAGCCTGCCTGTGGGCGCTGCCGGCCACGGTGTCTGGCTGCGGTGTACTGGTCATAGGTTGGCTCCAAGGGCGTTCGGCCCCCTTGCGGGCCGGTTCGCTCCGAGATTGGGCTCAGGCAGTGGCTCCGTCATTCGGTGATGTCGGCCACCTCTCCGTGCACGGCACGGACCAGGTCTTGGGTATCGAGTTCCAGGCCGGCGTCGTGTCTACCCGCACTGATGCTGACCCGCGGCTCTTCGAGGATCCAATGATCGACGTAAATGGGCACATCCTGGCGCCGCAAGCCCAACGGCGCCACCGCGCCAATGCGATAGCCCGTGATGCGCGGCACATCCTTCTCTGGTGCCATGTCCAGCGTCTTTACGCCGATCGCACGCGCCAGTTTCTTCAAGCTCAGGCGCTGGTCACCCCGTACCAGGGCGATGTAGTAGTGCCGGTCCGGCGCCCGTACCAGGAGGGTCTTGACTACCTGGTGGCTTGGCACCCCCCGCTCGGCCGCGGCCTCTTCCACATTCGTCGCCTTGTGCTCCTGCATCAGCACCTGGTAACCAATGCCCAATTCGTCGAGGGCACGGATAGCATGTGTTCGGATCTTGCTCATCTCTCCACCCGTTCTGGAACGTGCAGGGCTCACTGCAGCCGGGTGCTCGCGCCTTCGTTGGCCCGCGGCCCGATGCTTGCCAGCCATTCGTGCGCCTGGCGGGGCGAGCGCAACTTCACAATCCGGAGGTGGGCGTATTCCGGTCGCTGAAAGAGCAGGGGATACTCCCGTCTGCGGCGCCGGTAGCTGCGCAGGGACCAGAGCACGATCGAATCCGAGCTGAACAGGGCCTCGCTCAGGTACTCCCGATTGTCATTCCAAAGCACCTCGCCCGTCAAGGAGCGGCGGAGTGTCCGCCCCACCACCCGCCACATGATCAGTGGCAGGGGATAGTCCAGCCAGACAACCGTGTCAGCCCGTGCCCAGACAATGTCTCGCACCTTGCTATAGTTGCCGTCCACCGTCCAGGCATCACCGGCAAGTGCCTGCGCCGTGCGCTGGCGGAAATCCTCCAGCGGCCGCGGCGTCCAGTTTGGGCCCCAGTGGATCGCGTCCAGTTCCACATGGGGGATCCCGAGGTGCTGGGCCAGGCGTTCGGCGAATACCGTCTTGCCCGAGCCGCTGGTACCGATGACGGCAATCCGTCGCGGGCAGGAGCCGCCGGGCATGGCTCAGGTCCTCTCTCGCTCCGAGAGCAAGCGGTCGATGAGCGCCTTTTCGTCCTCCAGTGTCTGAACGTTGCCATCGAGGCGGGCATCTCGGACACTCTTTAGTAGCCTGCTGAACAGGGGCGAGGGCTTGAGCCCGAGGCTCTTGAGGTATTCGCCGTCGACCAGCGGCTCAACATGCCGCAGTTGTGTCTCGTAGTGCCATAACCGCTGTCTCACCTTCTCCGAGCCGGTTGCCAGCCACTGGACCAGCCGTGCTTCGGAGCTGCTCTGCTTCAGCAGGGTATAGATCTCCTGGTTGGAGAGTTCGGGCTGCCCCAGGCTTTCCTCGCGCTCCTGCAGGTCGATAACCTGGTGGAGCACAGCCATGTCCTGGCGGAAGAACTTGAGACGGCGAGCCAGGGCTTCCAGGTCTTCGCAGCGAAAGTCGTATATGAGCAGGGCCAGGTATAGGCGTGGCAACGGCCTGCCGTCCTCGCCGGTAGGCACCTCCCACCGCCCCTCAGCAGCAGCCTGGCGCAGCCCCTCGAACAGCCCACAGGTCCGCTTCGAGCAGGACAGGCGCGGATGGATCCGTGACAATACCCCCAGCGCATCCAACCGGCCCAGGACCCGCTCCGGCTTTTGCTCCTCCAGGATCAGGTAAAGCTCGTGGCGGATACGCTCGCCCGAGACGCGGGAGAGCATGGGCAGGGCGTTTTCGATCAACTCCTCGGTGCGCGGTTCTAAAGCAAAGCCCAGCCGCTGCTCGAAGCGGGCTGCGCGCATGATGCGCGTGGGATCTTCGATGAAACTCAGGCTGTGCAAGACCCGGATCAAGCCGTCTTTCAGGTCTTGTTCTCCCCCATAAAAGTCCAGCAGAGTCCCATAATGCCCAGAATCGAGCCGGATGGCGAGGGTGTTGATGGTAAAGTCACGGCGGTGGAGGTCAGCCTTGATCGAGCTGCGCTCCACCTCCGGCAAAGCAGCCGAATGGGAGTAATACTCGAGGCGGGCCGAAGCAAAATCTAGCGAAGGGACGCCAAACTCCTCCTCCCGGCCTTCCAGGATGATCTTGGCCGTGCCAAAGCGCTTGTGACTCCGGGTCCGGGCACCGACATGCCTCGCCAGGCGCCGGGCAAACCGTATGGCGTCGCCCTCGACCACCAGGTCCATATCCAGATTGGGCTCGCCCAGCAGCAGGTCGCGCACAAAGCCGCCAACGACGTACAGGGGGTAACCCATCTCCTGCGCCAGCTGGCTGGCACGCTGCATGACGTCGAGGAGGGGCCCGGGCAGTGCCTCCTCAATCTTGTTGGCAATCTCTCGCCGGCGCGGCGGCCTGTGAGGAGGCGCGGCCCAGAGCTTGATCAGATCTGTGCGGGTGACCACACCCAGGATCTCGCCCTCGCTCACCACCGGTACCTGGCCCACCCCGTGCTGGGTCATGACCTGTTGTAGCTGCTCCACCGAGTCTGTAGGGCTGACGTGGATATTGCCCTTGGTCATATAGTGGCTCACCGGCATATTGCCCAGCCGTAGCCGGCGTGCACGGTCGATCTCCCGCCGGGTGAGGATGCCCAAGATCTCGCCTCGCTCGTTGACGATGGGAAACCCCTCAAAGCCATAGCGCAGCATTTCCTCCGCGGCATCGTCGACCGTGGTGTTGGGCTTCATGGTCTGGACCCCGTAGGACATGATCTGGGCCACCGTCGCCGTGGGGTGAATGTGCCGTTCGAGGAACTCGAGCAGGGCCTTGCGGGCGTCGTCCAGGCTGGTATCCTTGATCAGGGCCGCAGCAGCGCGGGTATGTCCACCACCGCCAAAGTGGGTGGCGATGTGCCCCACGTCTACGGCATCGGTGGTCGACCGAGCTACCAGCTGGAGGTGCTCGCCCAGGTTGACGAGCAGGAACAGGCCAGCCGGATCGTACAGATCGCGGATTTTATGCGCCAGCGTCGAGATCTCTTCGACGTATCCCTCTGCCGCGGCCGTGGCGATGACAACCGTATGCCCGGAGAAATCGATGACCTCGGCGCTGTCCAACAGATCGTTGTAGAGCGCCAGCTGCGCCTCGGTCAGGGGGTGGTGTAGGAAATCGCTCACCACCGACAGGTTGGCCCCTTCCTCCCCCAACCAGGCTGCACAGCGCAGGTCGCGCGACGTGGTGGTTGGATAGACAAGAGATCCCGTGTCCTCGTAGATGCCGAGGGCCAGGAGCGTAGCCTCGACACGTGTCAGCACAATCCCCTTCTCGATGATTTCCTCGAGCAACAGGGTGACCGTGGCGCCCACCTCCTCGCCGCTGTAGCTCCAGTTGGCCGGCAGTTCACGGCTAAGGGGATGATGGTCGATGATCTGGACAACGGTGTCCTCGGTCATCCCCTTCGGCGTCACCAGCGTCTGGGTATCCACCAGTATGATCCGCTCGACCTCCAGGCGACGGGGCAGGTCTTCGTAACGCACGTAGGGGAGTTCGTCCCAGTAGAGGGTCAAAAAATCCCGGAGGTTGCGGTTTGGCCGGCGCGGCAGGACGGGGATAGCCCGGGGATAGAGCTTCCAGGCTGCCAACTGCGAGGCCAGGCCATCGAAATCTGTGTTTTCGTGGGTGAGTATCAACTGCTCGCCCATCTGCTTCCTCCTGCCCCCAATTATACCATACACAAACGTCGACGGGTAATCAGAAGCATCCGAGCAGGAGGGATGTCGTCGTCCTGCTGTGGAACGAGGGGGGCACCCCCTACGTACGCCGCAGGACCACCTTCAGAGGTAGCCGCTGCACCGCTGCCGGGGGACCGGTCTTGCCGATATCCCAGGGATATCCAGTGACTGGCACGGCTAGCGCCAGTCTTCCACCTCCGGGTAGTACGCTGCCTCGTCCTCGACCCCGTAGCCCGGCGTGCGGCCTGTGCCGGTGATGGCCATCAGCAAGCCCAGCACGACGATGAGCAGCCCGATGCCACCTGTGCAGCAGATCGGCCCTTCGGCCAGGAGCATGTACCACGCATCGTTCTCGCCGGCCACCGTAGTCAGCCACGAGCCCCACAGCCATTCAGGCGTTCCAGAGCCGTCCAGTGCGATGGTACCGATCGAATAGACGCTGCTGACGAGATAGGGCAACAGACAACAGCTCAGCAAGAGCCCCAAGGCCGCGATAATACAGCCCAGGCTACAACCCCGTCGTTCCATGATCTGCTCCTTGTTGAATGGTTACCGGCTCTCGCCTATTTGTCCTGCCAAAAGATCTGGCCGCTTGTCTGCCACGTCTGCGTATACGCCACGATACTTCGGGGGGAGCATGGCCGCCAACCGGTACATGATCTCCTTCGAGAGCGCGTGGACCTGCTCGGCGGTGGCCTTCCCGGCCACGGGCGGAGGCTCAAAAGGCTCGCCAAAGAGGACCCGGACCGTTGCCCGGCGTCCCCGGCGTAGGGAGGCAAAAACCTGCTCTTGGCCAGAAATCACGACAGGAACCATCTTGGCGCCGGTGCGAAAGGCCATGTACGCCGCTCCGTTGCGACCTCGCTGCAGACCGCCGGTCTTGCTCCGCGTCCCTTCTGGCGCCATGCCCAAAATGCCACCATTCTTCAGTACCGCCAGCGCCTGGCGCAATGCCTGCCGGTCTACCTCTCCTCGTTGGACAAAGATGGCATCCAGTGAGCGAAAGAGTGGGCCAAGCAGCCAGTGCTTCTCCCACTTTTCTGCAGCAAACAGGTGGGCCCGGTAGGGGAACGCGACCGCCAGTACAGGAGGATCCAGCCAGTGCAGGTGATTGGTGAGCAGCAGATAAGGACCTTCTTCCGGGATGTGATCTCTGCCGCGGATGTCCAGCTTGCAGAGGATTCGCAGCAGAAAGCCAACCACGCCGCGGACCACACGGTACCAACCGCGGATCTTGAGGGAATACCGCTGCTTGCGCTCCGAAAGGTCCTGGTCTCGATCCATTCTCCCGCCCTCCTTACTCAACAATAACACCAGCCAGTTGTAAGGGATACGGCATCAGGGTGTTGCCGCTGGCGTGGGTGTCCCTGTCGCCAGAGGGGGTTCGTAGCCCACCCACCAGCCCTGGACCTGCACATCGTAACGGTCCACCGCACCGAGGGGCGTCATCGTCACCTCGAAGGGTGCGCGTGCACCAGCCAGGAAGGTCCGGGGTGGGATATCCACGGTGCGCGCTGCCACCACGTGGTTCTCCTCGTCATACAGCGTCACGACGACCACCACATTCTCGGCCTGTGCCTGTCCTACGTTATGCACTTCACCCCGCACCTGGTAGTTCCCCGCACCAGGCTCATCCAGCCAACCAGCCCAGGTGTCGAGGACAACCAGGTCGGGATAGCGCGGTCCGAGGTGGGTACTGGGCACGCCGCCCAGGACCCGCGTCTGGTATTGGGCAAAGCTACTGGGTGGAGCAGGAAACAGGATGGCAAAGGGCGCCCGCCCATCCGCTGCCAGGATGTCAACCTGAGTATAGGCGCTGCCCAGGGCGAGCAGCTGCCCATCCTGATCGTGCAGTGACACCTCGACCTGGACCTCCTCGGCCGGCTGGCCCGAGAGATTCTCGACCTCGCCCAGGCACCACATGCTTTCCGTCGTGGTGTAGTGAAAGGCCAGGCCCTGGATCTGGAGGGCAACAGGCGTCGGCGTTGGCACCGCGGTGGGCTCTCCATCTCCCTCTTGGGCCGGGATGATGATCTCCTGGCCTATGCGCAGGCGTCGCGGATCGCTGATGCCATTCGCCTCCTGGATCTGGGCCACGGTCACCCCAAACCTGCGGGCAATGGGTATCAGCGTATCCCCCTTTGCGATCACATAGATGATGGGGGTGGGTGTCATGGTTGCAGTTGGCGTGTCAGAAGGGGTCGCCGGCACCGGCGTGAAGGTAGCGCGCCGGGTAGCCGTGGGCCACGGCGTATCTGTGGGAGTTACCGGCACGCCAGCTACAGCCGTCGGCGTTGGTGGCAGGAGAACACGCCCACATCCGCCGGTGGCGAAACTGGTCAAAAGAAGGAACACGACGGTCAGGGGCTGCCAGCGCTCAACGATCCCGGGTAGCATGGACGAGCGCCGCCTTGGTGAACCTTTCAAAGCGCCTCCTTGTCGTCGCCGCAGCGACGTGTGAGATTGTAGCAAAATAGGGGGGGAAAGTCAACATCCTCTTTGAGGAAAGGATCGGCGGCACGGTGCACATTGCCCTGGGCACTGGCTGTCCCGAGACGGGCAGTCAGAAACACTCGGCCATCCATTGGGACATGATCTGCGATCTACGCCAGGGCGGCGAGGTCCGGGTGGATGGCGTGCTCTTTGCCAGGGATGGCGAGTTCCAGATCTAGGCAGGGCTAGAGACGGGCGCGCCAGGCAAAGGCACGGGCAGTGCCCATGGGGCGATTGCATTTGGATTCGAGGTGCGATGCACCTTCTGCCCCGATGCGAGGGCTGCTACGAAGAGCGATCGTCCTCTTGTGGCATTGCCTGGCACAAGATCGGAGGTGCATTGCACCTGGCTTGAGTCAATGCAATTACCTTACAGCACCAAGACCCCCTCCTGGTGAGGGGGTCTTGGCCTCTCTCAGGCCAGCGCTAGCAGGGTTCTCCTTCGACTTGTGCAGAGGGGCGGTGCTCGGCGATCCATTTCTGGAACCATTCGGGGTCCCAGCAGCGTATGAGTCCCGACGCCCGGTCCTGGCGCTGAGCCAATAGGCTGTTGATGCCGACTTTTTCCTGGTATGCTCGGTCAATGGCCTGATCCACCGCCTCGTGGCTGAGTTCGCCGGCTTTCCATTTCTGGAAGGTGTCACACAGTGGTTCCATGATCTGGCGCCAGCGGTAGTCCCAATAATCTTCCGTCAGGGCCTGTTCCCAATCCTTCGGGCTCATGCTCGTATCTCCTTTCCATCCAACGCTCCGCCGAGAGCTCAAGTCCAGATAGGTTTTCACTGGCAATCCGGGCAGTGAGGATGCCCCTGACACTAAAGCATCAGGGCGTCTGCCACCAAGTCGATCACACCCTTGATCTCGATGTTGAGGTCATAGTGCTCGTTCAGGTCTTCAAGCTGTGCCTTGCAGTTCTCGCAGGCCGTGACCACCCACTGAGCCTCTGTCTTGCGGATCTGTTCCACCTTGGGAATGCCACCTTGCATCCGAGCGTCGTACAGCTCCTCGGCCGCAGCGATCAGGCCACCCCCACCCCCGCAACACCATTGCAGTTCACGGTTGGGCGTCATCTCGCGATAGTCAGTCGCCACGATCTGGATCAGCTCTCGAGGCTCCTCATAGATCCCCGAGCTCCGGCCAAGGCTGCACGAATCGTGATAGGTCATGGGCACATTGAACAACTCCGGCTTGACCCGTATCTTGCCCTCTTTCAGATACTGATGGGTCAGATTCACGATATTGATCTTTTCCATGCCCTCGACTTCGGCGCCAAACCAGGCGTCAAAGTAGTTGAGCAGGGTCCGGCTGGCATGCCCGCACTCTGGATAGACGATGGACGTTGCTCCCAGGCGGCGCGCCTCTTGAACGATCCAGTTGGCCGCCTGCTGTGCCTTGACCATGTCGCCGACAAAGTAGGAGTGGTTGGTCGCCGTGAACAGGCTCAGGGTCCAACTCTCACCGGCCGCGTGAAAGATCTTGGCAGCCGGGATGATGGCGTGTTCCCCGACGAGAGGCACGTACAAAACCCGCGCACCCTCCTTCTCCACCGGGATCTCCAGGCCAGGATCAAACTCTTCCCGGAGACGTGTCTCCAGCTCCTTCGTCTGTTCGACGTAGAATTCCTTGATGAAGTCAATGATCTCGCCCTTGCTGACCTCGGCACCGCCAATCTCGGCGATGATCTCAGGCCCGAGCTCCTCCTGCAGCATGGCATAGCGGCCTGAACTGACCAGCAGGCCGGTATCGAGGTCGAAGGGACAAAAAACGGCACAGCGCCGGCAGCCGGTGCATTCCCACATCGCTGTCCGCAACTGGGCAGCCATGGCCGAATCGGCACCCTCAAAATCACGGTACCAGTCCAGCAGCGCACCCTTGCCGGCCTCGCCGCTCTGGTGTGCTTTCTTGACCAGCATCATCCGGTAGGCTGGGATGTGGGCCGGGTCCTTGGAGGCTGCGTAGAAATGGCAGGCGTCGATACATGCCCCACACCGCACACAGATATCCTCATAGTACTTGAGCGGCCTGCTGATACGCCCGCTGACGGTGTCAATGAACTTTTTTAGCATTGTAGTCTCCTTAGCTCCGGGCGACCATCTTGGAAAAGACCGCGCCAATGGTGTGCAGCAGTTTGCCAAAGGGGAAGTAGATCATGAGGACTTGGGCGAGGGCAAAGTGCCAAATGAACGAAATCCCGGCGCTTTCGGGAACCGGTTGCCAATTGAAGCGGAACAGGCCTTGCATAAACTCGCGCATCGCGTGCTGGTCCGGCTCCAATACCAGGCGCATGTGGTTGCCGGTGATGGCGATGGCGATCAGAAGGTACAGGACAAAAAAGTCCTCAGGCGTGGAGAGAAACTTGACAGAGCCTCCCCAGCGGCGCAAAAGAAGATAAAACAGCGGGAACATGAATAAGAAGCCTGCACCCAGGCCGGCGATAAGCGAGAAGGTATGAAGCTCGCTCTCCCCCCAGTTTAGCCAGTCCCACAGGAAGTAGAAATCGGTCACCACCCGGATGTGCCCCAGGATCAACAGCAACAACCCCACGTGCATGAGGAACCCGCCGATCCATAGCATCGTGTTTACCCGAAAGAGCCCCCGCAAGGTAAACATCTCGACCAGCGTGTCACCCAAGCGCCCAAGGCGGCTTTCAGGACGAGGAAACAAGGAAAGGTGGGCAGCTATCGGTTTGGCCTGTCGCCACTGGTATGCCTGGTAGGCAAGCCCACCAAAGAACACGACTACTGCAATGTACGGCGTGATGTAGGTCAGTATGTACTCAATTGTCCCCATGTAGCAGATCCTCCTCGATTTGCTGGGTTGAGGTCCCGAGTTGTGGGCCAGATGCCAAGACCTGATGCCGGATCCTGGACCGTCGGATCAACGAGGGTGGTGCTCATCAACCCGGGGAAGAGAGGGAGGGTGGCGATGCCACCCTCCCATCACCTCACTTTACGCGGCGGATGTAGAACTTGAAGACGTCGCCATCTTTGGCGGACTTTAGCAGTTCGTTGCCCGTACTCTTGGTCCAGGCCATGATGTCAGCCATGGAGCCGGGGTCAGTGGCCAATACTTCCAGGACTGCACCGACGGAGATGCTCTTGATCTCCTTGCTGGTCTTGACCACTGGCATAGGGCACTTGAGGCCTGTGGCGTCCAGGGTCTTTTCCGGTGAAAACTCGCTCATTGGTATTCCTCCTCTTTGATTGAATAGCTATCCACTTATATAAAGAACTGGATCTTTGATTCCTGAGCCTCGGCGAGCATGGTGGCCGCACCAACTACATCGCTGACCTCCGGGATCAGATCGTCTTGGGTGATCTCCATGACGTCCATGCTCATGAGGCAGGCCAGGAGCTTGACGTCCAGGTCGATCGCCATCTGCAGCAGCTCTGGAAGGCTGGTCACGTTCTGATCCTTCATCATCTTCTTGAACATCCAGCGGCCGGCGCCACCAAAATTGAACTTGGACGGACCCAGACGATCGATGCCCCCCCGGTTGATCATGCTGAGCATCTTGCCGAAAAGCCCAGTTCCGGTCGGGTTCCCCTTTTGCACCGCTTTAAGGCCCCAGAATGTAAAGAACATGGTGGTCTCCATGCCCATGGCCGCAGCTGTGGTGGCGATGATGAATGCGGCAAACACCTTGTCCATCTCCCCGCTGAACACGACGATGGTACACTTCTCGTTGTCTTCGCCCATTGCTTTCCTCCTTGAGAGACCTAGATTTTGCTTACTTCGGCGATATGTTGCAGGCGGCTGACAAGGTTCAGCCGCTCTTGTCCAAGTTCTGAAAAGGTGCCGGCTACCCGGCGGAGCAGATGGGATATGCGGGCCAGCTTTTCGGCGGAAAACAGGTGCACCGTGTTGGCCGCGGATCGGAGGTTGCCCTCCGGCAGGCCCAGTTCGGCCGCCAACCTCGGCAGGTTGCTCTGCCACTCCATCCCATCGCCGTTACCGGTCTGGACCACAAACTGGCAGCCAGCGGTCATGGCGACAGGTCGCCCGCCAACCTCAATCCGAGCGCTAACACACAACAGACCGGCGTGGCACACATAGGCCTGTCCGCCCGAGCCTCGCTTCCAGGCAGCGGCGCAGCGCTCCCGGCCCTTATCTGTCGACAGGATCTGGTTGCAGAAATCACAAGAGTTGCTGATCCCGGTGAGAGGGGATCCATCGAGGTTAACGGTCACAGTAGCGATATCCAGGGCCTCGGCACACACACCCTGGATGGCATCGACGCAGGAGAGCGGCAGCGCCTGCAAAGAGTTCCCCGGGCCGACAGGCATAACAGCGGCTGCAGCCCTGTCGCCCTTCTTCTGCCGTCGCTGCAGCCAGGCCTCAATCTCCTGACGGGAGAATCGCCACTGGCCACCTACCTTAAAACCGCTAAGCCGGCCATCACCCAGCATCCTGTAGATGGTGATCCGGTCTACTTGAAGCAGTTCTTGAAGTTGTTTCGTCGTCAGCAGGTCATCCAAATGCCGCGTTGTCTCCCTCGAACTCGGCGAGAGTGTATCATCAAAGGCACTGGCTGTCAAATTCGCTATGACATCTTGTATCAAGACATGTCAGAACTGTACCTGGACCGTCCTGATAAGTAGACCATTTCCGTCCCCTTTCACGCGATTGCTTCCGCTGCCAACCTATGGTAAAATAGCATGCGCTGTTACCTCACCAAGCGGCGGGTCGGCCAGGAGGGTCGAGCCCACCGTGTGTAACAGACAGATTCCTTCAGTGGATGAAGGGGGCCGAGGAGGGACGGCGTGAAACACTTTGTCATCGCCTCTGTTCTGGTCATCGTCGTCACGGTGCTGATAATTTTGGGGCTCGGTTCGATAGATCTGGTGCCCAATCTTGCCAGCGCCGAAGGCGAGTACGTCGACCTGATGTTCCGGGCACAGCTTTATGTCATCTCGTTCATCTTTGCCCTCATTATCGTGTTCATCCTGTACAGCGTGGTGGTCTTTCGGCGCAAACCCGGTGACACCAGCGATGGGCCCCACATTAGGGGCAACACGACGCTCGAAATCACCTGGACCGTGATCCCCCTCATTGTGGTCATGGGCTTTGGGGTTTGGGGTGCCCTACATCTGAGCGAGATCACGGCCCAAGAGCCCAATGAACTGGTCGTGGAGGTCACAGGCTTCCAGTTTGGCTGGCGCTTTGAATATCCCGACTATGGCGTCAACTCCTCAGAGCTGTATCTACCCCGCGACCGGAAGGTCTTGTTCAGGCTGACCTCCACCGATGTGATCCACTCTTTCTGGATCCCCGAGTTTCGCATCAAACAGGATGCAGTGCCAGGACTGTGGACGGAACTGCGGGTCACACCCACACAGCCGGGCGACTACCGGGTGCGTTGCGCCGAGCTGTGCGGCTACGCCCACTCGGCGATGTACGCGCCGGTCGTCGTCGTTGAGCCAGACGAGTTTCAGGCGTGGCTGGAAGGCCAGGAGGTCGGAACCCCCACACCGCCGGAGGATCTGACACCTGTCGAGAGGGGTGCCCAGTTGGCTGAACAGCAAGGCTGTCTCTCCTGTCACAGCATCGACGGGAGCACCCAGGTCGGACCTACCTGGCTTGGACTCTATGGCAGCGAGCGCCCGCTGGAAGACGGATCCACTGTCGTGGCCGACGAGGAATATCTTCGGACTGCCATTCTAGATCCTGGTTCGCAGGTTGTCCAGGGCTTTCCCAACATCATGCCGCCCGCCTATACCTTCCTGTCCGACGAAGAACTGGCCGCTCTCGTCGCCTATCTCGAGAGTCTGAGTGACTAGGAGGACACATATGACCGTCCTTTCCCTGGGGATCGTACGTGGATTGGCTGCCCAAATCGTAGGCACCGCCCTGGGCATGGGCCTGGTTGTCCTGGTCCGGGTGCTGATGGGCCTGCATGCCTGGGAAGCAGAGCCAGCCACGGTCGTGGGCGCCATGCTGGGTACGATCTTCTTTATGATCGGCGTCGGCTCGATGAACGACTGGTTCCGGTGGGCTCGAGGGGAGGCCACGCCTATCCATCACGGCCCGCCGGAGGGCAGGCCATCCTGGACCCGCTACTTTGGCGTAGACTATAGCCACAAGGTCATCGGCATCCAGTACGGCGTGACCGCCATTCTCTTGCTCCTGACAGGCGGCGCCCTGGCCAGCATCTTCCGGGTAGAATTGGCCGAAGCTGGGCGCCAATTCCTCGATCCAGCCGTATTTAACACCATGATTGGGATGCACGGCTGGGGGATGATCATCTCCATCCTGTTGGGCATTGCCGCGTTTGCCAACTACCTGATACCCCTGCTGATCGGCGCTTCTGACATGGCCTTCCCCCGCCTGAACTCCTGGGCCTTCTGGCTGAACGTGCCGGCGGCCCTGGTCTTTCTCACCAGCATGTTCGTCGGCGGCTGGGACACCGGCTGGACGGCCTATCCACCGCTGAGTGCCCGCGCCCCGCTCGGCATGCAGCTGTACTTCGTGGCTGTCTTTTTCTTTGGCATCTCCTCGATCGTAGGCGCGTTGAACCTGATTGCGACGATCCTGCTGCTGCGGGCTCCGGGCATGAGCCTGTTCCGCATGCCCATCTTTGCCTGGGGGGTGCTGGCGACATCCATCATTGCTCTGACAGCCACACAGCTGATTGCGCTATCCTTCATCATGGTCATGATGCAGCGACTGCTGGGCATGGGTTTCTTTGATCCGGCACAAGGCGGCAACCCCATTCTCTTCCAGCATCTGTTCTGGTTCTATAGCCACCCGGCGGTGTATATCTTTGTCCTGCCCGGCCTGGGCGTCATCAGTGAGATCTTGCCTGTCTTTTGCCGCAAGCCCCTGTTCGGCTACAAGTGGGTAGCGCTGTCCAGCATTGCCATCGCCCTGGCCGGCTTCCTGGTCTGGGCCCACCACATGTTCACCTCCGGCATGGCCAGCTTTCTCCGTGTGCCGTTCATGTTCAGCACACTCCTGGTTGCGGTGCCCACCGGGGTCAAGTTCTTTAGCTGGGTCGCGACGATTTGGGGTGGCAAGCTGACCTTCCCTACCCCCATGCTATTTGTGCTCGGCGCGCTTTCGGTCTTTTTGATCGGCGGTCTGAGCGGGCCACCCAATGGCATCGTGACCACGGACCTGTTCCTCCACGATACCTACTGGATAGTGGGCCACTTTCACGCCACGATGTTTGGTGGTTTCGTCTTTCCCTTCTTTGCAGCCATGTACTACTGGTTCCCCAAGCTCACGGGGCGGATGTACAACGAAAGGCTGGGCCAATTGCATTTCTGGCTCATGACCCCGGCTTTCTGGATCCAGAGCCTGGGACAGATGCGTGTCGGCTTGCTCGGTATGCGCCGGCGCATCGTGGACTATGACCCGGCGCTGGGCATCGAGGGCGGTCAGTTGGCGGTGACCATCGCCGGCCTTGTCATCGGGCTGTCGGTATTGATCATGCTTGTCAACCTGGTATACAGTGCCCGCCGCGGGCGGGTCGCCGAACGCAATCCGTGGAACTCTCGCTCGCCGGAATGGCAGATCCCATCCCCGGTGCCCGAGGTCAACTATCCCGACGGGTTGCAGGTCATCGGCGAGCCCTATGACTATGGTTTGCCCGACTCGAGGTACGTCAATCTGCAGGTGGCTGCCGCTGGCGAGTAGACGCGGGTTTCGGAAAGCCAAGGAAGCAGTCTGGGTATACGTTGCCCGTCACCGGAATTGAAGGGGTACAGTCGAATGTCTCGACCGGCCCCTGGATCGCAGGTAGGATGAAGAGGAGCATGTCTATGAGCAGCGAAAGCCTGGCCTCGTACAAGGCACAGCTCAAGGCCAATCGTCTGGGCTTGTGGTTGTTCTTTGCCTCCGAGAGCTTTATGTTTGGGGGCCTGTTGGCGGCCCGCTTTTACCTGTGGGGCAACACACGGCCGGACCTGGACCAGCTATTGGGCCTTATCGTCACTTCGATCTTGCTGTTGAGCAGCTTCTTCATGAACCGGGCCGAGTCGGCTATCGCCCACGATGATCGAAAGACTTTTCTGAACAGCCTCTTGATCACGGCCGCCCTGGGTCTCCTCTTTCTGGTTGGCGTGGTCGGTTTCGAGTGGCAGGGACACCTCAAGCCCTGGGACGGGGTGTATGGTGCAGTATTATTCGGCATGACCGGCTTGCACGCGCTGCACGTGTTCAGTGGGGTCATCATCATCTTGCTGATCTGGAACCGGGGGCGCAAGGGAGGTTTTTCGGCTGAGCGTCATTGGGGTGTCGAGGCGTGCGCCATCTACTGGCATTTTGTCGACGTCGTCTGGGTCTTTTTCTACCCGGCCCTCTACCTCCTCGGCCTTCCCGTGAGCTGACCAGCCGGCCTATAGAACTGTAATGGATGCAACGCTGAGCGTCATCCTGCTCTCGTGGTCGTGGCGGCCCGAAATTATCCTGAGCCTGGTTCTGGCAGCCGCAGTCCACCTGGCGGGCCGTTGGCAGCTCAAACAGCGGGGGGGAGGGCAGGTCATAGCCCCCTGGCGGACGGCGGCCTACCTGAGCGGTCTGGCAATCCTGTGGATCGCCCTCATGTCCCCCATCGACGTGCTGAGCAGCCAGTATTTCTTCATGCACATGATCCAGCACCTCCTGATGGTCATGTTCGCCGCACCGCTCTTGCTCATTGGCAACCCCATGCCGATCATGCTCTGGGGGTTGCCTTCTGCCCTCAGGCTGGAGGTCGGGCGCTGGCTTCGACCGGCTGCGACCTTCCGGCGGGTGGTGGCGGCCATCACCCGGCCTGGCTTGGCCTGGCTCTACTTTGTCATAGCCCTGGTCGGCTGGCATGACCCCAACGCCTATAACGCGACGCTCGAGTCTGACATCGTCCACGATCTCGAGCACATTTCCTTCTTTATCACTGCCGTCCTGTTCTGGTGGCACATCACTGGCGTTGCTCCGCACATTCACAAAAAGCTATCGAAGGGCGCGCGCATTGGCTACACAGTGGCCGCTGTCCCGCCCAATGCCCTGACGGGGATCGCCATCAGCTTTGCCAGCGAGCCGATCTACGCCTACTACGAGTCTGTGCCACGCCTGGGCTCGATGACGGTGATGCAGGACCAGATGCTGGCCGGGACCATCATGTGGATCCCCGGCAGCATGATGTACTTCGTGGCCGTCCTGATCCTCGTCGTCCAGGTCGTCCGCGACGAGGAAGAAAAGGCAGCGCTGCCCGGCTATGGCCAGCCTCCAGGCCATGCCACGGATGCCGCGGACTCAGAGGGGCCACAGCACCCCTCTTCTGCCTCCAGGAGCCAGGTCTAGACACCATGGAATCAACCGCTTGCTCCCCCACATCCGGGGCCGGCAGAACCACGCCCGGCTCGAGGACAC
>JAMJFU010000259.1 GCA_023544525.1 Anaerolineae bacterium | reverse complement strand
CCACCGCCGAGGGGACCTGGTGGAACGGCCGCCGTACACGAGTTTCCAGCGTTCCTAGCCTTGGCCAATCTGTGGTGTCGTTCACCGATGCGGCCAATTTCGCCCGTCACAACCGCGCGGCCGAGTGGGCCCGGATCCAGGAGGCGACCTATTACCGCGCCGGCTGGGGCGATGCCTATGGCCATGCGCTCGTCGCAACCGGCCGGGTAGAGTTGATGCTCGACCCGATCATGAACGCCTGGGATTGTGGTCCCTTCCCACCCATCCTTCGCGAGGCCGGCGGTTACTTTGGCGACTGGCAGGGCAACCGGACCATCCACGGCGGAGAGGCCATGTCGACAACGGACAGGCTGCTGCCCGAAGTACTGGCCCTGTGGCAGCAGGCCTGAGTGAATACCGCTTCTGGCCCCCAGCAGCAGCCCTATGGAGGCAGGACCCATGAGCATTCATCCCCTGGTGACACAGCAGCACTTTGCCCGCAGCGAATTCGTGCGTTGTCTGGACGGAGTCTCTGCCGAGGAGGGCCGCCAGCGATTTGAGCCGATGAACTGCATCAGCTGGATGGTCGGTCACCTGGCCAATCAGGAGCACTTCTATTGGGTCGTGCTCGCCCAAAGTAGACAAGTCATGCCGGGATTGAACGACCAGGTCGGCTACGGCCGCCCGGCCAGCCAGCCCCCCCTGGACGAGATGTGGCACGCCTGGCGCGAAATCACGCTGGCCGCAGACGAGTTCCTTGAAGCCCTGACGACTGAGCGGCTTCTTTCCCACCTCTACTGGCAGGGCAAGCCCAGGGCCGAGAGCATCGGCACGATGCTGTTGCGCAACACCTATCACTACTGGCACCACCTGGGCGAAGCCTATGCCATCCGGCAGCTTCTGGGACACAGGGATCTGCCGGAGTTCGTGGGTGACTTGTCCCTCGCCCAGTATCGTCCAGAACCAGCCAGTCCTTCCCGGTGAGATCGCCAGTAGAATCACGAATCCGCCAAGGCCACTTATTAGCACGTTGTATTCATGCGGAAAAAACTAAAGAATCGGCAGAAATCGCCAGATGACGAACCTGAGCCGGGCTGGCCTGGCGTGCGAGCCTGCACCTGTAGAGGAACTACACCTGTTTTGATGGTTTCACCCCCTTGGCTTGACCGTAATGCAGCCTCATGGTAAAATGTGCAGCGGTTTTGGATGTGCCTTCACGCCTAATAGCCAAAATCAGGGCGGTGTTGGCCCAGCCCAAGCTGTTCACAGGAGAGAGCGCGTAAGCAGTCCCGAAAACCTGTCCTACCAAGTGGACGTGGATCTCCTGGTCTGCCCAATGCAGCGAACAGACCGGAATCAAAGACGACGATCATCCGCCAATCACTGGAGAAAGGAACGACGATCCATGAGGAACAGGCCAGTTGAGGAGGGCCAGCGCTGGTTGAGACAGGCCCAAGAGGACTTGCGTTGGAGTCGTCACCTTGCCGAGCAAGGCGCCTATCATCTGGCGTGTTTCCTATCGCAGCAGGTGGCCGAAAAGGCGGTCCGGGGCTTTCTCTATGCACAGGGAGAGGATTTCATCGTCAGCCATTCCGTCGAGCGCCTCTGTGCCGCGGCCACCTTCTACGAACCCGAGTTTCGGGCCCGCGGCCGGTCGTGGACGATCCTTGACACGTACTATATCTCCACCAGGTATCCCGATGGGCTGCCCGACGGCATCCCTGCCGACATCTACACTCAGCAAGCCGCAGAGTCGGCCGTCGACCTGGCCGCCGAAGTGGTAGACCTGGTGGCACGCCTGGTCACAGGCGCGAATCGGTCCTCCTGACAACCGCAACATAGGCCGCCCAGCGTCCGCCCCTCGGGCGCCTCGCACCATCCCTTCCACTCAAGACGAGGCTCGCCTCATCGCCAGCAGCAGCCTCACAGCCAGACGCCCTACGTTACCCAGCGCCCCACTGGAGCAAACAAGCCACAAGAGGGTTGGCATGCTGGGAACTTCCGAGGGCTACCAGGCCGAGTCCTTGGGCATGTCGCGCAGGCTGGAGAACGCCTCCCGGGTGAGGATGGGTCCGCCGTCCGGGTTCTGGCGGTAGGTGATGGAGTAGTAGCGCATCTGCTCACAGATGTCGTAGTAGTCCACAGTGCCAAAGTCGAGGTTGAAGACGACCATCGGTCCCATCCAGGGCCAATGCTCCTGGGCATACGCGTAGGCGCCGGTCAGGTATTGGGCCTGCTCGGCTTCGGTGACCTGCATCCACTCGAAGGGTCCCAGGTCGCAGGAGGTCTCCAAGATCCAGCCGAACTCGGTGGCCCACATCGCCGACAGATCGCCGAAACTGCGCATGACCTCCCGCTGCTCCTCTGCACGCCGGAAGTAGATCGGCCCCACTGCTTCCGCGGGATCCGTCTCCGGCGGGTTAGGACCGCCATAGGGATGGCTGCCCAGGGCATCAAAGTAGCCCAGGGCCCCGTTGAGGTACATGTTCCGCAGAAAGGTCAGGTCCGGCACGGCGGTCTCGGCACCATAGAACCACTGTGCCCAGGAGGCGGCGGCCGCCCGTTCTGCAGCGGTATCTGAGAGGCTGCCTCCGGTGGTCGCCAGGCCAGCACTGACGACGATGGCCTGAGGATCGCCGGCCTTGATGCCCAGGTAACCTGCCTTGAGCAGGGCCGTGTACTGGGCTGCGCTCGGCTGTATCTGGGGAATGCCCCACTCGGTGCTCAAGTTCGGCTCGTTCCAGATCTCGTAGGCGATCGTCTCCAGTCCCTGCGGCCGCCAGACCGCTGCCACGTGCGCCGCCAGCGCCTGGGCCAGGCTGCGGAAGGCAGCCAGGTCCGCGGCTGACACGGGCGGGTCGCCAATGCCTGCTGGCGTAGGATGGTGCACCCGCAGCAGCACGTGGCGAACCCGGGGCACAAACTCCCTCAACTGGTCATCTACCGAGACCCAACGATAGTCTGGCCCCTCTCCCGTATCGGTCCAGCGCACAAAGCCCATGGCCCAGTCAAAGCCCATGTCGACCAGATACGGCACGTGGTCGCAGGCGGCCATGCTGGCGCCATAGCCAATGCCACTCACGTCCATTGCGGGCCGCCTAAAGCCGCCCAGGATCAAGGGCAGGTGGATCTGGATCTTCGGAAGCACGCCCAACGTGGCCGTCACGGCCTCCTGGCTGCACAGGTTCACAGCAGACAGCCCCAGCGTATAGGTCGACGGCACCGAATAGGCATGGGTCACGACCGCGCCCGCGGCCTCCACGCCATCTCCATACTCCCAGGAAAACTCCGGAGAAGGCAGGCCGGTTTCCGTCGTGGCTGTGAAAACCACCGGCTGGCCAACCCTCGGCAGGGTCGGCCAACGGAGGATCGACAAGCCTGTCACTGGCTGACAGGCAGTCACCTGGACCGTGACCGCTCGCTCTGCAGGCACCGCCGTACACTCGTTCCACGCTGAGAGACTTGGGATATAGGTGCCAGCCTCCGTGAAGGTATGGGTAGTAGTCAGGATCGGCGCCAGGGCCGTGCCGCTGAGCGGCGGCGTGCCATCGTCGAATGACCAGGTGTAGGTCGCGGGCAGGCTGCCGGTGATAATCTCAGCGGTGAACAGGACTTTGGTTGCGGTCAAGACGTCGGTGGGTACATAGCTCAGTGCCAATCTGGTCAGGGTGATGCATGGGGAATCCGCCAGGGCTACACCTGGAGCCCCGGAACGCGGTCGGTAGGCGCCGGAGCTACTAGGTAGGTTTGTAGCGAGGAAATCGACCCTGCCCGGCATTTCGACGACGTGCCGGGCCGCTTGCGCCAGGTGGGTGCCTGCCTCTGGCTGGGTCGCTCCCATCGCCGGGGCTGTCGCGAGCAACAGCACTCCACATAGCACCAGTCCGAGCACCCACAGCAACGAAGCAGCTTTGGTCACGGCTACTCCCCCCTCCCTGGATCAGAGTCGCAACTATGTACAGGCCCAGGCTGGGGGTGGTCACCGGCTCAACATCGTCGGCGGCCGCTATAGGCAGGTGTATGAGCCCAGCCTCAATGCCACGAGATGGCGGCTAATACCTGGCTACCAGCGACCGCCCTTGCCCCTCGCCTTGGGCTGCTTCTCGGCCGCCAGCGCCTCCACCTCCGAACGCAGCAGCAGCCAGCGCCAGGCCCACCCCTTGGGCGCGTCCGCATCGATCAGCATCGTCAGCTTTCCCTCATCGACGAGCTGGCTCACATTCCACAGTTTCACGCCCAAGATCTTGCCCGCTTCCTGCAATGACACCACGTCCTCCGGCCCGATCCCAGCCGCATCCTCGAAGACCAGCCGGGCCACCTGCAACCGCATGGTTTTCACCTCCCGTCGATCGACACCGTGAGCCACAGCTTGAGCCACCTGCTTCGGGTCACAAGACTTGATTGTATCTGCGCACAAGCTCTTCTTCGGCGATCAGCGGCCGGCTTATCGCCTCAAGGGTCTCCCTGCTCATGCTGCCGTCCCTAGCCAGTTCGCTGCCTGCCCTGCGCACAGCAGCCAGGATCGACGCCCCGTCCGCGGTCACCTCCCCCTGCTCCTTCATCAGGAACGCATGGGGCCTGAGCACAGCGCCGGCAAAGGCTACACTCGCGTTATCGGCCAGCTCCTGGACGATGCGGACCACGGTGTGAAAGTTGGCCTTTTCCCACCATGCCCCTGTGGAGACGAGGGCTACCCTCTGGATCTGCACGTCGTCGCGGAACCTGGCCCGGGTGCGGCCCTCCCGTGTCTCGAGGAAGGGGTTGAGCAAGGGACACAGCCTGTTGATCAGATCCTGCATCGCACCGGGCAGGGGGATATAGACCGGTGTTGCCAGGACCAGCGTCTCCGTCTCCCTCAGCACAGGATACAGCAGCTGCATTTCATCCCTGATGCAGCACACGCCTGGCTGTCGGTACCAGCAGTACATCGTTCCGCAGGTACAGGGCTTGACGTCGAGCTGGCTGGCGTAGTAGAGCTCGACCTCCGAACCAGCATCCTCCATCCCCTGGATAAAGGCCGTGAGGACCAGGGCCGTATTTCCCCTTTCAGTGCGGGGGCTGCCGTTGATGGCAACTGCCTTTGTCATGGGCTTCCTCCTTGATCGAGCTTCAGTCGTAGCGCACGGGCCAGGCCGGTCACCGGTCAAGACGTGGTCCAGCCAGCATCCAGCAGCTCCTTGATGCCTTCCAGACGATTCTGTAGAGCCGGCCCGAGTGATTTCCTGATGAGAGGCGCCGCCAATCTGAGCCAACCTCGCGGCTCAACGGTTTCCCTCTGGACCAGCCTGGTTCCCCCCTCCTCGCGAATGAACAGGTGGGTGAGGTTGCCCTGCATGCCAGCCCCGGCCCAGTCTTCGTCCAGGCGGATGCCAGGCTCATAGCGCGTAATCTCGGACAGGATCTCCCCTCGAACCAAAGGCAACATCTGTACAATCTCCCGGTACCGAGTGCCCATGCCGGGAGGGCCGGGTGTAGTCTTTTCCAGGAGCAATACGGGCGAACCCTCTTCCTGCGGGAACCTGTCTTTATCCCTCAGAAAAGCAAAGACATCGTCTGGCGACCGGTTGATGTGGATAGAGAGGTCGAACTCCATCTGGCCTCCGGATTGGCCGGCGTCTACAGGTTGCCTGCTGCAGACAACCTGCTAGACCACGCGGTCCTCGATCTCCCAGGCATGGTCGAGCACGTGCCAGGCAGTGCGCCGGGCGAAATAGCGGGGCACCCACCGCTTGCCGCCACGGGGTCCTCTCTCGGCCAAGTCCCCAGCGGCCCCGGCGGCCAGGGCCCGGAGGGC
>JAMJFU010000258.1 GCA_023544525.1 Anaerolineae bacterium | reverse complement strand
TGTGTTTTCCATCAGGTCGAGCTCCAGGACCTTGCTCGGAAAGCTGCTGTCATGTAGCGCCGTCAGGGTCCACTTGCCAGGCTCGAGGTCCTCGAATGTAAAGTCGCCGTCGTCGTCCGTAGTCATGTACTGGATCTGGCTCCCCTTCGTCGCCTTGACCGAGGCATGCTCGATCCGCCGGTCGCTGCCATAGCGGTAGACGGTTCCCGAAACCTTGGGCATTGTCATCCTCCTTGCAGTGGAATATGTGGTGGCTGGACCGAGTGTTAGGGCCGAGGCATGCCCCGCTATGATCCCTGCGCCTACCCCTCTGGCCGCGCACCATGGGCGCAGTGAGCCGCGTGAAAGACACACGCTGTACGCTGGCAACGCCACGCCTTACGGAGATCCTCCTGCCGGGCAGCATCTGCCGGCCAGGGCTCTCCGCCCATCCACTTACGGGTGAGGGCCAGCGATCGTTGATCGTGCTCGTCCAGATCGACTCTCTGTCCTTCGAGGTGGTTGCGTAGCGCCCAGAGCGTGTTGTAGCAGCCCATGGTGAGCATGTCCAGGGGATTCTCGTGGCGGTAACCAAGGCGCTCGGTAAACTGCAGGGTGCTGAGGGGCATCTGCTCGGGATGGATCTTGACCGCCGTGACTTGCACGGGCAAGAGATTGTCGACGATGTTCCCGGTCCAGCCGGCCATCCTGTCCAGGAGCCCCTCGCTGTCTCTGCCCAGGTAGCCACGGATCCCACGCTGCTGCGCGTCTGTCCGGAGCCGGTCGAGGATGTCGCGCTTCTGGGTTTCCTCCATAGACTCCAGGGTCTCGCGATAGGACTGCAGAACAGCCTGGAGCGTGTCACCCAACCGCTCGGCGCGCCGGCCGAACGTATTGATGGTGTCCACGACCACAGTTGCGCTGGATTGTTTGGCAGCTCCCTGGATCTCTTGCGTGCGCCGGATCACCTGGTGAATGGCCGGATCTCTGATTTCGATCGGGTCCACCTTTGGTTCAGGGTGGAGAAAGACGACGTACAGATCCAGGGCCAGCTCGTGCCTGGGAACGCTGGCCCGGGCGGCCCACTCGCGCGTGGCGTCGATGGCGCTGTTTGATGGCGTGTTGTCGATAGCCCCACCGTCCACATAGACGTCCTCGGCCCTGGGAAAGAAGTCGCGCATGCTCGTAGAAGACCGCCAGCGGTCGTAGGTCTTCTGCCAACGTTCCCGGCTTTCAGTGCCGTCCCCATGCAGGGCTTGGCTTGCTTGGGCCATTTCGGACTCAACCCGTGGGTCGTCGAGCCAGCTGACGAGAAGCCGGTGGAGCAGGCTGTTTTCGGGATCATCGGCCGGATACAGGTCTTCTACCGGGAAGGGGGCCAAGACCCCCGGGAACCGCCCCGAGCTCAGGGCGGCGTTGATGGCCTTGGGATTGCCAGGCACCTGCAGGCGGAAACTGCCCAGCGGTATCTTGTCCGGATCCTCCCTTTCCAGCCGGAAGGCCTGCTTCTCCAGGTACTGGACAAAATCCTCAGTTGAGGGTAGGCTGAGACCTCCAGCCGCCCTGTGCGATAGTTGGCCCGCGTGAGCCGGACGTCGATGCCTGCCTGGGCGTAGTCGCGCAAGGTACGGCGGGGCTCGATCAAGCCGCCCGGCCCGGCCCCATCACCTGTTTTGGCCAGGCGTTCTCTCTGCAGGTGTGCATGGCGCAGCGGGGCAACCGCATCCGTGAACACTGACGCGAGCCTGGTGTCCTCCTCGGCTGGTACCAGCGATCTCTCCATGCCGAACCGTCCCAGGTAGGTGCGGATGGCAGTTTCCAGCGGTGCACTGCGGCCGTACTTGAGGATGTTCAAGAGCTCGCCGGCGCCGCCCAGGCGTTCGGTGAGCTCCTTGCCTAGCTTGACAAGGGCTGGCCAGACTCGAGGTGAGGGGATGGCGCCGCGGTCTGGATCAGTCCACCACCACAAGATGCCGGTCAGCTCCGGAAGGCAGACCCTGAAGCGTAGCAGATCGTCTTTCAGTTGGCCCAGCGGTCCCGTTTCCGTGTCATCCACGATCCGTTTTTCTGTCAACTGCAACCAGGCGTGATGGTAGGCCTTGACGAGATCGTCCATGGCCCCTATGGCCTTCTCAGGATCGTTTCTCACATCGGCGGCCAGTTCTCTCTTGCGCAGGAGGTACTCGGCATAGAGCAATGAGTTGAAGGCACCGATGGAGGAGCCGGTGATGACGTCGAATTCCATGCCTGTGATGTGAAAGGCGTGGATTACACCGGCTTCGTACAGCCCCTTGGCGCCTCCGCCAGTCATCACAAAGCCACGCCGCCTGTTCTGCCTGTTTGACATCGCTGCCCTCCTCCACATCATCCAGCTTGCCAAGGGCGATAGGCCAAAGTCCGATGTTCGTGAGGCACGGACCACCAGAATGCGACGCTTGGTAGGTTTCAGCCAGGCCGGGCCAGCTTGGCTGTCGAACTGGGCGTTTCTGATGCCCTGTGCAGTATAACACTTACCTTACCTTTGACCATGCATAGGGGCGTTGTCTCTCCGATCATCCAGTCTGCGTACTGAATGTCGTGCTCACCGTATGCCGGCATCCAGGGCATCATCACCTATCTCGACGCCTGGCCGCTCGACGATTCCTTTCACCGTCTTGAGATATGCTGGTTGGACTCAGGCGGAGCAGACACACCTGACCCGTGACCGATTGCGCTGGTTGCCTTCCATGTCATTCCGACAGCGCAAAGTCAGAATCGTGACCCAGATACCAGGCGAGAGGCCTAAGCGCTTGCCTCCAACTCTGAACACGCCGTTTGGCCTACACCAAGTCGCGCTGAACTGCCCTTGTGGATGGTCAATGGGAAGTCTACACTACGGACAGCGTGCGGGTTTGGCCTGGCCTCCATTGCGGGAAGCCAGGCGTGACAAGTTGGGGGGACGCCCAAGATGAAACCTACTCTGGATCGGGGCATTGCCTGGTTGGCGGCACGCTCCTGCCGCCTGTGCTGATGTCCATGGGACTCCAAGGCCCAGCGAAAGTCCTGTACTGGCTCTATGGCCTGAACTGCCACCAGTTGCCGCAGCGCAGCTACTTCCTGTTTGGCCCTGACGGGGTTAACACTTACTCCCTGGAACAGGTCGTCGATTGGGGAGCCGATCCGGCCCACCTGCGTGGCTTCGTGGGTAACGCTCGGATGGGTTTCAAGCTAGGGATGGCCCAGCGGAACACAGCCATCTACACTACCGTCTTCGTGGCCGGCGTGGCTTATGGCCTTGTGCGGAGGCGGCGTCCCCGTCTGCGCTGGCCGCTGGGCAGGCATTGTCGCGGTTTCTATTTGTCCACGGCCTCGAGTTGACGATCGATGCATTCGTGCAGGCGTATCTTTACACTCAGCTATTGGCTACCCCCATCCGGACAGAGACCGAGAGACACGGCGAGACACTGAGAGCCGTACCTCGGCCAAGTCCAGTTGGTGAATGATCATGCTGTTGCCCCGAGAGAGTACGGTGTACCACTATAACGATTATCGAAGGAGATAGCACATGGCAAAGATAGCAAGGAATGTGACGGAACTTATAGGCCGCACCCCCTTGGTCGAACTAAACCGTGTCGTGGATGGTGCGGGAGCCAGAGTCGTGGCCAAGCTGGAGAGCTTCAACCCGTGCAGCAGCGTCAAGGACCGCATCGGGGTGAGCATGATCGAGGCAGCCGAGCGAGACGGCCTCATTGGTCCCGGCACGGTGCTGATCGAGCCAACCAGCGGCAATACGGGCCTCGGGCTGGCCTTTGCGGCTGCGGCCAAGGGATACCGCCTAATCCTAACCATGCCGGCGACGATGAGCCTGGAGCGACAGGTGCTACTGCTGGCATTTGGAGCCGAGCTGGTGCTTACACCCGGCGAAGAAGGGATGGCGGGCGCCGTCGCGCATGCCGAGGAGCTGGTGCGGACCATGGCAAATGCGTTCATGCCACAGCAGTTCCAAAACCCAGCCAACCCCGAGATCCACCGCCGCACCACCGCGGAAGAGATTTGGAACGACACAGATGGCGAGGTGGACATTGTCGTGGCTGGGGTGGGCACCGGTGGCACCATCACGGGCGTAGCTGAGGCGCTCAAGCAGCGAAAGCCGACGGTGCGGGCCGTCGCCGTAGAGCCAGCCGGCTCGCCAGTGTTGTTGGGCGGGCAACCGGGGCACCACGAGATCCAGGGCATTGGCGCCGGGTTCGTGCCGGCGGTCCTCAATATGCAGGTCGTTGACGAGGTCCTTCAGGTGAGCGACCGGCAGGCTTTCGAGATGGCCCGCCGCCTCACCCGGGAGGAGGGCCTGCTGGTGGGCATCAGTTCTGGGGCGGCTGCCCTCGCGGCTGTGGAGATCGCCCGCCGGCGGGAGAATGAGGGCAAGTTAATTATCGCCATCCTGCCTGATACAGGGGAGCGCTACCTGAGTACTCCCCTGTTCCTGGAAGATCTCGAGCCACCGGGAATCGGTGTGGTGTATGAATTGGCCTAGCGCAAGGCCGACCTCGCAAGCAGAGAGGTGCTGCAGAGGGCAGGTCCGGTGGCCATAGGCCGGCATGCCTGGGTTCCTGCCTGGTACCTACGCTGTTCACTGGGCGCGCGCAATAGGCCATTTCGCCCGTTGAGAAACTGGTGAAACAGCGCTATACAACCGCGAGCGGCCCTGCTATACTGAAGGCAGTCGAGGTTCCCCTCTCGCCGTAGGGAGGGATGGAGGAGGTATCGATGTCAACTGTGCGCTGCTTTCCTTGGTAGCCTTTGTGCCCTTGGTGGTCGCTGCCGGCCGGCTGTCAGCTGTCTTGGTTATGGTCGTCAGCCTAGCCTGTCCCGTCGCGTGGTTCCTCTTCCTGTCGTGGAGTGGGCGCAATGGTGGAGGTCTAGAACGACCGGCCCGTACAGTGGCATCGGGGCTCCGGGTGCAGCCGGTTATAGTGTCCGTAAGCGACGCACCGGCACTGGAGGACTGGATGCCAGGTGATCGCTAGAGGATTGAGTATGGACCCGCAAGACATCGATGCAAGTGGATTTTGATCTCAGACGAGGTATATGAAATGGCAAAAGACCCGGTTTGTGGCATGACGGTAGACGAGAAAAGGGCCGCAGGGAAGTCAGAATACAAAGGTGAAACCTACTACTTCTGCTCACCCGGTTGCAGGGCGGCCTTTGACAAAGATCCGGAGAAATACCTGAACGGCGAAGGGGAGCATCAAGGGATGCATGGGCACGGCATGCACCACTAGAAGGGTGCATGCTCTCCTCCTTATCACCCCCCCGGCCGGTGAGCTCCCATCTCCCGGCCGGCGGAAACTCTTTTCGATCCAGAAGAAGGAGTTCAACGATGAATGACCAACGGGATTTGGGTCCAGACCAGGAAGGCATTGGACGCCGCAGGTTCATAGGCCTAGCGCTCTTGGGCTCATTGATCGCCTCAGTGGCCGGGGTGCTGACACCGATCATCGCCTTCTTGTGGCCGCCAGCTCAGGCCGCACCCACTTCCGAGTTGAAGGTGCAGGTCGGTACCCTGGACGAGTTCCCACTCGACAGCGGCAAGGTGGTATCAGTCGCCAACAAGCCGGTCATCGTCGTCAACAGTGAAGCGGGCGGGCTGAAAGCGTTCTCGGCCGTGTGCACCCACCTGGGCTGCATCGTCTACTGGCACAAAGAGCGCCAGGTCATCCAGAGCCCCTGCCATGATGGCCGCTTCAATCCGCTGAACGGAAACGTGATCATGGGTCCGCCCCCACGTCCGATCGCCGAGTTTCGCCTCGAGGTAGAT
>JAMJFU010000257.1 GCA_023544525.1 Anaerolineae bacterium | reverse complement strand
CCAGAGCCAGAAACGCAGGACCAGGCCTTGGTCGTACCAGAGCTCGGGCTCGTGCACAGGGAAGCGAAGGGCGCGTCTCCCGCCCTTGGCCTTTAGCCCATCTCCCACGCGAAAGTCCTCCAGGACCAGCCCCTCGGCAGCCAACACGGCAGCCTCCAGTTCAGCCTGCTCCCCCGTGGGCTGGATCATCTTGTAGCCAAAGATCGGCCCCGTGGGGCTGATCTCAAAGCGCCCGGCACGGGGCTGCTCTGCCGTGGCATCCTCTACGTAGAACACAGAACGCCCCGGATGCTTCATGGCCAGATCGCCCTCAAATACGCAGTCAAGGGTCTGCAGCCGGGCATCGAGCACGGCGTTGAACAGCGCCGATTGGTAGGCCGAAACCAGAAACACCTTGAGCCTCTTTGGAACCGAATGGTAGGCGAGCCGATAGTCACCCTGGCTGGAGATCAGGACCTGCAACGCGCGCCGCTCGTCAGCCATGGCATAGGGAAAGTATTCGAGGGCTTCTTCCCACCTTCGCGCATCGAACAGCGCCCGGCCGGCCTGCGCTTGTTCACTCTCATTGGGATGCGGCCCGCCCAGCAGCTGCTCAATAAACGCCTGGGCATCACCGAGGACGGCTGCCTTGCCCAAAACCGCCGAATCTCCCCGCTGGCCAAAACGTTGCAGACCGTACCGGTTGGGCACGCCTCGCTCTGTCAGCACGGCCAGTATTCTCTGACCGTTGGGCAAGGCCGACTCGTCCACATCCGCGATCCGGATCGTGAACCGGTTGCCACGCAAATGACCAATCTTTAGCTTGTTGCGATGCCGCTCGGCCCATCTCAAGCGGATGCCAGGCAGATCCAGGGCCATTACCGCCTCAGGAGGTGGGCCCTCTACGGACAGGACCTGGCAGGCAATGGCCTGGGCATCTTTCAGGCCGGCATAGCCGATCCGGTTTGGCGAGACCCCAAGGGCGTTGGCCACAGACCTTATGGCCTGGAATGTCGAGATGCCCTCCTTCTCGATCTCAAAGAAGGTGTGAGTCCCCTCCCCGGACGGCCCGTAGAGAGGCAGTTCTTCCACGACAAAATCCTCGACACCGCCCTTGATGGATCCACCTGTGCCAGGCAAACCCTCGGTCAAATATCTGGTCACGCCTCTATGGATGAGCTGATCCTGCTCGCCAAACGACATGTGCTCTACCCCGTTGCGGTCCTGGCCCCCTCAGTTCTTGGCCAGGTATCCGCTGAAGCCTCCTTCCCACTGTTCTTCCTGGGTGTCGATCATGTATTGCAGCAGCCGTTCCTCACGATGCAGGATGGCCCGCTCTGCCAGAAACATCTGTGGCACCGTTGGCTGGCTGAGTAGGCTTTGCTTCTGGGCCAAGGGCACCTGCAGCGCAACCGCCACCAGCAGTGCCAGGGTTGCCGGATCGTCTGGGATCTCTTCTATTTCGATCTTGTGTCCCTGGGCCTGGGACAACAACTGCAGGTATTGATGCAACAGAACCCGCATTGGTTCCACCTGCTCCCAGGCCTGCTGGCTCACCGCCTCGCGCAGCGGCCAGGGCTCTGCCTCGCCGACCAGGTACGGCAGGTCGCGGTGGACCTTGCGCAGCCGGAAGCGGTCCTTGCCGACAGTCACGATGCTCATCTTGCCGTCGTCCTGCCTGCTCACCCCCTGGATGGTTGCAGTGGTACCCACTTCATAAGGCACGGCGCTGCCACCGACCTCCTCGCCTTCTCGGATAAGGACCACCCCAAACGGCTGCTTCTCCTCCAGGCAAAGGTCGATCATCCGTTTATACCGCTCCTCGAAAATCCGGAGCGGAAGCAACATGCCCGGGAATAGCACTGTGTTCAGCGGGAACAACGGCAAGTTTCCCCAGTTATCCACTACGGTCACCCCATTGTCACCTTTTGCCTCGTCGCCAACGAGACCGGCTCGCCAGGCAAGGGCAGAACGTAGATCAGGCTTGCCGAGTCCAGGTCAACGACCAGGATCGAGTCGCGTTCGGTATCTGTCACGTAGGCTCTGGCGCCGTCCGCACTGACGACCAGGTGCTCCGGCTGTTTGCCGGCTGGAATGAGGGTCCGTGACCCGTCATCTCTCGGATCGATGATCGTCAGGATGCCCAACTCGCCGTTCAGTACATAGAGCTCCTGCCTCACTGGCGAAGCAGCCACAGCGGAGACGCCCGCAGGCGTTTCTCGGTACGCCGTTGTGCCATCCTCGAGTGAGATGGAGGCCAGGATCGTGAGCTGCCCCTGTTCCGGGCTGTAGCCGGCACCCCACCAATACAGATCTTGGCCGTCGGCCGAGAGGACGACCTCCTGCCGACGGCCCGTGATCCCCAGCGGCATGCCGGAGAACGGCAAGCCGTTCGGCCCGTCCCTGGCCACCTTGTCGACCGCCGCATTGGTGGCCCGCAGGATATAGGCGTCATGGCCATCCGACTGCCAGGCGGTCGCCAGGCGGGTTTCCGCTCTCACGTCAGACAGGAGCGTGTCGGTCACGAGCCTGCCCGTCCGGGCGTCCAAGACCCACAAGTGGCGCAGCGCCATGATCCCTGTCGGATCCGGTTCCGCGAGGCCCGCGGCCAGCACATAACGGCCATCGGCGGTCAACTCGAGGCTGTCGATAGAGCCCTCCACCTCCAGCCGCGCTTGGGAGGCGCCGGTCTTGCTGGAGAGGATATGGCCCTGGTCACCGCTCACTGCGTAGAGCAGTTCCCCATCAGGGCTCACCTGCAGGTGACGCACAAGTGCCTCGCGCGCACCGGGCAGAACGACGGTTTGCACGACCTGCAGGCTAGCGGTGTCGATCTGGGCAACCCGGGCCCGGTTCAGCCCAACATATAGGCGGTGGCCGGGGTCGTGCGGCACCGCCACCTCAACCGCGGTCTCTTGCTCCGCAGCCACTGCGACTGGAGACTGAACGGTCAAAGCATAGTCTATCGCCTGGACACGGAGCTCATAGCCAGGACGGGCAGGCAAACCCTGGAACAGGACCACGCCTGTGTCATCCGTGACCTGTGCAGGCAGCGGGTCCTCTCCTGGTACGTGCAGCCGCACGACGGCCCTGGCGAGGGGCTGCTCCGAGTCCAGATCGATAACCCGGACCGTGAGGATCGTCGGTTCGGGGGCTGTGATATAAACCGCCGCCACCGCAGCCACGATCAGGGCCCCAGCTATCAGGTAGAGGAGCCTGGCCCTCGAGCGTCGCTTTTCCATCGCCACACTGCCTTCCTGGAGGAGTATGTCTGGCCCACTTGGCCTACCAACATTATACATCAGGAAGGCGGAAAAGGGAAGGGATCCTGCGCCAGCCTAGTATATGCGCAGATAGCGATCCAGCTCCCAGCCGCTGACGTGCGCACTGTATTCCTGCCACTCGATGGCTTTGGCCTCGACATAGCGGTCAAACAGGTGGTCGCCGAGGGTTTCCCGCATGAGACCGTCCCTCTTTAACTCCTCGAGTGCTTCTCCCAGGGAACCCGGCAGAGTCCTCAGACCTCGCTCCTCGCGAGCGTAGCCGTCGAGGTTATACAGGTCCTCGTTCGAGATGGGCGGGGGTTCCATGCCCGCTTCGATCCCGTCCAGGCCGGCTGCCAACATGACGGCGAAGGCCAGATAGGGATTGCAGCTGGGATCAGGGCAGCGCAGCTCCAGGCGTGTAGAGTCGAGTCGCTCCGGGGTCACCTGGGGGACGCGGATCAGGGCCGATCGATTGATGCGACCCCAACTGATATAGACCGGTGCCTCATAGCCAGGCACGAGGCGCTTGTAGGAATTGACCAGGGGGGCCAGAACCGCAGACATGCCCCCTGCATGAGCCAGCTGGCCCGCAATAAAGTGGCGAGCCAGGCTCGAGAGGCCATAGCGGTCCTGGCCATCGGCAAAGAGGTTCTTGCCTTCGCTGTTCTGCGTGATGCTCTGGTGGACGTGCATGCCCGAGCCGTTGACACCAGCGATCGGTTTCGGCATGAACGTGGCGTGCAGGCCCTTGCGCCTGGCGACCTCTTTCAGCACGGTCTTGAAGGTCACCACGTTGTCAGCGGCGCGCAAGGCGTCGGTATACTGAAAGTCGATCTCCTGCTGTCCCGGTGCTACCTCGTGATGGCTCGCTTCGACCCGGATGCCGAAAGCCGCCAACGCCTTTGACATTTCCTTCCGCACGTCTACCCCCCGGTCGGTGGAAAGGTCAAAGTAGCTCCCCTGGTCGTAGGGACGGGACACGGCGCGGCCGTCCCCATCTCGCTCGAACAGAAAGAACTCGGGCTCGGGCCCGGTGTTGAAGGTCCAACCCTTCTCTGCGGCTCTCTTGAGGACCCGCTTGAGCAGGTAGCGCGGATCACCCTCAAAGGGCTGGCCCTGGGGGGTATAGACGTCGCAGATCAGGCGCGCAGTTGGACTGTCGTCCACGCTCCAGGGGATGAGAGCGTAGGTGTCTGGATCGGGGACCAGGTACATGTCACTCTCGGCGATCCGGGCAAAGCCTTCCACGGAAGAACCGTCGAACCACTGTCCACTATGGAGGGCCATATCAAGTTCGCTGATGGGGATAATCACGCTCTTGACAATGCCCACAATGTCCGTAAACTGCAGGCTGACGAATTCGACGCCGTCTTCTGTCGCTCGCTGTGACACCTCTTCTCTCGTGCTCACTCCAATCTCCTTCTTGTGATTTCGGCATGGAAAAGCGGGAGCCCCATCTGACCGCCCGTCGAGCTCCCGCACTCCTTGCTGGAGGCTAGACATTGCGGGCAATCATATCACAACGCCGAGAGCTTGTCAACCCGGTCGTTTTGGGACCCGACCCGAACTGTGGTATACTTGGCCCAGCAGGCACTTCAGACGCGAAGGAGGGGATTTTGCCCCACGAGATACCTCCCCGGAAACGGCCAGCCGACGATAGCGGCTATTTTGAAGAGCTCACCAGGGCGATCTTTCAGGCTGGCTTCAGTTGGGACGTGATCCGCGACAAGTGGAGTGGCTTCCAGACGGCGTTTGATGGCTTTGACCTGGATACCGTGGCGAGCTACGGCCCGCCCGACGTTGAGCGACTGGCGGCCGACACGGGCATTGTGCGTAACCGGCGCAAGATCGAGGCCACCATCCAGAATGCCCGCACCATGTGTGACCTCGTCCAGGAGCATGGTTCGTTTCACGCCTACCTGCGCAGCCTCGACGATCTGGACTATGCGAGCCGGCGGAAGGAACTGAGCCGCCGTTTCAAGAACCTGGGCCCTACTGGGGTCTTTACCTTCCTCTGGAGTGTGGACGAGGAGGTGCCCCCGTGGGACGATCGAAACAAGTAGAAAACGGAGCAGCCTGATGTTCGTTCGTGTTGGAGCCGGCGAGTGTGCCATCATCCTGATACTGCTGTTGGTAGTGTTTCTGCTCGCCATTGTGAGCATGCGGCTGCGGCAATAGCACCAGGGGGACTGCCAGTCAGTCACTGACCGGCAGTCAGTTATCGGTGCCCGAATTTTGAGAAATCCCAGAGGTGTGGTATAATCCGAGCGTGTCGGAGCGTCTGACACGCTCCGTGGCTTGGTACAGGTCCCCTGGGAAGGATTTGCGGTCTCTCGAGACCTAGTGACAATGTCAATGGCGATATATAGCTCGGTGAACCCAGCGACCAGGCTATCCGCAGAGTCTGTGGATTGCCTTGGGGCGTTCGGCTGACCACGGTGCCCAAGCTCGCCACACCGGGCTGCTTGGGCAGCTTTCATATGGTCGGCAGGATGAGAGGGAAACGAATGGAAGTGGACCTGAGCTTTGTGGAACAAGTGAGCGAGTTGAGCCAGCAGAATATGCGCCGCT
>JAMJFU010000256.1 GCA_023544525.1 Anaerolineae bacterium | reverse complement strand
CGGCCGCCACCACGTCAGCCTGCAGTACCAGCCCGGGAGTCTGCGCACGGGCATCTGGATCACGACCGTCACCCTCGCCGCCTGGGTCCTGGCCGCGTTGCTGCTTGCCATCCGCCGCCTTCGACCCCACCAGCGGCCCTAGGCGCTCGCTCTTCACAGCCACGGCACCGTCGCCAGGCACCCTAGCAGGAGCCATGCCGCCTGGCGTAGGTACACTGGACGAAAGCCAGCATCTGTTGTATAATACGCTCGTCTAGTGAACAGGCCATGCGTATGCACATGGGCGCAACCCGGTATTCGCTGGCAAACGCACCATCTGGCGAGCCTGAAACCAAATCACCAGGAGGTCATCCATGAACGTATTCAACCGGATAATCGTCGTCCTTCTACTGCTCGTCATCATTGTCTTGGCCGCGGTCTATGTCATAGCTCCGGGGGAGAGCCTGCGTGTCGTGGCGGTGACGGCTGACTGGCTCCAGCGGGGGACCGTCAACTATGTCGAAAGCGACCGATTGCTCTTTGCCGGCGCCCGAGTCATCATCGGTGGCGCTCTCATCATCCTGTGCCTGCTGATCCTCTGGCTGGAACTGCGCCGGCCCCGCAGAAAGTCCATCCGCGCCCAGAAACTGGAGGGCGGCGAAGCACGCATTACCATCGAGTCCGTCGAGCAGCGGCTGGAATACAACATCGACCAGTTGCCGGACGTCATCAAGGTCAGCCCCCAGGTCACCGGCCGCACGCGAGGCGTGGACGTCGATCTCCTTCTCGAGACGTCACCGGAGGTCGACATACCGATGAAGACCGAAGAGGTCCTGCAGGTGACCCGCGAAGTGATCGTCGAACGCATGGGGCTCAAGCTGGGCAAGGTGCAGGTCAAGATCAAGCACGCACCCTATCCCAAGGAATAGAAAAACCGCGGAGGTGATCTACCTCCGCGGTTCAGCTTCGTTGGCAGATGATTACTTTCGCACGCCCTTTACAATTGCCTCGCCCTCGAGGATCTCCAGGGCGGTGACCTGAACTTCCAGCTGCAGTTCAGCGACCGTTTCATTTACGCTCTGCGAGATGGTATCCAGGACTCCGGCAGGCACGGGCAAAGCGCCAGCAGATGCCTCCTCGATCTCAACGGTCACCCGGCCGTCGGCAATGCGTGCAGAGGAGATCATAAAGATGTCGGTCTCCACCGGCAGCACGTTGACCAGCCTGCCCGAGGTATAGACCTTGCCTTTGGTGAACCAGATCTGAGGATCGGCCACGGGTGACTCATCATACTTGGCCAGTTGGGTGGCTACCAGGGAGGTAACCTCCGCATCGGTCATGCGCAGGATGAACTGCTGGCCTGGCTCGCCGCTGAGATTCTGCCGGATGCGGGATTCCAGCTGGGTCGCAGACTCGGTCGACACCGCGATGGGACGGGGCGGTGTGGGCACATCGCTGGACAGAAGGTTGCACGGCCCGCAGGCCAGACCCAGCAAAAGGACTAGCGGCGCCAGGAGACGGACCCATCTCTGTCGCTCCAGCATGGCGACTCGACCTCCTCAGATTGGCAGTTTTGGAACGGGTCGTATTATAGCACAACATCAACCCAGGTACGAATCACACGATATGAATGGTGAACCCACAACAGAGGGGCGGGCCCACGCGGCCCTCTCCCTCAAAGCCCAGATCGAATGCCTGCTTTTCGTCGCCAATGAGCCGGTCTCCATCGAGCGGTTGGCGACGGTGCTCGAAGCCGGCCCCGATCAAGTCGAAGAAACCCTCAGCACGCTGGCCCAGGAGTACCTCGAGCGCGGCATTCGCCTGCAGCGCAAGGGCAAGCGTGTACAGATCGTGACCGCGCCCGAAGCCGCCGATCTGGTCCGGGCGTTCCTCGGCTTGGAGTTGACCGGCAGGCTGTCGCCCGCGGCCCTCGAGACCCTGGCCATTGTCGCCTATCGCCAGCCTGTGACCCGCGCCGAGATTGAGGGCGTGCGCGGCGTCAACTCGGACAGCGTGCTGCGCACCCTCCTGCACCGAGGCCTGGTCGAGGAACAAGGCCGTCTCGATCAGGCCGGCCGGCCCATCATCTACGGGACCACATTCGAGTTCCTGCAGCAGTTTGGCCTGGCCAACCTGGAGGAGCTCCCACCACTGCTGGATGCGAGCGATCCCGAGGCCAGCACCCACACGGGCCAGTAGCTCAAAACGACGCCATCCAGCAACCCTGGGCCTGGCCCACAGAATACAAGATTTCGGCGACGTCAGGCCAGCCCGTTGACAGCCCGACCGCGCCGTGCTATACTGGCCCCGCCCCGGAGGCATCGGCCCTCCACGCGGGTAACGGCTACTTGGAGAGAATTGGGTTGCCTGAAAGATCCGGTTTCGGCTCACGCCTATCACAACTGGCTGCTGCCATCGCCCGGCTCAGCCCGCGCAAGAAGGCAGTCGTCGGCCTATTGGCCGTGATGGTGGTCCTGACCTGGCTGGCGGCCTGTGTCCTGCTCGCCAGCCTGTTTGCCTGAGCATCGCGAGCAGAAAGGGCCCATAGCTGTGAACAACGGCAAACCCGCGGCAAGAGCCTCCCAGGAAGTCTTTGATGCGGCCCGCCGGCGGGCCTTTGTCCAGGACGTGCTCTCCCAGATCTCCGGCCGTTCGGATGCACTCCTCTCCTTCCAAGATGTCCAGGAGCACCTCAACCTCAGCCAGCCGGACAAGGCCGCCCATCTCGAGGAAATCCCTCTGAACAAGATTGTGGGCAGCGTCGGACGTTACCGCGATTTTAACCGGGCTTTCCTCCCCCGCGGTCACGTCGACCCCCAACGCTGGATGCGCGTCCACCGGCTTCAGAGCAAGGCCCAGATGGCACCCATCGACGTATTCCGCGTCGGCGAGGTCTATTTCGTTCAGGACGGAAACCACCGGGTTTCGGTCGCCCGAGCCCGTGGCCAGAAGACGATCCAGGCTTGGGTTGTGGACGTACCTGTGCGCGTGCCGCTGGGGCCCGATACGTCGCCCGACGACCTGATCCTAAAGTCTGGCTACGCCGAGTTCCTGGCCAAGACTGCACTCGATCAGAACCATCCCGAGCAGAGCATCGAGTTGACGCGCGCCGGCAGCTACCGCAAGCTCCTCCAGCACATCGAGGTCCACCAGTTCTACATGGGCCTTCGCTCCCGCCACTATCCCTCGCTGCCCGAGGCAGCCTCCGACTGGTACGAACGCGTCTATCTGCCCGTGGTCGAAGGCATCCGTGCATCGGACATCCTGCGGCACTTTCCGGGCAGGACGGAAGCCGACCTCTATCTCTGGATTACCGAGAACAGGGCCCGTCTCCAGATGGGCTATGCCACATCGCCGCCCACCCAGGCAGCAGTCGAGGACTTTGCCCAGGAGAATCGCGCCTCGCGGCTAGGGCGATGGTTGCGCCGTCTCCTGCACCGCCTCTTTCCCAAGCGGTTGGACCAGCCTCCAGGACAACGCCCAACCGGCTCTGGATAGCACCAAACAAAAAGGCGACGGTCACCCCGTCGCCCCCGAATGCCCTGCAGGTCCTGGCCTCATTCCTCGTCGGCCACCGGCTTGCGCCGGGAGACCCGCCGCACCTCCTCTTCGGGCACCGGCTTGATCCCATGATAGACCTGAAAGCCACCGATCGTGCGCAGGATGGTCTCGGCCGGCCGATTGAGCTCCTGGGATAGCTCGATCGGGGTCAGAGGTTCGTTGCCATTGGCCAGGAACACTCGAAAGATAGCGGTGGTCATGGGCGTCAGCTCATTCACATAGTCCGGCTTCAGGCTGCAGCACACGCGCAAGGAGTGCCATAGTCCATCCACCTGGGCGACCTCGCCCGTGCTGGCATCGATCCAGTCGATGAGCTCCGTCTCCTGGTAGTCTTGGTAGCGCTGCTGGCACTCGCTGCACAGGTGGCTCAGGAGATGGACGCGAAAGTTACGGCCCTTCTCCTCCCACCAGTCACGGTCAATGTGAAACTTGGTATTCAGTGTCGGTCTGACCCACCTACTCTTCATAGACTTGGCCCTATACTCCCGAAACCCCGACCAGGGTTTCATCAAAAGTCCAATATCCGCCACCCATCGCCACAAAGCACGGCTCGGTAGAGAGCAGCGCAAAAATGGGGCCTGGCGGGACACGCTTGAGCACATTCACCGCGCTATAGATGGACTTGGCGTGCACCGTAGCCTGCGGGCTGAGCTTGATCAGCTCTGGCATGATGCGCAGCATGATCTGCAGCAGGCTATCGCCCCGGGTGTGTGCCTGGTCCCAGAGGCGGTCGATCATGCGCGGGTTGTCCTCGGCGATCGTCAACTGGTCATCGTACTCGCAGGAGACAGGCAGCTTCCGCACCTGGAAGACCAGGTTGTTGCCCTGGGCCACAGCCACTTTGCCCCACAGCCGCTTAAGCCGGCGTGCCTCGAAATCGACGTTGATGACCCGTGGATCCCGCGTTCGCTCCAGTTTGATATAGCACCCCACCGGCAGCTCGTAGCGCTCATACCACTCGGCCAGGCCATGGACGAACGATTCACCGTGCACCACCCAGCCCTGCATCTTGTCACCGCTCTGCCCGTCGACCAGGATCACCGGTGTATGGTGGTTCTCCGACTGGGGAAAGAGCCCTCGCGTGCGCACCGTGAGCGGTAGGGTACCGCAACGCCAGTGGGGGTAGATCAGCGAGATCGTCGTCCGGT
Organism: Anaerolineae bacterium; assembly: GCA_023544525.1. Taxonomy (GTDB): domain Bacteria; phylum Chloroflexota; class Anaerolineae; order JAAYZQ01; family JAAYZQ01; genus JAMJFU01. The sequence continues at coordinate 1,151 of JAMJFU010000256.1, read as the reverse complement.
AGAGGGGCCGGCTGGGACCCATGACTTGCTCCCCACTGCCCTCATCGTCAATCTCGCGCTCTATCAACAACAACTCTTCGGCAATGTCCTGGCGCTTGTGAGCCACCCGCTCGATGGCCAGGCGCTCCGGTGGATTCACGACCTCCTTCGGAGTCAACCGCTTCAGGTACCAGATGTCGCGGCCGTGGTCGCCCACGTTGTCAAACCGCTCATCCTGGGCCAGCGCATAGTTGAGCGAGAAGGTCCTAACCTCCTCGGGCACCTCCCGGGGCAGGTCCAACTGGGTCAAGATCTCACCGGGTGGCAGCGGCATAGACCTGATCTCGATGAGTGCCTCGGCAATATTACGCCGCCCAAGGTCCACGCCGGCGAGGAGGTCCTTGAGGAACCATTGGCCACGCACCTCGAGAAAGTCACCATGCTGCTCGAGGCTGCTCAGCAACTTGTCCTCTACCTGCTCCCCGTAGCGTTCGTAGAGCTCTGCAGCCTCCAGCAGGTCGTCGGGTGTCGCCACCTCCTGCCCGCCATCTTCTCGATTCTGCCGGTGTTCCCCCACCAACTGCGATGCAAACTCCCGGACCTCGCCATCCTCCTCAAACTCGACCTGGATGACTGTGAACTCGCCATACTCTGGATTCCGGCCCTGACGCGTGCCGACCACCGTCGCCAATGCATAGTCAAAAACCGGAAAGATGATCGGCTCCCCAACCTCATACTCGTCTTTGGGTTGGTAGACCCGGCCCTTGCTCAACTCGGCCCGGATCAGTTCCTCTTCCTGCCGGCAATGACGCTCGATCAGGGCCTTGGAAAGGGTGGCCGTGTCGACAGGTCTGGCAGCATCGAGGATCAGCCCATAGAGCTGTGACATGTCCTTCTGGGTAACGCTGAACTGCTCCTGCCAATAGCTGGCAGACTGTGTTCTCCGTTGAATCACGGGGCTCCTCTCTTGATTGGCATAGTATGAGGCTGGTCTCTGTCCATCTGCAAACAGGGCGTATTATACCAGGTTTCTTTGGCGCTGACAACTATTCGACAACAGCGCGTTAACCTTGCCCTGCCCCATGAACCGGGTGCACCAACGAGTCGTCACCGGCGTCCTGGGATCGCCGAGCACCAGCTCGGCTCCAGCTCTGTCACTGACAAGTCGTTAG
>JAMJFU010000255.1 GCA_023544525.1 Anaerolineae bacterium | reverse complement strand
ACCGCAACCCGTGGGTGGGGATTTCAGGCGCTACCATCTCCCCGGCGATGGTGGAAGCACTGGATCTGCCTGTAGAGACCGGGGTTTTGATCTACACGGTTGAGCCCGACAGTCCGGCTGAGGCTGCCGGTCTGCAAGGGGGCAACCAGCAGATCAGCCTGTCGGGCACGCCCGTAACTGCGGGCGGCGACATCCTCGTCGCCATAGAGGGGACCGATGTGACGCGTTTCGATGACCTGGTCAATTATCTGGCCAGCAATACTAGCGTGGGAGATACCATCACCCTGACCATCCTACGGAGTGGCGAGCGGATGGAGGTCCCGGTCACACTGCAGGAGCGGCCCAGCGACCGCTAGAGCTGGATCTTTGGGAGTACAGATCAGGCCCATGGGAGCCTGCGGAGAATGTTCCAGAGCGACCAAGCCGGAGCGTTTCTATTCCAACCAAGGAGGGTAATGTGTTTACAGAGCAGGATTTGAACGAGTTGGTGCAGTTCCGCGCCGATAGCCCGTCTGTCCTGAGTGTCTATCTGAACGTAGACCCCACCCAACACTTCAGCGACCAGTACAAGCTGATCTTGCGATCGTTGCTGAAAGATGTAGCCGACGAAGCAGAGCCCGCTGACATAGAGGCCGTGGAGCGATATTTCGATTTCGAATATGATTGGCAGGGCAAGGGTGTCGCGCTGTTCTCTTGCCAGGGGAAGGATTTCTGGAGGAGCTATTCGCTGGCGGTGCCTGTTCACAACTATGCCTACGTGTCCCACCGGCCGTACATCAAGCCGCTGACTGATGTGCTGGACGCCTATGGCCGCTACGGTGTCATCCTGCTCGATAGCGCCGGTGCGCGGATGTTCCTGTTCAATCTGGGGGAGTTGGTCGAGACGACTGGCACGTTGGGCGAAGAAGTCCGCCGCGTGAAGCACGGCGGTGCTTCCGGTGTGGCCGGGATGCGTGGTGGCATGACGGCCAAGGCCGCGAGACACGGCGAGGAGGTCGTCCAGCGCAACCTGAAAGAGATCGTCGAAGCGACAGAGCACTTTTGCCAAACGAATGGTTGCCAGCGCCTGGTGTTGGCTGGTACCGAGTCCAATATCAGCCAGTTTGTGGATATGCTGCCCAAGGCGACGCAGGACAAGGTGATTGGCACGTTCACGGTGGATTTTGGGGCCCCGGCCGGCGAGGTGCAATCCCGCTCAATGGAGTTGATTGAGGAGGTAGCCCAGGAACGGGAGGAAGGGCTGGTCCAGGACATGATAGCAGGCTGGCGGCGGGGCAGCGGGGCGACAGTGGGGCTGTCAGATACCCTTGCGGTCTTGCAGGAGCACAGGCCATCGATCTTGTTGGTGGCCGCAGGCTTTGAGGCGTCGGGATACCGCTGCCGCAATTGCCGCTACCTCACCTTGGTGGAGCGGGACGAGTGCCCGCTGTGTGGCGGAAAATTCGAGCGAGTCGAGGACCTGGTCGACACCATGACCTATCGTGCACTCGAGCAAGGGGTCGAGGTAGAGATCGTCCGGGGCAGCCCGGAACTGGAGGATGCCGGTTCTATCGGGGCCCTGCTTCGCTACTAGAGCCACTGCGCCGGTAAACGTCAGGGAGCGCTGCTACAGCAGCGCTCCCTTTTTGGTTCTGTGCAACTCGTTGCCCCACGGCTGGCAAACGCTCTGCTAGTGGCTTATCTCCTCAAGGCGGTTCTGGATGCTGGTAGCAGTGGTCTCGACATCCTGCTCGCCGGCCAGAAGCGCGTGTACCTCGGTGTAAACTGCCTGCGAAAGCAGTTCATAGTCTTCTGACTTGGGGCGAGGCCGGACAGCCAGCAGGCCCACGTAGAGCTCTGCCAACGCCGGATCCTCTGCCAGCACGACAGGGTCGTGATAGACAGATTCCAGGGCAGGCAACGCTGCACCCTCCCGGGCCAGTTGGGCCTGCTGTTCGTGGGAGGCCAGAAATGCCATGAACTGGAAGGCCTGTTCGGGATGGAGGCTGCTGCCCGAAAGCACCAGCCCCTGTCCACCGAGGCAGGAGGCTGGCAGCGGCGCAACGGCAACACGTCCCACCAGGGCAGAACCTGGAGCGTTCAGACCCTCCCAGGCGGAGGCCCAGTTTCGCATCATCAGGGCCTTGCCGCTTTGGAAGACCTCGAGTGTGGCTGCCTCGGTGTAGGCTATCACCTGCTGCGGTGACGCCCCAGTGTTGACCAGCCCTAGCATCTGTTGTAGGGCGGCTCGTGCTGCAGGGCTGTCAAAGACGACATCACCTGTAGGGCCGAGCACGTCACCACCATAGGCCCAGACGAACTCGAGGGTGATGCAGGCGAGTGTGTCGCCGGTTGCGCCTGGCCACACGAAGCCATAAGGCAGGCCCGCAGGCTGCGCGGGCTCCAGGGCAGCCTGCTCGAGCTCGGGCCAGGTGGCCGGCGGCTGGTCAAGTTGGTCCAGGCGGTAATACAGCAACCCGGCATCGACCGTCCAGGGTATGGCCAGGAGGTCGCCGTCGCCCTGGCTGGCGTCAACGGCAGGCGGCAGGAAGGAATCCAGGTCCAGTCCCTGTCCATCGAAAAGCCCGTCGAGTGGACGCAGCCAGCCGGGTGTCGAAAAGCCCGCCAGCCAGTGGTAATCGACGACATAAATGTCCCGGCTCGAGTCACCCTGGGCCAGGGCCTCGGCGAACCCCATCTGCCGTTCCTGCTCCGTGCCTCGTGCGTTCACGACCTCGACCAGGATGTCAGGGTTTGTCTGCTCAAAGGCGCTAATCTGCCGGTCCAGGGTGGCAAGCGTCTGGTCGTCGAAGGCACCGGTAATGGCGATGACAACCGGCATCTCCACGGGCACTGTCACGGTCGGCGTTGGGCCGGCCGGCGGTGGTGCAGGCGCGGCCTCTGGCGAGCCGCAGCCGGCGAGACACAGGCCAACGGCCAGCGCCAGCAGCGTCCCGACAAGCCCTGCCCGGGCTGAGAGCCTCGCCACCAGCCAACCGCCGGCACTTGCCCAGCGGTTTTCTCGCTGTGCCAGACGTTGCCGGCGGTGTTGCTCGCCCTCGTATTGCCTGCAATTCTTCATGATCGGCGAGATGCTTCCGGGTGGGCGCGCAAAACGGTGCTGGTCTGTCCAGCACCGTCGCGCCCCTGGGTGGCGGGCCAAGTCCCTCAGTTCTGCGAATCCCTCTTTTGGCGCCGCTTTAGCGCTGCCTGGGCAGCCTTGGCGTACAGCGACCCTGGCAGGAGCTCGATGGTCTCGTGGTATTGGGCGATGGCCCTGGCCTCTTCACCGGCCTTCTCATAGGCGTAGCCCAGGTTGTAGCGACAGGCTGCCTCGTACTTGATGCCGAGTTGCGGCTGGCCGTCGCTGTTCAGGACAAACTGTAAGGTATCGATGGCCGCGTCCACCTGGCCGCAGCGCAAGTATGCCGCGCCCTGATTGACCCGGACGATGGCCCGCGAGGTCGCATCGGGCCACCAGGCCAGGCCCAGACGATAGAGACGGTGTGCCATCTCGTAGCGCCCACGGTTGGCCAGCAGGTTGGCCGCATCGACGATCAACCTGGAGCGCATGGTTATGACGTAGAGGAGGGCCAGGAACAGGAAGGGGTTCAACGGGATGCCCGCCAGCCACGAACCGCCGACCAACAGTGCCGTCAGCCCCGCAACCTCCAGCGCGAACTGGATCGAGAGGCCCTCGCGCCGTACCCAGCCCAGCCCGCCAAAGACAAGAGCATACAGGCAGGCGATCAGCAGCAACAGCAGATAGGGATCTATGGCCATCACGCTATGTCCCCTGTACTAGACAAAGAGGTGGTCCGCTGTTCGTCTGAGCATGGGCACGCCCTGGACCTCAACGTCGAACAAGGGCAGCACGGCGCGCACGTCAGGGAAGATGCTCCAGATTTCGTCCATGTATTCTTGTTGCATGGCCACCCGGTTCTTGACGAAATCAGGTGTCTCCTCCATGACGGTGCTCTCGTCAATCAGCATGTTGACCACGATCCCGCCGACGGGGATACCGAACTCATCGAACCAGTTGATGAAACGGCGGATCACGGCGATAGGCAGCGCCTCGGGCAGCGTCACAAAGAAAAATGCCGTCTTTTCATCATCTGTCAACAGATCCTTGGCGTGAGCCATGCGCATCTGCAAGTTGAGCAAGTAATCCATGAGCGGATCCTTTTCCTTCTTTTTCTTGCTGTAGGAAAGGAGGTCTTTGAGGCTCATGGCCTCTTCCCGGCTCTGGACCATCTTGTTGACCCACAGGGCATAGACGTCGGACATGCCCAGCAGGCGACGGGCGTTGGCCGTCGGGGCGGTGTCAAAGACGTACACCTCATACTCGTCGTCGAACATGAGGTCGATCATGTTCTCGAACATGGCCGACTCTTCAAACGCCGGGTTCATCGTCGCCGATTCCACAAATGCGTCGGCCTTGGTCTTGATGTCGGCGAACTTGAGGAACCAGGCGATCTTTTCCTGGATCTCCTTTTTCGATTTCTCGATGGTATCCTTGGTGTCGATCTCGTAGGCGAACAGGTTGGGCACGCCGGTGACGGGCGTATGTCGCCCAAAGACGTCCTGGCCCAACATGCTGGACAGGCTATGGACCGGGTTGGTGGATGCCAGGAGGGTCTTTCTACCCTGCCCGGCGAACCACAAAGCCGAAGCTCCGGCCAGCACGGTCTTGCCCACGCCGCCCTTCCCGCCGAAAAAGACGTATTTCAGACCGGGATGTTCGGTCAGGAACTGGGTTGTGTTCTTGTCAATCATCGTTCTTACCCTCCGAACATCTCTTGGGCCATCTTTTCGATCATGCCCAGGCCGGTAATGTCACGCTCCATCTCGGGAACGTAGGCCAGGACATCGCTGCCCAGCTCACGTTGGATGGTCGCCAGGTGTCTCTCTTGCATCGTCAGGCGGTGACGCAGATATTCGGGGATTGCCTGTTGAGCCAGCGAGTCGGGGATGACCCGGTTGACGATATAGCCCGACAGGGGCACGTCGTACTTGGCAAACAGCCCTGCTGCCTTCTTGGTATCCAGGATGGCCATCTCTTCGGGGATGACGACAAAGAAAAAGGCCGTTTTGACCCGGTCGGTGAGGATGCCCGAGGATTTGTTGATGCGCTCCTTGATGTACTGCAGTTCGCGCAGGATGGCGTCTTCTTCCGTTTCTTTCTTGCGCTGCATCACGGCAGCGACCTGGCTGTACTCCTCCATCTCGGCCCGCAGAGCGGTGATCTTGTCGATCCATTGGTCGTAAACGCTGGCCATGCTCAGGTAGTATAGGGCGTGGCCCAGGGGAACCAGGTCGTAGATGTAATAGTCATAGTCGGCGCTCACGACTATGTCCACCACGGCGTCAAAGATGGCGCTCTCTTCCATGGCCGGTTCGGCGGCAGCGGCCTGAATATAGTTCTCGATCTCCTCCGGCACCTCGTCCAGGCCATACATGTCCAGGATCTTGGCTCGTATCTCGCCCTGGTACTCCTTGATCCGCTGGTCGGCGTCGATCTCTTGGGCGTAGAGGTTGGGCATGATCTCCACGGCACCTTGGCCAAAGATGTCCCGCTGGAAGATGTCCGACAGGGAGGCCTGCGGATCTACCGAAAAGACCAGCACGCGGTACCCCTGCTTCGCCAGCCAGTAGGCGGTGGCTGCCGAAAAGGTCGTCTTGCCCAAACCACCTTTGCCGCCAAACATAATATAGCGGCGGTTCGGTTGTTCCTCAAAGACCCTTGCTAGTGACAACTTGTTACCTCCTCAGAATGATGCAAGATGCAAGATGCAGGATGCAGGATGAAGGATGAAGGATCAACGCCTGTCATATGCTCTTTGCTCCTTGGATGACAAGAC
>JAMJFU010000254.1 GCA_023544525.1 Anaerolineae bacterium | reverse complement strand
GCTACCTGCTCTTCTCCTCGATCATGGTTGCCGCCGGCGCGCTGGCCAACAATGCCCGGGAGGGTGGGCAGGTCACGTGGTTACTGATCATCCCGCTGATGCCGACGCTCATGTTTGGACCGAGCTTTGTCGAGCAGCCACACGGGACGCTGGCCCTGGTGCTCAGTCTCTTCCCCTTCAGCGCACCCAGCGCCATGGTGACACGCCTGGCGGTGGCTGACGTGCCGATCTGGCAGATCCTGATCAGCCTGGCCGGGTTGGCCGTGACCGCCTACGTCTTTATTCTGCTGGCTGGCCGCTTCTTCCGAGCCGGAAACCTGCTATCCCAACAGGCCTTTAGCTGGCGGCGACTGGCCACGGCCTGGCGCGGCTCGGAATAGGCGCCTCCCTGGCCAGGAGTCAAGGTCCGGAGAGAGCATCACACGCAAGCTGATGGCATTCAGTCCCTACTCGTTTGAGTTCCGCGAGGCTATCGACTATAATGAATTATGGTGAGGGCAGGCTCGCTGCCCCCGCGCGATAGCGGAACACCCAGGGATCAACGCGGACAAGGCCCTGAGGATCGGCTTAGAACACCGGTCGGTTGATGGTCACGGAGACGAGCGCTGCTGTGCACAACGACGCAGAAGGAGAAGGCGAGTCCCAAGTGGGCAGGGGCCAGGCCCTGGGGGGCATCTGGCGAGCCTGGGGCAAACGGCCGTTTCGGTTCGGCTTGTTCGCAGCTGCACAGCTCATCGTCCTGACCGTGACCGGGATGCTGCTCTACCCCGGGGGGACCGTAGCCGATCCAGAGAGCCCTGGTTACGACTTTTTCAGGAATTTCTTCAGTGACCTGGGCCGTACCGTATCGCCCGGCGGTGAGCCCAATACGGCTTCTGCCCTGCTGTTCTTTGTGGCTCTCACGGTTGCGGGCCTGGGGTTGGCCAGCTATTTCGTCGCCGCGCTGCAGTTCTTCTGGCAAGGCCGCCTGTTGCGGGTACTGGGCTTCCTGGGTGCCGTAGCCGGACTGGCCTCTGGCCTGTCCTTCGTTGGCGTAGCGTTGACACCAGCCAACCTGCGGCTGGGCGCCCACGGCTGGTTTGTAGGCATGGCCTTTCGGACCTTCCTGGCCGCAGTCCTCTTCCACCTCGCAGCCATCCTGCTTCATCGCCTATATCCGAAGGTCTATGCCGCAGTGTATGGGGTCTTTGCTGCCCTGCTGGCGGCCTACCTCTGGCTGCTGTTCGAAGGACCCCGGCCCGGCACCACCGCTGGAGTCACCATCCAGGCCACGGGCCAGAAGATCATCGTCTATGCCGCGCTGTTGTGTGTCCTGGTGCAGAGCTATGGGACCATGCGCCTCTACGAAGCACAGGCGAACGCGGCCGAAAACCGAGGAGGGTGAATGCCTATCTATGAATACCGCTGTAAGGACTGCGACGAGCCTTTCGAGAGACTGCTCCTGACCATCGGCCAGGAACCGGATGACCTCGCCTGCCCCGCTTGTGGTAGCCGGGAGGTGCAGCGACTGATCTCGGTGGTGGCCGTACACGGTGGAGAATCTGGCAGCCAGGCAGAGGAGGAAAGCCCCCCGCCCCGGCCTCCGGTCTTTGGCCGCAAGGAACTCAACAAAGTCCTGAAGAACAAGAGGAGCACCGGATGAGCCAAAAGGCATTCCAAGACTATTACCCCGACGAGGTTGCCCACTGTTATGGCTGTGGCCGGCTGAATGAGCATGGCCACCAGATCAAGAGCTATTGGGAGGGCGAACAGGCGGTCGCCACCTACACGCCCAAGCCCTACCACACGGCCATCCCTGGCTACGTCTACGGCGGCCTCATCGCCTCGCTCATCGACTGTCACAGCACGGGTACCGCAGCGGCGGCCGCCTACCGTGCCGAGGGCCGGGCGATGGACACCGAGCCAGCCTTGCGCTTTGTGACGGCATCCCTGCACGTCGACTACCTCAAGCCGACGCCCATCGACGACCCCCTGGAGTTGCGGGCCCGCGTCAAGGAGATCAAGGGCCGTAAGGTGGTGGTCACCACCGAATTGTCCGCCCAAGGCGAGGTGTGCGCCCGCGGCGAGGTGGTCGCCGTCCAGGTTCCGGAACACATGTGGGCGCGGCTGATGGGCCGGTCTTGACCCGCCTGCGAATCCAACCCCACATCAAACCAAGGGTGGATGACGACCCAACCGTGCCGTGGTACAGTGGGGGTAGCATAGCACACAGGATCACAGGAGGATAGAACTGGCCACAACCAAACAGTTACCGAGGAGACAGCGCATCCGGAAGGCGCTGTTGCTCGCCTCCCTGTTGCTGTTCCCCGTCAGCCTATACTACTTCTCGCCAGCCATCATACTCCAGGCCGCGTCAGAGGGCGTAGTCAACGGCAGCATGATCGTCTTTGCCCTGATGTTCGTCTCTGCATTGTTCGTGGGAAGGCTCTGGTGCGGCTGGGCTTGCCCTGCTGGAGCGCTCCAGGAATTCGGTGCGCCCATCAATGACAAACCGGTCCCCCGCCAGAGATTGGACTGGATCAAGTGGGCCATTTGGCTGCCATGGCTGGGCGGGATCATCGCCCTGGCCATCGGCGCGGGCGGCCTCCACACCGTGAACCCTTTCTATCAACTGGAGGGAGGCGTCACGCTGGCCCTGGTCACCGACCCAGGGGCGCCACCATGGTTTCTGATCTATTACATCATTGTCGCCCTGTTCCTGGGTCTGGCGCTGCTCCTGGGCCGTCGGGCCGGTTGCCACACCGTCTGCTGGATGGCGCCATTCATGATCCTGGGACGCTGGATCCGCAATGTCGCTCGCTGGCCAGCGCTCCGGCTGAAGGCGGCGCCGGATCGCTGCGCCGACTGCGGTCGCTGCACGCGCTACTGTCCCATGAGCCTTGATGTCAACGCAATGGTGGCCCGAGGCGATATGGAAGCCGCCGAGTGCATCCTGTGTGGCAATTGTGTGGATACCTGCCAGCAGGGCGCGATCCAGTTCTCCTTCGACGCCGGCAGACAGCCCAGCGCGCCTTCCGAGGAAACCTCTGAGGTGTAAGCCCCTAGATCCGCCGCTGCGTGATGGCCGGTGTCCTGGCTCAGTCCTCGTCTTCCACCGCGCCTGCCGTGGCGGGGTCTGCCTCTGCCTGCCCAGCAAGCTTCAGATCGAGGCGGGCCATCCGGTGTTCCAGCTCTACCAGGGCGGCGCGTCGCTTGGCGCCGCGCGGCCACTGCCTGACCAGGTCGATGGCCTCCCGTGTCCAGGACAGTGCCTGGTCCAGGTCGCCGGCGTGCCACTCATAATGCTTGGCCAACTCCTCGTAGGCGTTCAGCGCCCCTGCGCTCCGCGCCAGCTCTTCCCACCAGGGGAGCGCCTCCCCGCGGCGCTCCTGGCGTTTGAGCAGATAGGCCAGATCTTGCATGGCCCTCTCTCGCACCCATCGTGCTCGCGAGGACTGGGCCGCGCGCACGAACGCCTTCTCGGCTCCATCGGCCTCGCCCAGGTCATTGAACAACCGCCCCAGGCCGTATAGGTCTTCGCCGGGGAGATCGCTGCTCAGCGAGCGTCTGGCATCCAGCAGGTCGCACATACGGGCGGTGAGGGTCACCAGCGAGAGGATGTCCTGGGCATTATGGTAAAAGATGCCGGGCATTTCCTGGGCGTCGCCTGTGCGCGCATAGTCAGCATAGAGGCCGGGAATGAGCCAACCGGGGACATCCGCCTGGGTACGGCGCACGGCCAGGACCTCGTCCTCCAGCGACGAGAGAGCACAGGACGCCAGGCGATACTTCCACAGCCGCCGGGCTGCTGGCAGCAGATCCAGGTGGGGCACGTCTACCAGGCGGGGCTGCTGCCGGGCCATGATGAAGCGGGACTCTAACAACGGCAGGTCAAAGCTCTTGCCGTTGAAGCTGACGACCGCTTCCATGTCGTCGAGCAGTTCGCCCAAGGCCTCGAGCTGCGCGGACTCTTCGGCATAGTCCCTCATGAAGAACTGGTACAGGACAAAGCCCTCTTCGCGGAATACACCCACGCCCACCAGAAAGGCATAGGTCCCGGTGCCGCCTGCCAACCCCGTCGTCTCGGTGTCCACAAAAGCAATGCGCTGCAGGTCCACGGCGGCCAGCCGGTCGTCGCGGGCCAACAGGCTCGGGCCACGGGGCACGTGCGCCAACAGCGCCGAGAGCTGTTCCTGCCCGTGGAGGTGATCCAGGGGGTAACGCTCCCGGAACAAAAAGAAGGGACCGCTCCCCGTATGGACCAGCTCGCCGGCGATCAGCTCTTCGATGGGCTTCCCTTTTCGGCGAGACTGCTGGCGGGCCTGTTGCGGACTCCGCGTCAAGCCCAGCCGGCGCAGACGGTCGTGAAGGTTCTGCTCCATACCGTCCCCTGATAGGCTCCTACAACACCTCGAGCAGCGTGCCGACCGTGTTGTACGTCGCATGGATGATGATACAGATGGTTGTGCTGCTGCGATTGCGCACCAGCCCCAGTACCAGGCCGATCACAAATATCTCGGCCGTGGCCACGGTCAAGCCGTACTGCAGATGTCCGATAGAGAACAGGATGGCAGCCAGAAGCAGGCCCAGCCGCGGCTGGACTGCCCCCCGGAAGAGCAGTTCCTCGCTAATGCCGGCTGCCAGGCCCAGGGCCAAGGCGCCACCGACCGTGGCCAAGCCGCCAAAGAGGCTCTCGGTAACCCGCTCCAGCACATCGTAGCCCAGGGGATCCACGTTTTGCCAGGCAAGGCTGATGACATAGTCTAAGCCCAAGAGCAACGCGGCGATGCCCAGCGCCGCCAGCAGCTGCTTCCAGGTGGGCCGATCCAGGCCCAGCCGGTCGGCCACGCCTTCCCCGTTGCGCCGGATGAACAGGCCCACGCCAAAGAGGGCAAACAGGAGCAGGGGGACCTCGCTCAAGATCACGTCCCGCACCGTCAGTTCCAACTCTGCCTGGGCCAGGTTCTCCAGGCCGCCTATGAGCGCCATCTGCGCCAGGCTAAGGCCGATCTGGTAGACAACAAAGGCCAGCGCCGTCATGTGCACCAGGGAATCGGGATCGATCTTTAGCCAGCGGCTCACCCAGTTCCGCACTGACCGGAAGAGCGGCAAAAAGCCTGCCAGGCTGGTCACGAACATTGCCAGGGCGACCCATAGCCATTGTACCTCGGAAGCATCTTGCTGCACTGACTCGGGCGCGAACTGCACCGCCAGCTGGTTGAGCACCGAGAATCCGGCAATGGCCAACAAGCCAAAATTGATGGCCACCAGGAAGCCATAGGGTGCATAACGCAGCGCCGAGTCCAACGCTGGATTGCGCTCCGGACGGGCCACCTCGTAAGGCCGGCGACGATGGCGCTCACTGAAGTTGGCCACAATGACGGGGATCAAGAAGGGCAGGAAAATGAGTAGTTCTTGCATGTGTCTCCTCCGGTCCGGGGATTATACCATCGTTCCCGAGCTTTGACAATGGTACTTGCCTTTTCGGACAAAGTGTGATAGAATATCACAAGTAGGGCACCGGAGGCCGGTGCCTGATGTAAGGCGAAGACAAACTAGCGATCCTTGGAGTGGAACCGTGCGGGGCACAATCGAGTTCTGGCAACCGAATAGCATCCGCCAAACTTCAGCGGCAAAGGGCATCATGGGGGCTTGCCCCCAGGAGCGCAGGATCTGTCCAGACTGAGTCCCTTGCTGTCCGGTCCCGCACGCCCGCGTGCCGGAACCGTCCAGGTCGTCCGCATCTGAGCGAGGGAACCCCCTCGCTTTTTTCTTTTTTGGCCTCAGCGACGGTTGTACCTTGCCCTTCGACAGGGATGGTCGACCATTCTACGAGAGTCACGAGCAGCCATCCCCGGTGACCAACCGGGGTTTGGGAGAGCGAAAAAGGAGGCAATCATGGCCCAGAAAATACTAATCGGCGTGGCCTGGCCTTACGCCAACGGTTATCAACACCTCGGGCACCTGACCGGGGC
>JAMJFU010000253.1 GCA_023544525.1 Anaerolineae bacterium | reverse complement strand
CCCTCACTGCCTTCCTGACCCCGGACGAGATCGCCGAGGTCATGCGCCGGACCGGGTGGCAGCAGGTTGGCTATCGCCGGTTGATGTTGGGCACAGTCGCTGTACACGTTGGCATCCGCGCATAGACGACCTCAGGCGCTTCGGTTGTCGCGCCAGGGGGCAGCGCCGGTCCAATTGTGATACAACTGACTGAAAGTCGTATAAACACGTGATATCATGAAAACAGCGAAATTTGAGCGCGCCGCGGGCCAGCCCGGGCGCGTTTGTTTCGCGGGTAGGTTTGCCAACGCTGGTAAAAGAGAGTACAATGTACGTTAATGAAAAAGAGAGGATGAATGTTTGCATCGTTCAGTGCTGGCGATAGCCTGCGGGTCTATCGATTGCAGCGCAAAGGTGTCTCGCTAGATCTGCGGACCCATCTGACACAGGCGTCCACGCCCCTACGGGAGGCTTGGTTGGCGTTTCTGACCCAACAGGCTATGGGCCAGCCGACCTACGTGCTGTACGACCTCCACGAGGGGGAGGGGTTTATCCAGATGCGGTACCGGGCGCACCAGGCGGCGGCCGATGTGACTTTTCTCGCGCCGGCCCTGGAAGGAGATGGTGCGTCAGCGGGAGCCTGGTCTCACTTGCTGGACGGTGCCGGCATCGAAGCAGCGAGCCGCGGCATCCAGAGGATGTTTGCCAGCCTGCCTGAATCAGGCAGCGAGGTGGACGTCTTTCACCAGGCAGGGTTCATCCTCTACGCTGCAGAGGATGTCTATCGCCTGGATCGGGTGCCGGGCGATGACCAGGCGGGCAGCCTGCCCAGCCTGCGCGACCAGCATCCGGAGGACTGGCCTGCGATCCAGAAACTGTGTGTTACGGTTACACCGCAACGAGTTCGGCAGGCCGAGGGAGGCATCGTCCTCACCGCTGCAGGAGAGAGGCAGTGCCGTCGTTACGTCCTGCCCAACGAGCATGGGGACGAGATCGTCGCAGCACTGAACATCTGTGGTGGCAGCAAAGGCTACTGGCTGCGCATGCTGGTGCATCCCGATGCCCGGGAGGTCGCCGAACCCCTGGTCAGGTGGGGCCTCCGCGCGCTTGGCAGCCCACAAGGGGAGCCGGTCTATAGCAACGTGCGGCAGTATGAAAGTGGCATGCGACCGGCGTTGGCATCGGCAGGCTTTGAGCTGCTGGCCACGCGCGTCCTTATGGTCAAACATACGGTAGCTTGGAGCAAATTACCGGTCCAGGAGCTGGCTGCGGCGCTGAAAACCGTCGAGCCGGTCCCGCCGGCATATCGTATCAACGGCGAAGCTGAACTGGGGGTCGGCAAGGGACGCCTGGCTACGACGAGAGATAGTTGAGATATCCAATTGAGGTTGGTTGAGGAGTATATGCGGAACAACATTACCGATGATCTGGACGCCCTGTTAAGGGTGTTGCCTCTGGAGATTACCGAGGCGATTCGAAAGGAGAATGGAGCAGAAGATCTGCTGGAGGTTGTGCTCGATCTGGGCCGGGTGCCCGAAGCCCGATTTCTGAATCGTGAAGTCATTCTCAGCGAAAGGGAAGTAACGCGGGAGGAGATCGACTTTGTGGTCGATCGGATCGGCGAGTTCACCACCGACAACCGGGCGGGCATCGAGCGGACTTTGCATCGCATTTCATGTATACGCAACCGCCGGGGGGACATCGTCGGCTTGACCCTGCGTGTTGGCCGTGCTGTCTATGGCACCATCGACATCATACGCGATCTGCTCGAATCGGAGCAGAGTATCCTGTTGCTGGGCAAGCCGGGTGTGGGCAAGACGACGCTCCTGCGCGAAGCGGCCCGGGTCCTGGCGGAGAAGAAGCGGGTGGTCGTCGTGGACACCTCCAACGAGATCGGCGGTGACGGCGACATCCCTCACCCGGCCATTGGCCGGGCACGACGCATGCAGGTCGCCAGGCCGGAATACCAGCACGAGGTAATGATCGAGGCGGTCGAGAACCATATGCCCGAGGTCATCATCATCGACGAAATTGGCCGCCAGTTGGAGGCCTCTGCCGCGCGCACTATCGCCGAGCGTGGCGTGCAGCTTGTGGGCACGGCCCACGGTAATAGCCTGGACAACCTGCTGCAGAACCCCACTCTGAGCGATCTGGTGGGCGGGATCCAGGCTGTGACCCTCTCGGATGAGGAAGCACGCCGCAGGGGCACCCAGAAGACGGTCCTGGAGCGCAAGGCACCGCCTACCTTTGACGTGGTCATCGAGATCAAGGACTGGCAACATCTCGCCGTCCATCATGACGTCCGGGCATCGGTGGATGCGCTGCTGCGTGGTCGCAGCCATCCACCCGAGATCCGCTATCGGGATGAAACGGGCGAAGTGCAGATCGAGCAGGCTGCGGCTGTGCCCCTACTCAAGCCAGAGGAGGCGCCTCTGCGCTCCACCCCAAAGCCAGCCAGCGCACCTCCACGCGAACTGAGGGTCTATGCCTATGGCATCGGCAAGAACCGGCTGCGACAAGCTTCCCAGAACCTCCATCTGCCGGTCACGCTCACCGACGACCTGCGGGAGGCGGACTCGGTGATGACGCTAAAAAACTACTACCGGCGCCGGCCCCAGCCGATCAACGAGGCGGAGCGGCGGGGGGTACCCATCTATGTCCTGCGCTCCAACACGGTCAGCCAGATGGAGTCCTGCCTGGCCGACATCTATGGGCTCGACGTCGCCGAGCTGGATCCGATGGCCATTGCCCTGCGCGAGACGGAGGATGCCATCCGCAAAGTGCTCTCCGGGCTCAAGTCGGTGGATCTGGCGCCGAGGAACTCTTATGTCCGGCGGCTGCAGCACCAGATGGCCCGCGAAGCAAACCTGGTTTCCCACAGCTATGGCAAAGATCCGCGCCGCCATGTGCGCATCTTTGCTACCCAGCGACAGTAGAACGATTACCCATACAAGAGAAGCAAGGAGGCGAAAATGGCGTACAAGTTTCCGTCGGACGAGTGGATCAAGGCCATGGCCGAGGTGGTCAATGATAGTGAGAGCTATCGCAAATCGGCTGAAAAGTGGGAAGGGGACTTTTATTTCGTCGTCGAGCCGGGCCCTGGCCTTGCCGAGACGGTCGCGCTTTACATCGACTTGTGGCATGGCGAGGCCCGAGAGGCCGGCGAGGTTGCGGATGAGGGTGACAAGAACCCCGAGTTTGTCATCCGTGCACCGATCACAACCTGGCGCCGTGTCATCGGCAAGAAACTGGACCCGATCCAGGGCATGGTCACAGGCCAGCTCAAACTGAAGGGGACCATGAGCAAGATCATGCGCTTCCCAAAGGCAGCTTCCGAGCTGGTCAATTGCGCGACCCAGGTGCCTACCGAGTTCCCCGAGTAGGCTCGCCTGCCAACTGCTGTCTCGACGATCATGCCCAACGTTTCCGTCTCGGGTGAAAAGGTGTACTACGCCCACCGGCGGCCTGTGCCTGCTGCACAGCCGCCGGTGGTTTTTGTCCATGGCGCCGGGGGGACGCACCAGCACTGGCTCTACCAGGTTCGCGACCTGCCCCAGGCAGCGACGTATGCTCCCGACCTGCCGGGCCATGGCCGGTCCGAGGGTGCAGGCCGCGATCGCGTTGGGATTTATGGCGATTGGCTCGTGCGCTTTCTCGACGAGGTTGATCTGGAGCAGGTCGTCCTGGTGGGCCACTCCATGGGAGGAGCCATCGCCCTGGACCTGGCACTCCGCTACCCCCAGCGGGTGGCAGGCCTGGGTTTGGTCGCTACAGGTGCCCGGTTGCGGGTGGCACCGGCCCTCCTGGAGGCCCTGAGGCAGGAACCAGAGAAAGGCGTCCAGCTCATCACCGGTTGGGCTTTTGGCCCCGAGGCGCCCGAGGAGATGGCTCGACTTGCCCGCCGGCAAATGCAGATGATAGCGCCCGGCGTTCTCTACGGGGATTTTGTCGCCTGTGACCAGTTCGACGTCGTGGGACGCCTGGCAGAGATCCGCGCGGGGACCTTTGCCCTGTGCGGTACGCAGGACCGCATGACGCCGGTCAAGTATGCGACCTATCTGCGGGATCAGATTGCAGGGGCCAGCCTGACGCTGGTGGAAGGTGCCGGCCACATGGTGATGCTCGAGCAGCCCCAGGCCGTGACCAGGGCCCTGCGCGCGTTTCTGCAGCCAGCGTAGGCCGGGCTCAGGATCCCAGCTCCAGCAATCGCCGCAGCGCCGGCAGGGCTGCCTCCACGGCTCGCGCCCGGTGGCTGATCCGGTTCTTCTCCTCCGGCCCTAGCTCGGCCAGCGTTTTTCCGCCATAACCCTCGACGACAAAGACAGGATCGTAACCAAAGCCATGCTCACCGCGCGCGGCAAAGCCAATCTCCCCTTCACACGTTCCGTCGGCAGCGTGGATGGGTCCATCGGGCAAGGCCAGCGCCACCACGCAGCGGAAGCGCGCTGCCCGCTGGCCCGGGGGAATGCCCGCCAGCTCGGCCAGGAGCTTGCGGTAGCGGTCCGCGTCACTTGCGCCGGGCCCTGCGTAGCGGGCCGAACGGACACCTGGTGCGCCACCCAGGGCATCCACCTCCAGGCCCGAATCGTCGGCCAGCGTCAAGAGTCCCGACGCCTGGGCATAGGCTGTGGCCTTGATGCGTGCATTCTCGGCAAAGGTATCGCCTGACTCTTCTACTTCCAGGTCGATGCCTTCCTGAGCAGGGAACGTGATGTCCACCGTCTCTGGCAGGCCCTCCAGCAGTTCACGGTATTCTCGTACTTTGCCCGGGTTGTTCGTGGCAACCAGAAGCTTGTCCAAGGCTCGGCCCTCCCACTGATCTTGGCTGGTACTATATCATTGACCGCCAAGAAGTCCAAATCGAACTGGGCCAGCCCTCAACTTGCCATCCTTCCGTCCCCTGGGATACAATAGGCTGCACCGAATACACGTCGAGGTGGGGTATGAGTGGACTGAATAACCTGTTTGGCACCAGTGCCGGTAGCATTGCGCTGGTCGCGCTGGTGCTGGCCTTGGTGGGCTTGGGCGGCGTTGTCTACCTTCTGGCCCGGCAGCAGCGCCTGCTGGGCCAATATCAGCAGTTGATGACCGGCACATCTGGCGGAAACCTGGAGAACATGCTCAACGAGCATGTCCGCGGGGTCCGGGAGACGGGCGCCCGCGTAGAGGTCGTGGACAAACTGGCCCGCCGCCTGGAAAAAGACGCTTACCACAGCCTCCAGCACCTGGGCATGGTCCGCTTTAACCCCTTCCATGATACGGGCAGCGATCAGAGCTTTGCCATCGCGCTGGCCGATGGTCACGGAAACGGTGTGGTTCTGTCCAGCCTGCACGGCCGTGACATGACCCGGGTTTATGCCAAGCCGCTAAGTGGCTGGGCATCCAACTATTCGCTGACCGAAGAGGAAAAAGAGGCTGTTGGCCTTGCACGGCAGGAACGGGCCTAGCGCACCGTCCCTTATGGTGCCCCACTATACTGGACCAATCTTGACCAGACACCGTGGCCATTCTGAACTTTACGCAACAGCGCAGGTGCCGGCGTCTGGCATCATGCCGAGATTGGTCCAGTGTCCTCCTACGCACGGCCCTGAGTGGCTGTGGCGGCATTGTGCCGGCGGGTTGACAAATCGCCAGGGCAATGCTATAGTAGCCTCCGATCCGCCAGTAGCAGTCAGGCTGCATTCTATACCTGTTGAGGAGCGAGCTGTGTTCGGACGAGAAAAACGCCCAGTTCCGCTGGACAGAATCGAAGTGACCGTAGGCCCTACCGCCAACATTCACGGTGACCTGGTCTGCGATGGCATCGTCAAAATCGATGGTGTCTATCAGGGCAGTATCAAGACGGTCAGCAACGTCATCATCAGCGAAAAGGCCCGGGTGGACGCCCACGTGGAAGCCCAGAACGTGTCTGTTTCGGGCCAGGCCAAAGGCTCCATCGTGGCCAAGGGACGCCTGGAGATCCTGTCCACTGGCCGGGTCTGGGCGGACGTCACTGTCAGCAGTTTCCTC
>JAMJFU010000252.1 GCA_023544525.1 Anaerolineae bacterium | reverse complement strand
GGCGTGGCAGCTAGCCAACCGCTTTGACCTGGGCGGAGGAGATACGCAAGACGTGGTCGCCGGGGCCGAATACCTGGCCAGCGAGGGCCTGGCTGACCCGGGCCGCATCGCCGTCACCGGCCGCAGCTATGGCGGCTACCTGACCATGACCAGCCTGACCCAGCATCCAGAGCGCTGGGCAGCTGGCTCGGCCGTCGTGCCTTTTCTTAACTGGTTCACCGGCCACGCCAACTCGCGGGAGGACGTGCAGCATTGGGACCTGGAGAACTTTGGGCATCCGGAAAAGGATCGGGCCCTGTACTATGAGCGGTCGCCCTTCTTTTTCCTCGATCGGGTAGCCGCACCGGTGCAGCTGATCTGCGGCGCCCACGACCCCTACTGCCCGGCCAGCGAGTCGATCCAGGCCAAGGAAGTGCTGGAAGAGCTGGGCAAGCCCTGCGACCTCGTCCTCTACGAGGACGAAGGCCACGTTTTCCTCAAGAGGGAGAACGTAGTCGACGCCAAGAAACGCCAGGTGGCCTTCCTGGCCGGTGCCTTGGAGCAGTGAGGAACCCTCAGCGCAGCTTTCGTTTGTAGTAACGACTTCAGTCGTTCACGGCTAGCATCAAGCGACGGAAGTCGCCACTATAAACCGGACGCTCGTTCGGAGTGACCCCTGCAATTCTCGTTTGTAGTAACGACTTCAGTCGTTCGCGGCTAGCATCAAGCGACGGAAGTCGCCACTACAAACCGGCTACTCCTTGAAGAAATCCTCGGGATAGGGTGCCACCAGCGGCGCTTCGTCACGGATGGCCATGCCCAGGACCGCATCGCCCGGGTAGTAGTAGATGCCGTGCGAGCGGCCCATGACGAACCCGTCGTACTCGGCGCGCAGGACCCCCTCGCCCAGGGGTCGTCCCCACACGTCGCGCACCTCGGCCACCGGATCGCCCGCCTGGACCAGATCGCCGGGCTCGACCAGGTGTAGCACGACGCAGGCCTCCTCTACGCGCGGGGTGCTGCAGCGGCGGACCGGGAACCCCGCATCGACGACCTTGATGCCCTCAATGGGCTCCGTGTCTCCGTCCAACATCCCGGCCCAGCGCATGACGTTGCGCGTCCCTGCCGCCGCGGCGTTGACGATGGCCCAATCGGGCATGTGCCCCGTGCCCAGCTCCACGGTAAAGCCCGGGATCCCGGCCAGAAACAGCGTAGCCGCCGAGGTCGAACGGTGCAGGTCCTCGTCGATATACTTCTCCGTGGGAAACTCGCGGATGACCGTATGGCCATAGGCCGCCAGCATCTCCGCCTGTTTGGCGGCGATGGCCTCCGCCGCGGCCTTGTGCGCCTCTGCGTCCTGGTCGGCGCGGTATAGCACCCGATCCCGGAAAGAAAAAGAGATGGACCCGGTCCAGGCGTTGTGGTAGTCGATGAGATAATCTGCGCAGGCCACGATCTCGTCGAACAGCCGCTTGTACGCCCGCTCCAGGGAAGTGGGCGGGTCCTTGTCGGGATCGGGTTTCTTATCCGGCTTGCCGTCGGGCCACAGCCGGTTGGGATCCTTGTCGGCGTGGTAGGGTTGGCGCTGGTTGGTGCGCAGGCCAGCAGGATTGAGGGCGGGGATGGCAATGATGGTGCCCTTGAGGCGATCCACCAGTTCCTGGGTGATGAGCCGGTAGAGCACGGCCGGGCCGGCCTGCTCGGGGCCGTGGATGCCGGCTGTGAGCCACAGGCAGGGCCCATCGGCGGCTCCCTGGGCGATGATGACCGGCAGGAATTCGGCATGGCCGGTGGGATGGCTGAGGGCTTCCCAGCGCCCGTACTGGATGGTGCCCGGCTGGGCGGTGGCGGTTCCGATGGTGAGTGCCTTCGTCATTGAAGCCTCCTAGATTTGCGCTGTTATGTGGGGTGAATCTCAGGTAACGGTCGTCGGGTCCAGGGCGTCGCGCAGGCCGTCGCCCAGGAAATTGATGCTCAGCACGACGAGCACGATCAACAAGCCGGGAAAGATCCACATCCAGGGCGCAGTGGCCACATAGTTGTAGGCGCGATCCAACATGTTGCCCCAGGTGGCGGTGGGTGGCTGGACGCCGAGCCCCAGGAAACTGATGTAGGCTTCACTCAGGATGGCGTTGGCCACCCCCAGGGTCGCCGCCACGATGATGGGCGCTACGGTATTGGGCAGGATGTGCCGGGCGATAATGGCCAGGTTCCTGGTGCCCACGGTGTGGGCCGCGACGATGAACTCGCGCTCCTTCAGCGACAGGAAATCGGCGCGCACGATGCGGGCCAGGTACATCCAGCTCGTGATGCCGATGATGATGACGATGACGACCACGCTGCCGCTGAGGGTCCGTCCCAGGATATGGATCGCCGGGAACTTGTTGGCAAAGAACTTGGCCATCACCAGCAGCAGGAACAACTGCGGGATGGTGAACATGGCCTCCGTGAAACGCATCAGAAGGGAATCGAGGATGCCGCCGTAATAGCCCGCCAGGGCGCCGACGAGCACGCCGACCACCACCTCGATCGTTGCTGCCGACAGGCCAATGAGCATCGAGATCTGCCCACCATAGATGGTGCGGGCCAGGATGTCGCGTCCCACGGTGTCGGTGCCGAAGGGATGCTCGCGGGAGGGCGGCTGTAGCCTCTGTTTGGTATCTGTGAAATTGGCATAGTCCTCGCTGACGAACAGTGCGCCGCCAAAGCAATAGGCCACCAGGAGGATGAGCATGACCGCGCCGGCCATGGCCATGCGGTGGCGGCGAAAGCGGCGCCAGATCATCTGTCTCAGGCTGAGGGCAACGGTGTTCAGCTCCCCCGACAGACTGGCGACCACTCCTTCGGCTGTAGCTTCCATTTGATAAACGTCCCCTTTCAGTCGTAACGGATCCGCGGGTCCAGCCAGGCGTAGACAATGTCGGTCAGGAGCTGAGAGACCACCACCGCCACGGATACGATCATCAGGATGGCCATAATCACCGGCGTGTCGCCGCGGGACACGTGATCGATGAACAGAAAGCCCATCCCCTGCCAAGCAAAGATGGTCTCGGTCACGACGGCGCCGGCCAGGAGCAGTGGGATGTCCAGGCCGACGATGGTCACCAGGGGCAACGACGCATTCTTGAGGGCATGCACATAGAGGACCATGCGCTCCGGTAACCCCTTGGCGCGGGCGGTGCGGATGTAATCCTGGCTCATGGTTTCGAGCATCTGCGAGCGCACGTAGCGGCTATAGCCGGCGATGCTGACAAAGGTGAGGCTGAGCAGGGGCAGCACCATGTGCAGGGCGATCTGCGAAGGCGTCTTGCCTACCTGGGGATCGAACATCTGGTTGGGGGGCAGCGCGGGCAGGCCCCACTCCTTGAATTTGATGGCAAAGAGCTGGATGGACAAGAGGGCGATGAAAAAGATGGGCATGGAATAGCCGACGAACGAGATGCCGGTAATGACGTGATCGGTGACCGTGTACTGCTTCAGCGCTGAAAAGATGCCGATGACCAGGGAGAAGATCAGGATAATGATCTCGGCCGGGATCATGAGCAGTAGCGTACGCGGGATTCGCTCCTTGATCACCGTCCAGGCCGGCTTACCCCGGATCACCAGCGAATTGCCAAACTCGCCCCGCAGTACGCCCTTCTGGTCCCCCGGCGTTTCGGCCACGCCGTCGCCGTCCATGTCGATCTTGGCCCAGTCGTTGCCGATGAGCCAGTAGACATACTGGACGTAGAGCGGCTTGTCCAGGCCGAGCTGGCGGGCCAGGCGCTCCCGGTCCTCGGGCCGAGGCACGCGTTTTCCACCCATGGTCACCAGTGGGTTGCTGGCCGTCCGCATCAGCACGAAAAGCAGCAAGCTGATGAAAAAGAGGAGCGGGATGGCCTGCAGCAGCCGCCGTATGACATAACGGGTCATGGCTTCTCCCCCTTCTGGCGGGAAGGAAGCTGGGGCAGGATCTGCCCTGCCCCAGCCTCGTGTCCGTGATTGCTCAGCGTCCTATTCGGTGACGTCCCACTCCATGATGTTGTAGAGGGGCGAGACGCCCGAGAACTTGACGCCCGTCAGGCGCGGCGAGACGATCCAGTAGTCCGGGTCGTCCCACATGCCGAGCCAGTAGACCTTGTCGTGTATGATCTTGGTGATCTCGTGGAATACCGCGGCGCGCTCCTCGGGATCGATGATGCTGAGTTGTTCCACAAAGAGCGCATCCAGCTCCTCGTCGCAGCCGAAATAGTTCGCGCCCCAGGGGCTCTCGTCGTTGGGGAGCTCGGAGCAGTTCCAGTAGTAGTGGTCGGGATCGGGGAACAGGGTGCTGTCGGACCACTCCATCATGTCCACCTCACCCAGGGCACAGGGCGAACCGTCGGCATAACTGGCGAAAAAGAGGTCAGCATCCCAACTGGGGATCTGCACCTCGATGCCCACGTCGCGCAGCATCTGCTGGATGACGGCCTGGGCGTCCTGGCGGATCTCGCGGATCGTGGTGCCGTACACCATGCTCAGCCGCTCGCCGTCCTTCTCGCGGATGCCGTCGTCGTCGGTGTCGATCCAGCCCGCATCCTCGAGCAGGGCCTTGGCCGCCTCGGGATCGTACTGCCAGGGCTCGATCTCGGGCGACACCCAGAAGCCGCCCTCCAGGGGATCCCAGAGGGTCTCGGGGGCAGAAGTCAGGCCCAGGAGCAGGTCCTCGTTGATGGCGTCGCGGTCGATGGCCATGGCCACGGCCTGGCGCACATTGACGTCCGCGGCGGCCGGGCTGCCACCAAAGCCAAAGTTGAAAAAGATACCCTCGGCGTAGCCAGAGCTCTGGACCATGATCTCCAGGCCGCCGGCTTCCAGGGTGGGCACGTCGGAGAGGGGAGGGAAGGTGCCGACATCGGCCGTGCCGGCAATCATGGATGCCGTCTGGGAGGCGTCGTCGGGCACGAACTGGAAAAAGATCTCTTCGATCTTGGGCTCTCCCAGCCAGTAGTTGGGG
The DNA here is from genome assembly GCA_023544525.1 of Anaerolineae bacterium. GTDB lineage: Bacteria > Chloroflexota > Anaerolineae > JAAYZQ01 > JAAYZQ01 > JAMJFU01. The sequence continues at coordinate 1,091 of JAMJFU010000252.1, read as the reverse complement.
CTCTTGACCAGGCGGATGTAGCTGCCCGACTCCCAGGTGTCCACGACGTAGGGACCGCAACCCACCCCAAGCAGGCTCGAGTCGGCCTCGTCGATGGTGCCTTCGGCGTCAAAGATCGGCTGCATGACGTGCTTGGGCAGGATGCCCCTCCAGAAGTTCGCCTGCCAGGAGGCGAACGGCTCGGCAAAGGTCATGACCACCGTCTGCGGGTCCGTGGCCTCGACGCTGTCGAGCATGTCGTAGGGATAGACACTGGCAACGGTGTTCGCTGGATTGACGATCATCTCGTAGGTAAAGACAAAGTCGTCGGCGGTGAGGGGTGTGCCGTCGGACCAGACGAGGTCGTCCCGCAGATTGAGGGTGATGACCGTGCCGTCCTCGCTCAAGCCCCCGTTGCCCATGGTGGGCATCTCGGTAATGAGCTTGGGGAAGGCCGCGTTCTCATCGTCGTACTCCCAGGCCCAGCAGCTATAGAGCTGGTGCAGGACCGTGGAGAACCACATGTTGGTGTAATATGGGTTCAGGTAGTCGGGCTCCTGGGTCCAGGCAAAGGTGATCACTTTGCTGGTCGGTGCGGGCGTCGCCGTCACGACCACTTCCTTCTCCACCTGCGTGGTGACCTCGACCTCCACCGTCTCGATGACGGTGATCGTTTCGCCCTCGACCTCTTTTTCTACCACTACCGTCTGGACTACAACTTCTGGCTCTGGCGTGGGACCACAGGCCGCCAGGCCGGCAAACAGCATGGTCAGGATGATCAGCAATCCTACGGACTTCCAAATCCTGTCTTTCACAGTCTCCTCCTAACGTGAGTTGGTGGGAACGGTTGTTCCCCCGAAAGGACCTTTCCAATGCTCGTCCCCAGGCGTCTGGGGACCGTCTCATGGCGGTCTCACCACCTCCTTTCCCTTCCCGGGATCCCGGCGCCTGGCAGGCCAGGACGGCTTGATCCCTGGCGTGCCGGCGCCCCTCAGGCTACCGGTTATGGCCGGCTGGCGCGACAGACCCCGCGCCGCGGCCAACCTATCGTACGCTCGCTCCGAGCTCGCGCCCGGCTTCCTCCATGATCTCGTCCAACTCGCGTTCCTGAT
>JAMJFU010000251.1 GCA_023544525.1 Anaerolineae bacterium | reverse complement strand
GTTGTTGAGGCGGTTGGCAGTGCTGGTCCTTGTGGCCGGATTGCTCTACCTGCCGCTGCTGGTGCCCATCCTGCGCGAGATGTTGAGCGGGTACGAGCTGGCAGGTTGGGGCGACGCCGAAAAGCTGTCTGTCGACCTGATGGGACTTGTGACGCCGACTGCCCTGCATCCGTGGGGGGGCGACTGGACAGGTACCATGCGGCAGGTGCTGGAGGGCACATCCCGGTTCCGAGACATCAACACCGTCTTCCTGGTCTGGCAGCCTGGATCACCTCCTTTGTCGTCTTCATCCTGTTCAGCCTTGGCCCACTCCTGCAGATCAACGGTCGTTCTCTTTTCGACCTGGATAGCTTGCAGGTTAACGTGCCGCTGCCCTTTATCCTGTTGCACTACATCCCTATTGTCAAAGCCAATCGGGTGCCCAACCGGTTCAGCGTGGTACTCATGCTGGCGCTGGCGGTCTTGGCGGCCTTTGGCGCCTATTGGCTGCTCAAAAAGCTCCGCAGGTCGCAGGTCCTGGCAGTGGGCGGATCTGTGCTGCTGGCGGGCTTGATTGTCTTTGAGCATTGGTCCGTGCCGCTGCCCCTGACCGATGCGCGCATTCCTGCAGTGTATGAGCAGGTGGTGGCCGAGCCGGGTGATTTTGCCATTCTGCAATTACCCTTGGGTTGGCGCAATAGTTTCGGCGTCCAGGGTAGCGAGAGTACCCAGACCCAGTACTATCAAACCTACCATCAGAAGCGCCTCCTTTCGGGGAACATCTCGCGCAACCCGCCCTTCAAATTCGACTATTTCGCCCGGATCCCGATTCTCGAATCGCTGATCGCGATCCAGGCCTATGACCAAGTGGATGTAGAGCGGCGGGCCCAGGACCGGGAGATGGCCGGTGATTTCGTGAGCTTTTACGATATCCGCTATGTGGTGGTAGCCCCCGGCGTGCCGGGACGCCCGCCGTATGTGGATACCCGTGACGACGCAGTGGCCTACGTCGAAGAAGTTCTGCCGGTGGACAAGATCTATGACCAAGAGGGCTGGCTCCTGTACCGTGTGAACCGGCCGGCCTTGCGGGAATCGTTAGAAGTGGATATGGGGACAACCGAGCCGAGAACCCTGATGGCGCAAGGCGAAGGTTGGGCCGAGGCCGAAGCGATCCAGGGTATCAACGCCAATTGGGCGCAAGAGCAGGGCGCCCGGATCTTTGTGCCGGCCCGCGCGGAGAAGGCCCACCGGCTGACCATGCGCGCGCTTCCGTTCGAGTTCGAAGGGGCCCACCCACAGACGGTGGCACCCGAGATCAACGGCAAGATGCTGGATCCGGTCACTTTGACATCGGGCTGGAACGACTACGCCTGGGATGTTCCGGCTGGGCTTCTGCTTCAGGGATTGAACGATGTGCGCTTCCAGGTGGCCCGGCTTGACGCCCCTGCCGAAGTGTTACCGGGCAATGGCGTCATTGGCGGCACAGGCGTACAGGCACCGGTAGCCATCGAAGTCAGCAGTGGTGGGCCAGAGGGTTTTGCGTTCATCACCCTCGGCGGGGGTGAGCGAGCGATTGATGGCTCGCAGCACCACCCGGGGTACAATGTGGCGGTCGTCGACCCGAAGAGCGGCAAGCTGTTGGATAAGGACGGCTTTGACACCACTCCCAGTGGTAGTGAGGACAATTCTCGATTGCTGGCCAACTATATCGCCGCCGTGCCCGATGGCCGGATCGTGGTGGTGGTTATGCAGGGCGACGGCGCCGCGCTGCTGACTGAAGATGCAGTGGCGGCATTCAACACGATCGGCGGCAATCTGGACCCCAGAGGCCAGGCCGGCTGGAAACATGCCATCATCGGCGTCAAGGGAGCAGGCCCGGGCGGGGCCATGGAATCGGGGGGACCGGAGCCCGGTGACGGCTGGTTGCGCGTCGCCCCTGACCGCCGCACCCTGTCGATCGCCGTCGACCGGATCCTTTGGGAAGCTGTGAGTCCGTGAGCGGGAGTACTCGGGCCTCGCCTTTTCAGGGGGAAAGCAATTCGATCAAAGCAAAATCGGGATCCTGACCGCATCACTGGTCGCAGGCTGGCTTGGTGGCCTCATCCTTTGGAAAGCCAGGAAGACTTCTGCGCGCAAGCCATGATGATCACCGTGGGTTGCCCTCGCCCCGAGCAGTCGCCTATCTTTCAACCCGTTGTCCAGCCTCCACCGACCTATCCGGCTGCTGGACGGCAGAGCCGGGGTTCTTGGTGGTCCAGGCCATGTCCCACACGACATGGTTCCTTTTTTTGACCCGATAGTCCCAATAGCCCAGGCTCCGGCAATAAATCTCTAACACTGCCAGGATGACCAGGGTCCACACGAGGCGGACGGCTGCCCATACCTCTTCCAAGGCAATACGCAGGACATGCACATTCTCCAGGCTCGAGACTTTGTACCCGTACTTGTCCTTCAGATGCAGATGGCCGGCAAAGTTGCGACGCCGCTGTTTGACAAAGTCACTTACCGTTTCCGGCCCCATGTTGTACACGACGGCATCAGACGCATAGCGCACTTGCATCCCGCGGCGGATCACCAAGGCCTCGACGAATGCCTCGTCCATGGCCACGTCCTGCGGCAACTGGTCAAAGACCTTGCGGAAGGCGATGAGCTCCCCAAGGCGAGGGATATCCAGGCAGAGCCGATGCTCCATCCTCAAGCGCAGGTGCGAAAGCAGCCCCACGACGTGGTCGGGGGTGTTGACCGCTACCTTGTGCGCACCGGTCATTCCGACCGCCGGATCCCGAAAAGGGCGCACCAGTTGATCGAGCGTATCTTCCCCCGGCAACGTGTCGCCGCTCTCCAGGACACACACCGCTTCTTGGGCGTGGGCCAGGAACAGGTTGATGGCCGAGGTCTTGCCCTCTCGCTGCTCCTGCACGTAGAGCCGGATGCGTGAATCCCTGGCGATGTATTCTCGCACAATCTCCTCTGTGCGGTCCACGCAACCCGAGGCAACGACAATGATCTCGCTGATCTCGACCTCGTACAGGCGCTGATCGAGCACGGCCTGGAGGAGCCGACCAATGTTCGCTTCCTCATTGTAAGCGGTGATGCCTACGCTGCATTTGATCTTGCTTTCTGCCATGCTTCCTACTGGCTCTTGATACGCATGTAGTACAGCGCCGAGTCCAGGTACTCCTTGGGTGTCATCTTGAAGGGGAACATGCGGTTCTTGATGGCCCACCCTTTCCACAGCTTGTAGATCAGCCAGAAAAGCTGGTTCGACGGCAGGCGGATGAGCCGCCCGATGATGGGCAGCAGCCAGGGGAACTCGACACCCAGGGCAAATAGCTTTTGCAGATTCTCGATCTGCCGCTTTTCCGCCTCGCTGCCGAACTTGATGACCGTGTCGTCGCTGACCGAACCTGACAGGTCGTCGAAGGACCCCATCATCCAGCCCTCGCGGTAGGCCCACTCGCCCAGGGCGGTTTTGGGGTAGGGTTGGAAAAGAAACACGTTCGCATAGGCCGGCCGACACTCGACGTTGAGCGCCAGCGTCTCGAAATCGGTTTCCAAACTGCCGGTGGGCAGGCCGAGCATGTTGTTGGTCATGAAAGCGATGTCGTGGCGGCGTAGCGTCTCGGCGGCGCCCAGGATCTCCTCCCGGCTCATATTCCGGTTGAGCACAGCGTTTCGCAACCGGTCGTTGCCCGCCTCCAGGCCAAAGCTCACCGACACGCAGCCGGACTCCTTGAAGAGGGCAATCTTTGCGTCGGTGACCAGGTTGGCGCGCACCTGGCACCAGAAGGGCAATCCCACTTCGGTCTTGTAGCGGCCCATGAACTCCTCGAGCCACCGGTCCTGGAGGATAAAGGTGTCGTCCATGAACAGGACAAAACGCACGTCGTACTCGGACGCTACTTCCCGGAGCTCCCGGATGACATTCCCCGGGCTCCGTCGGCGAAAGCGCCGGCCCTTACCGCCATACAGGTCGGAGTAGGCCTTGTTAAAGCAGAAGGCACAGTCGTACGGGCAGCCGCGGCCGGTGATGAAGGGCTTGATCTTGGTCCGGCGGCTCTGCTTGTGGGCGGCATAGAGGAGCTCCCGATCGGAGAAGGGCAGCTCGTCCAGCTCGGCGTCGGTGAGTAGTGGGCGCAGCGGGTTGCGCACGATCTCGGGCTCAGCGGGCCGGACCGAGGAACCGTTCAGCTTGAACCACCAGTTGGCAATGGACGGGTCAGACAGAACCGTCGTGCCGTTTTTCCGCTCAAGGCCGTTCATCAGCTCGAGCGTGGCGTACTCGCCCTCGCCGATGCAGATGCCATCCACCCCCTCTCGCTCGATCATCTCGGGGAAAAAGGTGGGATGCGGGCCACCGAACACGGAAAAGACGCCGGGCAGTTGGTCCTTGATGCGCCGGTTCAGCTCGAGATACCAGTTGTGGGGGCCGGTGTAGACGGTATAGCCGACCACGTCGGGTTGCAGGCGCAACGCCGCCTCGACCGCATCCTCTTCCGTGGCGACCACCAAGCTGACCTGGTGCCCTGCCTGTTTGAGCAGGCTGCTGATGAGCAGGATGCCCTGGGGTTCGTTGTCGATCTCTTTTACAATGAATAAAAGGTGCAAGGCACACTCCTGAAGTTTGAGCAACCGTCGGTCGGATGAACGGTTCGTGCTCCGAACGGGCGCTCTGGCTCGATGCTGTCAAGACTTGATCCGCATGAAATGCCACGCCAGCTCGACGATCTCGCGCAGGCTGAGCTTGACCGGGTGGATCCGGCTCTTGATGGCCCAGCCCCTCCACAGCTTGTTCAACAGGAGATAGAGGGGGTTGTCAGGCCGCTGGGTCAGTCGTCTGATGAGGGGCACGAGACGCGGCCACTCCACCCCGATGGCGAAAAAGCGCGCCAGGACGGTCAGGCCACGCTTGTGGGCGTCGTCAAAGTTTAGCACCGAGTGGTCCCAGGCCACCTCGCCGATGTCGTCAAGGGAGCCCGCCGTCCAACCCTGCTCGCGCGTCAAGTCACCCAGCTCGGTGCCTGGGTAGGGCTGGAAGATGAGCACGTGGGCGTAGGCCGGCCTGGCCTGGCTGTTCAACTCGAGCGTGTCGAAATCGTCTTCCAGTGTGCTGGTCGGCAGACCGATCATGTTGCTGGTCGTCAGTTGCAGCCCTCCCTCGCGGATGAGGCGCGCTGCTTCCAGGATCTGCTCCCGGCTCATGTTCCGCTTGAGCAAGTCGTCGCGGATGCGGTCGTTGGCGGTTTCGACGCCCATGCTGACCGAGTGGCAGCCGGCCGCCTTGAGCAGCCGCACCTGTTCGGCGGTGACCAGGTTGGCCCGTGTGTTGCAGAAGAAGGGCATCGGGCGTCCCGCCCGCCTGATCTCGCGCGGATACTTCTCGGCAAGTTCGACCAGCCAGTCATGGGACAGCACAAAGGTGTCGTCCAGGAATACGACAAACTCGAGCGGGTACCGGTCACGCACGCGGCGGATGTCCTCGATGACATACTCCACGCTCTGTTGGCGGAAGCGCTGGCCCTTGCCGCGATAGAGCTGGCCCAATGCGTGATTAAAGCAGTAGGTGCAATTGTAGGGGCAGCCCCGCCCGGTCAGGAAGTGCTTGATCTTGCTCCGCGCCGAGATCGGATCCCGATCGTAGACCAGCGCCCGATCGGGAAAGGGCAGGCTGTCCAGGTCCTCGATGTAGGGCCGCACCGGGTTTGCAATGGTCTCGCCATCGCGGCAGAACGACCAGTTCTCCAGCTTGAGTACCGCTGTGGGTCCGCCGTCGGCCAGGGCATTCACCAACTCGACCAGCGCCACCTCGCCCTCACCGCGGCAGATGCCGTCCACCCCCTGTTCCTCGACCATCTCGGGGAAGAAGGTAGGGTGGGGCCCGCCAAAAACCGAGTATACGCCCGGTACGTCGGCCTTGACCCGGCGGTTCAGGTCCAGGTAATAGCGTTGCGAACCGGTGATGACCGAATAGGCAGCCACGTCGGGCTGAAAGTCCCGGGCGATGGCCATCGGGTCCTGTCGGGCCGCCGCAGCCAACTCCACTTGGTGGCCCGCTGTCTTGAGGACGCTCGACAAGTGCATGATGCCCTGCGG
>JAMJFU010000250.1 GCA_023544525.1 Anaerolineae bacterium | reverse complement strand
ACGGACGGGTGCGACGAGATGACGTCCTCGACCTCGCGGGGGAACACGTTGAAGCCCCCGGTGACGATCATGTCCTTCTTGCGGTCGACGATCGTGTAGAAGCCGTGCTCGTCCTCGCGGGCGATGTCGCCGGTGTGCAGCCAGCCCTCCTCGTCGAGGCCAGAGCCCGGCTCGGGCCAGTAGCCCTTCATAATCTGCGGGCCCCGGACCAGGATCTCGCCGGCCGCCCCGAAGGGCACGTCCTGGCCGCTCTCGTCCACGAGGCGGCAATCGGTGTCGGGTGCCGGAATGCCGATGCCCACCTTTTCCTTGAGCGAAAAGCCCGTGATCTTGCTAAAGGCCGAGATGTTGAAATGGGTGAGCGGTGAGGTTTCCGTCAAGCCATAGGCCTGGGAGACCGGCATGCCCAGCTTGGCCTCGACGGCCTGGGCCACCTCCAGGGGCAGCGGCGCCGAACCGCTCATGGGCAGCACGTTCATGCGGCTCAGATCCGATTCGGCCATGTACATCAGTTGGGTGGGAACGACCGGGATCAGGAAGGGCCGGTACGTTTTGACCAGGTCCACCAGCGTACTGGTGTCGCGGGGATCGGCCAGGAGGATGACCCTCACCGCCAGGTGGGCGGCCGTCTGCTGAACATAATGTCCATAGGCATGGAAGAGGGGGATGGCCACCAGGACCGAGGCCTTGCCGACAAAGCCCCTCAGGATCGGCTTCAGGATCCAGGGCAGCCCCTGGCGGATGCAGCTGAAACGATTGGCGTGGGTCACCATCACGCCCTTGGGCACGCCGGTCGCGCCGCCGGTGAAGGCCAGCTCGCAGAGGTCCTGCCCCGGATCGATCTCGACCTGTGGGGCGACCGGGTCATGGCTGGCCAGCAGCTCGCGGAACTCGTGAACGCCGGGAGGCAGGGGCGCCGGCACCGCCTCGACGTCGTAGCCCGCTGCCGAAGTGACGATGACGTGCTCGACGTCACAGCGCTCGCGCACCGACAGCACAAGGTCCAGGTGCGGCTCGCTGCAGATGATGGCTTTGCTGCCCGAAGTGCCGGCTTCGTGGAGCAGCCCTTCCTCCGTGCGCAGCACGCTGGTCGGCACCACGGCCGCGCCGGCTTTGAGGATGGCCCAATCGCTGATGATGAACTCCATGCTGTTGGGCAGGAACAGGCAAACCCGGTCGCCATGTCCCACGCCGAGGCCGGCCAGCGCGGCGGCCAGCCGGTCTGCCCGGGACTTTAGCTGGCGGTAGTTGATGGATCGCTCGCCACAGAGCACGGCGGTCTGGCCCGGGTACTGCTCGGCGGCCCTGTCCAGGGCCTTGAACACGGGCTCCTGGGGATAGGGGGCCAGGCTCGGCTCCAGCTTGTACGGTCCCAGCTTGTAGCTCTTTAGCCAGGGGCGGTCCAGGTAGCTCATGCTCCTCCTTTGCTTGCAACTGTCCCCGATAGCCCGAGCCGCTCGCGGACGACACCCGTAGCTCTGTCATTCCGAACGAAGTGAGGAATCTCGGCTGGGGCCAACCGAGATCCTTCGCTGCGCTCAGGATGACGCGCTGGCTGGCATGTGAGCACGCTCGTAGTTCGGCAAATCGGGTGGTTGCTCACCGGCCGGCCCACAGGTCGTCGACCAGGTCGTCCAGGCCCAACTCCCGCAGCTTCCCCGGCAGCGGGATGCCGCTGGCCTTGTCCCAGCCCCGGAACTCGTAGTAGGCGTCCTTCATCATCTCCAGCGTCTCGCGATCGATGACCATGCCTGCGGCGGGGCCGTCTGGCAGGGGATCGGACATCAGCCGGCCGGGCAGGGTGTCCTGGTCGCGGGTGATGCCCTCGCGGACACAGTAGGCGCGCATGAGGTTATAGGCCCGCTCTCCAGTCTGGCGAAACTCCTCCACGCCAAACTCCCAGCCGGTAGCGGCTGCGATCAGGCCGACCAGGTCCTCGGCGCTGAGCAGGATGCCCATGAACTTGCAGCCCCCGACAGCGTCCAGGCTGGTCAGCGCGTTCTCCATGTCGACCAGCACCCGGGCCTCCTGGGGCTCGGCGACGAAGGGGTCGCGGATAGAGCTATCCTCCACCAGCAGGAAGGGCACGTCGATGAAGGTCGGCCCTTCGACATAGGCCGTGATGTGATCCCCGCCGCGGTTGGCCGTCACGTAGCCCAGACCGCAGATCTTGGCCGCACGGGGGTCGTAGGCCGGCAGTTCGAGGCCCTTGACGTTCATGGCAAAGTGCTCCGAGCCGCCGCCCAGCGTCCGGGCCATGGCCCGCGAGCCTTCGGCCAGCAGGTCGCCGATGCCCTCGCGCCGGGCGATCTTTTCGACGAGGTCGATCACCAGGTCCGCGTCGCCAAAGCGGAGCTCCAGGCCGCCGGTCTGCTCCGGCGTGAGGATGCCCCGCTCGTAGCACTCCAGGGCAAAGGCGATGGTGGAGCCAGCGCTGATCGTGTCGAGGCCGTAGTCGTTGCACAGGTAGTTGGCCATGGTGATGGCGTTCAGGTCCGAGACCTCGCATTGCGCGCCCAGGGTGTTGACCGACTCGTATTCCGGGCCCTCGCCGCTGTGGCCCTGCCACTTGCCCTCGCGGATCTCGGTGCCGCGCCCGCAGACGACGGGGCAGGCGAAGCAGTTCACACCCTCTACCAGGACCTTGTCGGTCATGGCCTGGGCGTTGACCTCTTCGATCTGCTCAAAGCGGCCCATCTGCCAGTTGCGGGTGGGGTAGCCGCCCCGGACGTTGACCATGTCGGCTACCATGTTGGTGCCAAAGGCGTCGAAGCCGACCTTGAGGAACGATTCGTTCAACAGGTCGATCTGCGTCCGGGCCGTCTGCCGGAACAGGGCCTGGTCAGCCAGGGGCACCGCCTCCTGGCCGGCACAGGCGATGGCCTTCAGGCGCTTGGCGCCCATCACCGCGCCCAGCCCGCAGCGGCCGGCGGCCCGGTGCTTGTTGTTCATGATGGCCGCGTAGCGCACCAGGTTCTCGCCCGCGGGGCCGATGGCGGCGATGGTCAGGCCCTGCGGGCCGCCAGCCCGCAGCAGGTCTTCGGTCTCGGGCACCGTCGTGCCCCACAGGTGATCTGCCGGGTGCAATTCCGCCTGGCCGTCGACGATCTGGAGATAGACCGGCTGGGGCGAGATGCCGTCGAAGATGATGCCGTCGTAGCCGGCCCTCTTCAGAGCCGGCCCAAAGGTGCCGCCCGAGTTGGCGTGGCCCCAGATGCCGGTCAGGGGTGATTTGGCCACGACCGAGTAGCGGCTGGCACTGGCCGAGGGCGTGCCGGTGAGGGGGCCGGTCATGAAGATCAGGCGGTTCTCGGCGCCGAGGGGATCGGCGCCCGGGGGCACCTCGTCGTAGAGATAGCGGGTGGCCAGGCCGGCCCCACCGGCGAACTGCCTGGCCCAATCGTCGCGGAGCGGTTCCGAGGTGACCTGGCCGTGAGTGAGGTCGGCCCTGAGAAGCTTGCCCATGAATCCGTAGCTCACAATTCCACCTCCGTGTTCACCGTCAGCGATGGACCGACTCGATTGTAGTCGCGACAATTCCGCTGGAGTGTTACGACACAAGGATTATAGCAGAAAGGCCAAGTAGTGTCAATGTGATAAGGTCAGCCCCAGTGAGAGAGGCCGAGCCCATCAGTGGACCAGCCTGGCATCCCGAGCTGGCTCGGGCGCGGCTGTGTCGTGGACTCTCGAGACCGTCAGTCGCTTTTGTACTTGTTGTTGTCTCGAAGCATCTCGTTGAGCACAGCCTTCAGCTCAGACAGGCGCTGCGTGGCGATCGTCCAGACGATTTCCACGTCCACGGCAAAGTAGGTATGGATGACGATGTTCCGAAAGCCTACAACCCGGGACCATTCGATGCGCGGGTACTGCTCACGAAGGGGAATGGGGATCTGACGGGCCGCCTCACCAATGATCTCCAGGTTGCGGACCACCGCATCGATGACCATGTCATTTGCTTCGAACTGCTCAAAGGAAAGCCCGGCGGTGTAGCGCTCGATCTTTTCGATCGCTGCCAACATGTCGCTCAGAAAGAGGCGAGGCTCACGCTTCGACATAGGTCAGATCCTCGCGGATAGCTTCCCAGAGCAACGGCTTGCGCCTGACAGCGCCTGCAGTCACAAGGTCGACCCTGGCGTCCAGCACTTCTTCGAGATAGTGGTGCAAGTCCACAATCTCCCAGCCCACGGGCCCCTCAAGTTCCACCAGGATGTCAACGTCGCTGACAGGGGTGTCGTCACCCCGCGCCCTGGAACCAAAGATGCCGATACGCCGCACTCTGTGCGTATCGTGCAGGGTCTGCCAGTGGCTTTGCAGCAAAGTTTCTATCTCGCCAATTGTCTTTACCGTCACGGTCCTCACACTCCATCTTGTGCAAGTATATCATATCGAGGCGGCATCGGCAAGAGGGTCCGTGGGTTCGGTCGCTGGCACGCGATCGTGGCGGGGCTGCTGCTTGACAACCGGCGGGAAGTGTGGTATTATATAGACGTATTCAAAAGCATCTATGAAAGGGGCACGAGGTGGCCATCGATTGCGTAGAGTTCTGCAGGGCCCTGGGGGATGATACCCGCCAGAAGATCTTGCAGATGCTCCTGCAAGGGGAACTGTCGGTAGGCGAGATCGTGGAGGCGTTCGACGTCTCGCAGCCGACGATCTCCCATCACCTCAACGTGCTCAAGCAGGTCGATCTGGTGACCAGCCGCAAGGAGGGCAAGCAGGTCTACTATGGCATCAACCACGACAACGTGGTCGAGTGCTGTGGCCTGCTCATGGCCAAGTTCGACGCAGAGGAGGCCTGCCAGGCCTGAGCGGGATCCTCTTCTTTTTCCCAACTATACATAGACATATGGAAATATATTTATCGAAGGAGTATAAGATGAGCAAAGAGGCACAGGACGAACGGATCAAAGAGGCGGTGCGAGAGGCGTATGGCGGTATCGCCCAGCAGGTTGACGGATCAGGGCAGCGAGCCAGCTGCTGCGGGCCGGGCCAACGGAGCAGTTGCTGCGGTCCGGCAGCCGACTCAGCAGAGGTGGTCTTGCTGGACGAGCCGCTACCCAGCTCGCGGTTCTACTCAGACGACGAACTGGCCGGCCTGCCAGAGACGGTGACCGGGGCTTCGCTGGGGTGCGGCAACCCCATCGCCATCGCCGGGCTGCAGCCCGGGGAGGTGGTGCTCGACCTGGGCTCTGGTGGCGGCATCGATTGCTTCCTGGCAGCGCGCCAGGTTGGGCCAGAGGGACGGGTGATCGGCCTGGATATGACGCCGGATATGATCAAGCTGGCGCGGCGCAATGCACACAAGTTGGGCGTGACCAACGTCGACTTTCGGTTCGGCGAGATGGAGGAGATGCCCCTGGCCGACGGCTCGGTGGACGTCATCATCTCCAACTGCGTCATCAATCTCTCACCGGACAAGGAGGCTGTCTTTCGCGAGGCGTATCGGGTGCTGCGGCCCGGCGGCCGGGTGAGCATCTCGGACATTGTCGTGGATGGTGACCTGCCGCAGGCCATCCGCGGCCGGCTGGATGCCTGGGCGGGCTGCATCGCCGGGGCGCTGGATGAGGGTGTCTACCTCAACCTGATGCGGGCCGCTGGCTTTGAACGGATCGAGGTCGTGTCGCGTGACTATGCAGAGGTCGAGGGCGCGGAGGCGGCCCAGATGCTGGCCGAGGACGGGGATGGGGCGGCCGAGGCGCTTCTGGCGGAGACGGGCCTGACCCCCCAGGCGTTGGCGCACAGGATCGCCAGCATCAAGGTGAGGGCTTACAAGGCGGGGTGAGGAGGTTCGGGAGCTGGAATCCCGGGCTTGCCAGGGGTGTTTGGCCCGGGGCAGTAGCTGCCGGGGCGGGCAGTGTGTGCGGAGGTGGCAGCTCGGCCCCAGCAAGCCGGCGCCCCGAAAAGCCGGGGGGATCCACACGGCGCTTCACATCGCTTCACATCGCCGGCTGTCCTCACTTGATCAGCAGGCCCGTCCCCCACAGGAGCAGCATGCCGGCCATGACGCCGGCCAGCACGGTGAGCTGCATCGGTTGCTCGGACACGTCCTTGCGCACCATGCCGCCGATCTCGTA
>JAMJFU010000024.1 GCA_023544525.1 Anaerolineae bacterium | reverse complement strand
CCCGCTTCCCCTTGCCGGGCTATATCACGGGAGAAGGAATACCGATCGATGAAAGCACCAACCACACAACAGGGGACTGAGCTCACCAGGCTGGAAGAGACCCGGGAGGAACTGCTCGAGGATCTGGAGCACCTCCGCGCCGACCTGAGGAATATGGCTGAGCCTTCGGCCGACGAGGCCGACGTCGACGCCTACGAGAGGGAAAAGACCTGGGCCCTTGTACAAAGGCTGCAGTACAAGCTGGAATTGGTCGAGCGGGCCATCCAGGCCGCACACAAGGGCAAATATGGTATCTGCCAGGACTGCGGCGAGCGTATCGATCCGGCTCGCCTGGAGATCCTGCCCGAAGCAACCCTCTGCCTCGAATGCCAGCGCAAGTACGAGCGCCAGATGCGCAGGACACGCATCTAGGCCAGAATGCGCCGAGCTCCCTTGGCTCAGCTTCCCTTTGACAAAGCCAAACCGCTATGATATAATTGCATCGCTTCTGAGCGAGGCGTAGTTTCACTGAGGAAACTGCCCTCAGGCACGACGAATCGATAGAGCGGTACTATATGCGCCAGGCTCACTAGCCTGGCGCCTTTTTCTGAAACGCCAAAATCGTGTCTCGCGCCTGCACCGGGGCATCCAGGATCGGGCAACGGACCTCAAACGAATATCTATAATCCAATCAGGGGGTTTCTATGACAGAACGAAGAATGGTAAGCATAGATGGCAACGAGGCTGCGGCATACGTCGCCCACAAGATCAACGAAGTCATCGCCATCTATCCCATCACACCCTCGAGCGCGATGGGCGAGCACGCCGACGCCTATTCGGCAAACGGGGAGCCAAACATCTGGGGCACGGTCCCCCTCGTCGTCGAACTGCAATCCGAGGGCGGCGCCTCCGGTGCCGTGCACGGCGCGTTGCAGACGGGCGCCCTGACGACGACCTTCACGGCCTCCCAGGGGCTATTGTTGATGATCCCCAACATGTACAAGATCGCAGGTGAGCTGACCGCAGCGGTCTTTCACGTGTCCGCCCGCAGCATCGCCTGCCAGGCCCTGTCGATCTTTGGGGATCACAGCGACGTCATGGCCGTACGGGCCACCGGCTGGGCGCTGCTGGCCAGCAACTCGCCCCAGGAGGTCATGGATCTGGCCCTGATCTCCCAGGCCGCCAGCCTGGAAGCACGGGTACCGTTCGTGCACTTCTTTGACGGTTTCCGGACCAGCCACGAGATCAACATCGTCGAGGAGCTCACCCGTGCCGATCTGAGGGCCATGATCGACGACGAGCTGGTCCTGGCCCACCGCAACCGTGGCTTCAGCCCCGAGCGCCCCTTCATCCGGGGCACGGCCCAGAACCCCGACGTCTTTTTCCAGGCCCGCGAGACGGTCAACCCCTATTACCTGAAGGTACCCGAGATCGTCCAGGGCCAGATGGACAGATTCGCCGAGATCGCCGGCCGGCAATACCGCCTCTTCGAGTACGTCGGTGCGCCGGACGCGGAGCGCGTGATCGTACTCATGGGCTCCGCCGCCGAGGTGGCCCACGAGACGGTGGAATACCTGGCCGGACAGGGTGAGAAGGTCGGCCTGCTAAAGGTGCGGCTCTACCGGCCGTTCAGCATCGAGCATTTCCTGGGTGCCCTGCCCGAAACAACCAGGTTGCTGGCTGCCCTTGACCGCACCAAGGAGCCCGGAGCCGCCGGTGAACCCCTTTATCAAGACTGCGTGACAGCCATGGCCGAGGGAGGCCGGAGCATCAAGGTCATTGGCGGGCGTTATGGCCTGTCCAGCAAAGAGTTCACGCCGGCCATGGTCAAAGGGCTCTTTGACGAGATGGCCAAGGAACAGCCCAAGAACCACTTCACGCTGGGCATCCATGATGACGTGACCCATACCAGCGTCGACTATGACCCTAACTTCAGCATCGAGCCAGACGAGGTGGTGCGGGCCGTCTTTTATGGCCTGGGCTCGGACGGCACGGTCAGCGCCAACAAGAACAGCATCAAGATCATTGGCGAGGACACGACCAACTATGCCCAGGGCTATTTCCAGTACGACTCCAAGAAGGCCGGGGCCGTGACCGTCTCTCACCTGCGTTTTGGCCCGCGACCCATCCGGCAGACCTGTCTGATCAGTTCGGCCAACTTTGTCGCCTGCCACCAGTTCGTGTTCCTGGAGCAGTTCGACGTGTTGGAGAGCGCCGAGCCGGGTGCCACGTTCCTCTTGAACGCACCCTATGGTTCCAACGAGGTCTGGGACAACCTGCCGCGCAAGGTCCAAGAGCAGATCCTGGACAAGGATCTGAAGCTGTACGTCATCGACGCCTACAGGGTAGCCCGGGAAACCGGCATGGGCGTTCGCATCAACACGATCATGCAGACAGCGTTCTTTGCCCTGTCCGGCGTGCTGCCGCGGGACCAGGCCATCCAGGCCATCAAGGATGCCATTGAAAAGACCTACGGCAAGCGCGGCGAGGCTGTCGTCAAGAAGAATTTCGCTGCAGTGGATATGACCCTGGCCAACCTGTTCCGGGTTGAGGTCATGGATAAGGTCACCAGCAACATCGAGATTCCGCCGGTCGTCCCGCCAGAGGCTCCCGAGTTCGTCCAGAAGGTGACCGCCGAGATTATGGCCCGCCGGGGTGACCTGCTGCCGGTCTCGGCCTTGCCTATAGACGGCACCTATCCATCCGGGACCACGCAGTGGGAGAAGCGAAACATCGCCTTGGAGATTCCAGTCTGGGAGCCGGATATCTGCATCCAGTGCGCCAAGTGTGCTATCGCCTGCCCGCACGCCACCATCCGCTTCAAGATCTATGACCCGGCTCACCTCGAGGGCGCACCAGAGACGTTCAAGTCTGTGGAAGCCCGGGGTAAGGAATACGACGGCATGGTCGCCACCATCCAGGTCGCCCCTGAGGATTGCACCGGCTGTGGCCTTTGCGTGGAAGTCTGCCCTGCCAAGGACCGGAAAATGCCCAAGCGCAAGGCCATCAACATGGCACCACAACCGCCGCTGCGGGCCCAGGAGCGCGACAACTATGCCTTCTTCCTGGGCATCCCGGACTTTGACCGGACCCAGATCAAAACCAACACGGTCAAGGGGTCACAGCTGCTACGCCCCCTCTTTGAATACTCGGGCGCCTGTGCCGGTTGCGGCGAGACGCCTTACGTCAAGCTCCTCAGCCAGCTATTCGGCGACCGGTCCCTTGTCTCCAATGCCACCGGCTGCTCGTCGATCTATGGCGGCAACCTGCCCACCACTCCGTGGACGGTCAACCAGGACGGCCGGGGGCCGACCTGGTCCAACAGCCTCTTTGAGGACAATGCGGAGTTTGGCTTTGGCTTCCGCCTGACCGCCGACAGACAAACAGAATACGCCCGCGAGCTCGTCGAAGCGCTGCGTGGCACCCTCGGCGACGAACTGGCCGACGGGATCCTGAATGCCGGCCAGCTCAGCGAGGCAGACATTGCCGCCCAGAGGGCCCGCGTGGAGCAGCTCAAGGCCAAGATCGCCGGCCTCGACACGCCCGAGGCGACCCAACTGCGCAGCCTGGCCGACTGGCTGGTCAAGAGATCGGTCTGGATCGTGGGTGGCGACGGCTGGGCCTACGACATCGGCTACGGGGGCCTGGACCACGTGCTGGCCTCGGGCCGGAACGTGAACGTCCTGGTACTCGATACCCAGGTCTACTCCAACACCGGCGGCCAGATGTCCAAGGCCACGCCCAGGGCCGCCGTGGCCAAGTTTGCAGCCGCTGGCAAGCCCATGCCCAAGAAGGACCTGGGCATGATCGCCATGACCTACGGCAACATCTATGTGGCCCAGGTCGCCATGGGGGCCAACGACACCCAGACGGTCAGGGCCCTCGTCGAGGCCGAGTCCTACGACGGCCCCAGCCTGGTCATCGCCTACAGCACCTGCATCGCCCATGGCATAAACATGCGCCTGGGCTTTGACCAGATGAAGAAGGCGGTCGACTCGGGTGCCTGGGTGCTGTACCGCTATGACCCGCGCCTGGCCGACCAGGGGCTGAACCCCCTGCAACTGGACTCCAAGGGTCCCAAGATCCCATTGCAGGACTATGCCTACAATGAGACTCGCTTCCGCATGTTGACCCAGACCGATCCCGATCGGGCCGAGATGCTGCTGGCGAAAGCACAGCAGGACGTGAACGAGCGCTGGCGCATGTACCAGCAGCTGGCCTCGTTGGACTATAGCGCGTGAAGTCAGTCGGGTTCAGGGTTCCGGGCTTGGGACCAGCCAGGTCACGATGCTCGGAACCCCGACCCTCGATCCCCAGAGTCGAGAGAAAGGAATAGCCAATGGTCGACCTAGCCACGACGTACATGGGCATGTCTCTGAAGAGCCCTGTCGTCCCTTCCGCCTCACCGCTTTCGGCCGAGCTCGATAACATCAAGCGCATGGAGGATGCGGGAGCCGGAGCTGTCACCCTGCACTCCCTCTTTGAGGAGCAGATCGAGTCCGAAGCCGAGGCACTGGCCTACTATATGGAGCGCGGCACCGAGATGTACCAGGAGGCGCTGACCTACTTTCCGCCGGTTCAGGACTATCGTCGCGAGCCTGAGGAGTACGTCGAGCACATCCGCAAAGCCAAGGAAGCAGTGGACGTCCCCATCATCGCCAGCCTGAATGGCATCACACCCGGCGGCTGGATCAGCTACGCCAAGCGTTTTGAAGAGGCCGGAGCCGATGCTGTCGAGCTCAACGTCTACTTTATTCCTACCAATTTTCACCTGATGAGCTATGACGTCGAGGACCTGTACGTCAAGATCATGAAAAAGGTGAAATCCCAGGTGACGATCCCGGTGGCCATGAAGCTCAGCCCCTACTTCAGTGCCATGCCCCACATGGCCTCGATGTTGGACGCCGAAGGGGCCGACGGGCTGGTGCTCTTCAACCGCTTCTACCAGCCCGACCTGGACATCGAGAACCTGGAGGTGACGCCCAACCTGATCCTCAGCCGCTCGGCAGAGATGAGATTGCCCCTGCGCTGGATCGCCATCCTCTATGGGCACTTGGATGCCTCGATGGCGCTGACTACCGGTATCCATACACCCGAGGACGTGATCAAGGCCATCATGGCCGGCGCAGACATCGCTAACGTCTGCTCTGTGCTACTCAAGGGTGGGATCGGCAAGATCAGTGAGCTGGTCACAGGGCTGACGCTGTGGATGGAGGAGCACGAATACAGCTCGATCGAAGAGATGAAAGGCAGCCTCAGCCATAAGGCTGTTGCCGAGCCTACCGCCTTTGAACGGGCCAACTATATGAAGGTGCTCCTGAGCGTGCCTTCGACGATCACGATATAAGGGGACCCTTCGCGGTGCCCACAGGGCGGACATAGAGGGTAGCCCTCCCGGAAAGGGCTACCCTCTCTGGATCGCCAGGACAGGCCACCGCGCAAAATCAGGCATGGACCTCCAAAACCTCCAAGCAATGAAAGAAAACCGACGGGCGATCCGCCCGCTGCTCTCCCCCTCCGATCCGGGCGATGCCCTGACCAGCTACTATGCGCTGTGGCACGATCCGCGCCGCACCCAGCTGACAGTGCACTACGACGAGGGGCAACGCCCCGACGGTTTCATCGCCATCTGCCAGACCGGTGCCGATCTCTTCCGCCCCCTGGTCACCTTGCGCGCACCAGATGAGGCGACCGCGGCCAGCCTGTTGCGCACGGCCCTGGAGCCCAACCGCCCCTATCAGGTCATCGTCCCTGTGTCCCTGGCGGCCGCTGTGCGCGCCGCGATGGAAGTCAGCCGGGCGACCCTGACCCAGATCTATCGCCTGGATCCCAGCCAATTCCAGCCCGTCATCAACGTCCTCGTCCAGCGAGTGGCAACACCAGATGGCCCGCCCCGTTTCCAGATCGAGTCCCAGGGCCAGGTGATGGCCATGGCCGGCACGAATTGGCGTTCTCCTGTGTTTGCGGAGGTGTTCGTCTACGTGCACCCCCGTGCCCGGGGCCGCGGCTGGGGCAAGTCGGTGGTATCGGCCTGCACAGCTCACCTGCTGGAAGAGCGTCTGCAGCCGCTTTACATGCTGGAGGAAAGCAACGAGGCCTCGACACGCATCGCCGAGGGATTGGGCTACCGTGATACAGGGCTGAGGCAGTTTGTGGGTGAGGCCCGTCTCTCCGACCTGGCCGCCGATCTGCAGCAGGACTGACTCGATCCCGTCAATTCAGGGGTACCAGCCGCCTGCTATGCGTCCCTTAGCCGTCCTTGAGGACGTCCATGGCCTTGCCATCGGCTGAGGCAATGCGGTCCCCATCCAGCCGCAGCGAGATCACCTGGGACACGCTGTCATCCCCCATAGAGACCCCGTAGATAAGGTCCGCGGCCTGGATGGTGCCCCGGTTATGGGTGATGATGATGAACTGGGTCCGTTCGCCGAGCTGCTCCAGGGCCCGCCGGAAGCGGCGGATATTGGCCTCGTCGAGCATGGCATCGACCTCGTCCAACACGCAGAAGGGCGGCGGGCTGACTTCCAGGATGGCAAATATGAGGGCCACAGCCGTCAGCGATCGCTCACCGCCTGAAAGCAGGGCCAATGCCTGCTGCCGCTTGCCCGGCGGTCGCGCCACGATCTCGACCCCCGTCGAGCTTATGTCCTCAGGGTCGGTCAGCTCCAGGTGAGCCGTCCCCCCGCCAAAGAGCTC
This sequence comes from Anaerolineae bacterium, assembly GCA_023544525.1. Lineage (GTDB taxonomy): Bacteria > Chloroflexota > Anaerolineae > JAAYZQ01 > JAAYZQ01 > JAMJFU01. Next base: position 22,655 of record JAMJFU010000024.1, on the reverse strand, counting down.
TGTAAAGTTCTGTCTGAAGCGCGAGGCGACCGACTCAAAGGTCGCCAGAAACTCCCGGCGCATCACGTCGTCCAGCTCCGAGATCACCTCCCGCAGGCCACGGGCAGCCTCTTCGAGGTCGGCGGCCTGGGCCGTCAGGAAGGTGTGGCGGTCCAGCACCTCGCCGTACTCCTCAGGTGCGCTGGGGTTCACAGGGCCCATCCGGCGGAGTTGGGCCTTGATCTGGTGGATCTCTTGCTCGAGGCCCTCAGGCACGGCCTGGACCGCTCGCAGGGCTGAGACCATGCCGTTCAGGGGCAGCAAGCGCTGTTCGGCCAGGCCCAGCGTCGGCTCCATCTCGACCAGGCCAAAGTCGTCGAGGATCTGCGTGCGGAGCCGCTCCAGGCGGTCCTCCTGCCGGCCGTGAGCGAGCACCGCCTGCCCGTGGCTGGCCTCGGCCTGCCGCAGCCGGGCCCGCAAGGTGACCTCTTCTGCCTCCAGCTCCTCCCGATCCTCGTCCAACTGGCCCAATTCGGCCTCTGCAGGCTCGATCTTTTGCGCCAGGGAGGCCAGCCAGCCCTGGATCACCGACTCGCGCGACACGCGGTTGTGGATCTGTTCGCCCAGGGTGGTTTGCTCCGCCTCGAGGTCTGCCAGGCGCTGGCGTTTGGCTTGGACCTGTGTCCGCAACTGGCCTTGCTGCTCCTGCAACCCCTCCAGCGTGGCGCGATGGTGTTCCCAGGCGCCGCGGGCCACAGCCTCGGACGTGCGCGCCTCAGAGAGGCGCCGGTAGAGGGCATCGCCGGAGAGGGCATCGAGCTGGCCTTGCAGCGCCGCTACCCGCTCCTCCTCGGAACCTCTGCCGGCCTGCATCTGCTCCAGATCGGCGTGCAGCGCCGACTCACGCCGGCTCAGCTCAACCCCCTCCTCGTCGAGCTGGGCCATCTGGGATTCCTGCATGGTTAGCTGTTGCCCGGCCAGGGCCAGTTCCTGCTCCAGGTCACGCTTTCGCACCTGAACGCCGTTGATGGCTTCTGTCTTTTCCCCGTGCCGGGCCTGGATCTCGGCCAGCCGGGCGCGCAGGCCGGCCGCTGTGGCCTGGGCCTCTGCCAGGGCCTCTTCGACGTCACTGTGGCGTGCCCTGGCCTGGCGGATGACGTTGGGCAGTTCGCGCCATTCCCGCTCCCGGGCCAGTACCTGGCCCTGGGCCTGCTTCTGGCCCTCCCCGCCCGTCACCGTGCCACTGGAGCGCAGCACCTCGCCCGAGAGGGTCACAATCTGAAAGCCCCCCCGGAGCCGGTCAAAGACCCGGCGAGCCGCCGGCAGGTCCCGCACCACCACCGTCCGGGCCAGGAGCATATCTAGCACCGCGGCCAGGCGAGGTTCTGCCTCGACCAGGTCGGAGGCCAGGCCGATCACACCCTCACCACCGGGCACCTGCAGCCTGGAAGCCGGGCGGACGGTATCCAGCGGCAGGAAGGTAGCCCGCCCGCGTTGGCCCTCACGCAGGAAAGCAATGGCCCTCTCGGCATCGGCCCACGACTCGACAATGAGGTCCTGGACGTGCCCAGCCAGGGCCACTTCGATGGCCACCTCGTATTCACCCGGCACCTGCATGTGCTGGGCGACGGTGCCCAGGATACCTGCCAGCGCCCGTGCCGCTGCGGCACGGAGCACGGCTCTGACGCCAGCATGCAGCCCCTCACCTTCGGCCCGCAGGCGGCTGAGCAGGTCGTAGCGAGCCTCGTAGCGTTCCAATTGGCGCCGTGCCTCGGCCAGGTCCCCCTCCAGCGCGGCGCGGCGATCCCCGTTCTCCGCCAGCGTGGCCTCAAGCTGGCCCGCTTCCGCCTGCAGCGATCCGGCCTCAGAGGCTAGGCGCGCCTGTTCGGCAGCGAGTCCGGCAATGCGTGCCCGGAGACGCTCCTCTTCGGTGCGCTGGCTATGCAGCGAGGCCTCGAGGGCAGCACGCTCCTGGGCCTGGGCCTCGCGCCGCTCGTCGATCTGATCCAGCCGGTTACGCCGGTCGGCCATCCTGGTCGCCAGCTCCAGGAGCCGGCTCTGGGCCTGGGCCAACGCCTGGGAGAGCTCTTTGCGCTGTGCTTCGTGGGCATCCAGCCCGGCCTGGGCCCCGCGGACCAGGTCTTCCTTCTCGCGGAGCATGGCCTGGGCCCGGACCAGCTCTCCTTGGGCCGCAGAGGCCCGCTCGTCCACCACCTGGGCCTGGGCTTCCAGGCCGGCCAGCTCGCTCCGCAGCTCGTCCTGTTGGCGGGCCAGAAGCCGGGCCCGCTCGCGCAGGACCGCCAGGTCCCGCTGCACGCCTTCCAGGCGTTGGCGGAGCTCTGCCCGTTCCCGGTGCCAGTCGCCCAACTGTTTGCGCAGATGGGCATGCTGGTCGCGCAGGGTCGCCACGGCGTCGTCCAGGGTCTCCAACGCCTGTCGCCGCTTGGCCAGACTGACCTCGCGCCGGTTCAGGGCATCCTGCGTGCGTTGCAGGCCTAGCTGCTCCTCCCGCCAGCGATAGCCGTACCAGGTCCGCAGCAGGCCGTCGAGCTGTTTGGTCAGCAGGGCGTGGTGCTCGGCCCGCTCGGCCTCGCGCTCGAGCCGCCGCAGGCGAGGGGCTACCTCGTTGACGATGTCGTTGATGCGCACCAGGTTGGCGCGGGTCTCCTCCAGGCGCGAGATGGCTTCGGCCCGTTTTGACTGGTAGAGCGTGATGCCCGAAGCTTCCTCAAAGAGCGCCCGGCGATCCTCGGCCCGCAGGCTGAGCACATCGTCCACCAGCCCCTGCCCCACGACGGTGTACGTCCGCCGGGCAAGGCCCGACTTGGCCAGCAGCTCGCTGATGTCCCGCAGGCGCACCCGGCTGCCGTTCAGAAGGTATTCGTTTTCTCCAGAGCGGTAGGCCCGGCGGGTGATCTTCACCTCGGAAAAATCGATGGGCAGCCAGCCGTCGGCATTGTCCAGCATGAGCGAAGCCGTGGCCATGCCCTGGCGCGCACGCGCAGAACTGCCGAAAAAGATCATATCCTCGGTGCGTTTGGCCCGCAGGCTCCGGTAGCTCTGCTCCCCTAGCACCCAGCGGATGGCATCGGCAATGTTGCTCTTACCACTGCCATTCGGCCCCACAATGGCCGTGATGCCACCGTCAAAGGCAAACTCGGTGCGGGACGCAAAGGTCTTGAAGCCCTGGAGATCAAGGTGTTTCAGTCGCATCTTGTCATCTACTTAAGAAATCGGCCTACAACACAGTATACCGGGTTTTATAGTAGGTGTCAATTGCCGGACGGCGAGGTACCAGGGCCGCAGGCCCGTTCGTAGTGAGCGCTTTAGCGCTTTTTCGGCTGCCCGGGATGCGGCTGAAGCCGCTACTACGAACGGCACCTCGGGCTTGCTGGGGGCTGGCGGCCCGTTCGTTATGGCAGCCACCCCGGAAGCACCGCATCCCCGGCAACGAAGGTCGTTTCGCGGCGCACCAGGTCATAGACCCAGACCGCTACGTCTGGCTGAGGTTGGGGGCCCTGCGATAGGTCCTCGCGCAAGTAGGCCAGCACCGCCCCGTCGGGCCGCCAGCGAAGGGCGAAATGGTCGGCCATGGGCTCTTGCAGCAGGGGATAGGCCTCGCTGCCGTCCGGCCGGCTGAGCCAGATCTGGCGCCCGGGCGTCCAGCGCTCTGCGTCCAGCAACTGCCGGCCGAAGGCGATCCAGCCCCCGCCAGGGGACCAGGCCGGGGCCACGTCCTGCACCATCTCCTCCTGCCCACTGATGTCCAGGACCCCGCCGCCATCCAGATCCAGCCGCAAAAGGCGGACCACCATGTCCTCGCCCACCAGCATGAGCTCGGGCACCACCAGGTGGCGGCTATCGGGTGACCAGGCCGGCACAGCACCCCACTCGCTGCCGAACTGGAAGAGTTCCTCGGTGACCAGGTCATAGACCTCGATGCCAGAGGCCACGGGACTGAGATAGGCCAGGAGTTGGCCAGCGGGCGCCCAGACGGGCGAGTGCAGGGGCACGTCGTAGTCAAACAGGGGCCGGTCCTCGCCGCTCTCCGGATCCAGCAGCCAGATACGGGCCGCCTGGGGGTCCAGGTTTGGGGCGCCGGCCCAGATGCCGCGGCGCTCGAAGGCGAGCAGGTCACCGCCCGCCGACCAGGCCGGACCCAGACAGGCTTCTTCCGGGCATGCCAGGAGCAGGCGCTGTTTCTGCCCCTGGCGGTCCATCTGCCACAGGTCACTGCCACCATCCTCCCGCAGCACGCTGTAGACGATGGCCTCTCCCTGGGGGTGCACGGCGTAGTCAAAGACGCCCAGGGGATGCTCGGTTAGCTGCCGGGGTTGGCCACTTCCGGGAACCGCGGCAAATAGCTGCCGCACCTCCCCGCCCACGGCGGTGCGCTGCAGGTACAGAAGCTGGGGTTCCCGGGTTTCGAACTGCCAGACCCGGTCCTCTTGCAGTTCACGCCCCGGCCCGGCAGTCGCTCCAGCCTGCAGGGTGATGGTGTATGCTCGCGCCGGGCTCCAGGCGGCCGCTGGCCAGAATGTGGCATCCGTCCCCTCGAAAACCCACCGGCCCTCGACGGGGGGCTCGACGGAGAAGTGGGCCTCCACGCTGCCCGGATCCATGGCTTCGGAGAAAGAGAGCCGGACAGGGGCGGTGATCGCCACGTCACCGGCCCCGTCGCCGGGCGAGATGGCCTCCAATCGCACACCCCCTGTGCCCGACAGGATCACCAAGGTAGCGACCGCCACGACGGCGACGAGGATGCCGAGCCCGAGAAACCAGGGTAAAGCGCCTACTTTACGCATGCGCGCCATTGTAGCACGGTGCCTGCACGCCGTCAAATGCCCCAGCCTCCTGGCGCGAGTCCGCACAGCACTTGACAGCCGGCTTTTGTGGTGTACAATAAAGTTTGACCATATCATCAACGGCTTCGGCTAGGGAGGAACTGGACATGGACGAAAAGAGATCTCGAGGCGTAAGTATTTTTGGCCCGGTGATCCTGATCGCCGCCGGCGTTGTCCTGCTGCTGAACACGCTGGGCATCGTGGAATGGAGCATCTGGTGGACGCTCCTGCGCCTGTGGCCAATCCTGCTGGTCGCCGCCGGACTGGACCTGCTCATCGGGCGCCGCTCGATGTTGGGCTCGCTGGTGGCAACCTTGCTGGTCCTGGCCATCTTGGCCGTGGCCCTCTGGATCACGCTGTCAGGCAGCATCCAGCTCGGCGGGGAGTTGAGGACAGAGCAGATCAGCCAGGCGCTGGGGGACGCCACCCAGGCAGAGGTCATGGTCGACCCCGGGGTCGGTGTCTTGCAGATCGAAGCGCTGCCAGAAGCAGCCAACCTGGTCGAGGGCGAGATCAACCTCGCCGGCGGTGAGCGGATCGACCAGGATTTCTCTGTGACCGGCAGCCGGGCCACCTATCGACTGCGCACGACGCAGGGATCGTGGGGGCCGTTCAATTGGGGCTGGAACGACCAGCGCGTGTGGGACCTGGGCCTCAGCCCCGGCGCCACGCTGGCATTGGATGCTGACCTGGGCGCGGGTGAGGCGGTGCTGGATCTGACCGGGTTGACCCTGAGCGACCTGCAGGTCAACTTCGGCCTCGGCCGGCTGGAGGTCACGCTGCCCGCCGCGGGACGCTTTGAGGGCAGCCTCGAGGGAGCCATCGGCCAGACCCTGATCATCGTGCCCGAGGGCATGGCCGTCCGCATCCAGGCTGACACGGGGCTGGCCAGCCGCGATGTCCCGGCAGGCTACCAGCACGAGGGCGACGTCATCACCTCGCCAGGATACGACACTGCGGAAAACCGGGCCGACCTGCAGGTCAGCCAGGCCATCGGGCTGCTGCAGATCCGGGCCGGCGAATAGCTGCAACTCATCGAGCACACATGGAGAAGAACATGGATAGGAACGGCATACCCAACTCGGCCATGGTGATCGTGGCCCACCCTGACGATGCCGAGTTCACCATGGCCGGGACGCTGGCCTTGTGGACCCGCGCCGGTTGCCGGGTGACCTACGTGGTCTGCACCGACGGCAACGCAGGTACCCAGGCGCCGGACATGACGCGGCAGAAGCTGGCCCAGATCCGGCGGTCGGAGCAGCGGGCGGCCTGTGCCAGGCTGGGCGTCCAGGAGGTCATCTTCCTGGGCTACGACGACGGGCAGCTGGTTCCCAGCCTGCGCCTGAGAAGAGACCTGGTAGGCGCCATCCGCCACTACAAGCCGGAGGTGGTGCTGACCAGCGATCCCACCCGGCTTTTCGGCCGGGACAACTATATCAACCATCCCGATCACCGCGCAGCCGGCCAGGCGGCATTGGATGCCATCGCCCCGGCCAGCGCCATGCCCCTCCTGTGGCCCGAGGCAGGCGATCCCCACCGGGTGCACCAGGTGTACGTCTATGGCAACGACCACTCAAACGTCTGGGTCGACATCTCGGAGACGATAGACACCAAGATAGCGGCCTTGCGCGAGCACGCCAGCCAGTTGGAGGACTGGGATCCTACCGACCGCATCAAGGAATGGAGCGCGGAGGCGGGCCAGGAGCAGGGGATGGGCTACGCCGAGCGCTTTCGCGTCATCACGCTGGTACAACCAGAAGGCGACGACTGAGGTCCCCCAGCCCCCGTTGGCTCCACCGGCGGATGCCGGGGGTGCGTACAAGGCGCCTGCAACGAGAGGGATGCAATAGGCCATGCCAGAGCTACCTGACCTGGAGGTCATCCGCGAATACCTGGCCCCGCGCCTGGTAGGAAAGCCGGTTGTCTCAGCCAGGGTGCAGCGGCCGCTGGTGGTGCGCAACCTCCTGGGCGGTGACCTGGCCGGGCATCTGGAAGGGCATCACTTTGTCGACGTCCAGCGCCGGGGCAAGTTCCTGCTCTTGCCCCTGGAGCAAGGCGCCCACCTCGTCGTCAACCCCATGCTGGCCGGTCGGATCCGCTACGGCGAGCCCCTGGGCCGGGACCGCGTCCGCGACGCCATCGTGCTGCGCTTCGCAGACGGGCAAGAACTGCGCTATCACGACGCCAAGGACATGGGCAAAGTCTACCTGGCGGCGGATCTCTCGCAGGTCCCGACCATGGCCGATCTGGGTCCCGAGGCAACCGATCCCGGCCTGTCGTTGGATGCCTTCCGCCTGCGGCTGCGCCGGCATCCTGGCGAGATCAAGGGCATACTGACCAACCAGAGCTTTGTGGCAGGCATCGGCAACGCCTACGCCGACGAGATCTGCTGGCAAGCCGAGATCTATCCTTTTCGCCGCCGCCCCAGCCTCGACCAGGAAGAGGTCGCCGGGCTGTACCACGCCATGCGCGAGGTGCTGGCCAACGCCATCGACACGCTCCGCAGCCGCGTCGGGGATGCCATCGACGTGGAGATCCGCGATTTCCTGGCGGTGCATGGCAAAACGGGCGAAGCCTGCCCGCGCTGTGGCACCACCATCAGCAAGGTCACGCGCGCCCGCCGGACGACCAATTTCTGCCGGCAGTGCCAGCCGGGCCTCATGGTCAGCCGGCGGCCTTCCTCAAGCCAGGGCTAGACCCACTCCATCGCCCCGCCCCCTGCTTCTGCCCCAGCGCACCGTCCAGAGGTAGGAGACCCTGACGCTCCCCTGTCAGGGGTGAATAGCGGCGCTGAACGACCTCCCTTGCCCGATGCGGCGTTTTGGTTTACAATGGGGGTGAAGCAGCCATTGCGTAGAGCCCACAGAAGGTGGGCCGGTGGCTCGCTCCTGGGAAGGTGAGAATATGGACACAGCAGGTAGAACCTGGACAGCTCAGGATCTGCAGTTCCTGGTCAGCACCCTCGTTCCCGAGCGTGCCGACCCGCAGCACGTGGTCGAGGTGCTTCAGGATGACACGGAGCTCCTGGAGGCCATGCTCCAGGACGACAAGCTCTTCCAGGAGCTCATGCACAACGACGACATCCTGCTATCAGTCTCTCCCCGATTCTTCTTCCAGGTCCTGGTGTTGAGGGCCCGGCGGGACCTGCAGAAAGAGATGTACACCATCGAGCGCCGCAACCTGCAGAAGGTGGTCCTCTTTGACGCCCAACGGGTCGTCGATCTACTGCAGCAGCCGGAGGTATGCGACTATCTGGCCTCGATGCTGGCCTCCTACACCCGCATCCAGAGCACGACCATTCCCATCCGGGTCAGGCGCGGCATCTGGTACCGCCTGCGCGTGAACGATCTCGACGTGGATAGCCTGGTTCGCTATGCGCAGATGCTGGAGGAGAAGCAGCGCTTCCAGGCCTACCAGCGCGTCGGAGACGCCTGCCTCTTCCTCGCCGGCATCTTTCCCGAGCATATCGGCGCGCGCCAGCTCTATTCCCGGCACAGCGGGCCGCAGCTCCGCGTGCGGAGTTCGCTGTTGCAGAACCTCGAGGATTATGAGACCTATGGCCGGACGTTCTACCACCTGGCAAGCGAGCAGCCCCAGGCTGAGGTGGGCGGGCTAGATCAGGTCCTGGCCCTGCTCTCCGAAAAGTTCATCCTGGCCGAGAAACCCCTGACCTTCATCGCCGAGCGCTACCTCTCGCTGCGCAAGCACCACATCTTTCCGCTATGACCCAGTTTGCGGGCCCCTCCCTGGACCATCGCCTCCCCGGCCGTTTGGAGCGCCCGGGGAGGCTTTCTTCTACAGCCGATCCATGATAAAATAGGGCCAGACCACAACTAGCCAGGCAGGAGGTGCGGCATATGGATGCAGCCAAACGGATCCAGGAGCTGCAGGAGCAGCTGCAATATCACATCTATCGCTACCACGTGCTCGACGACCCGGTCATCAGCGACGACGCCTACGACGCCCTGTACCGGGAGCTGCAGGAGCTGGAGGCAGCCCATCCCGATCTGGTCTCCCCCGACTCGCCAACCCAACGCATCGGCGGCCAGATCCGGGCCGAGTTCACGGCAGTCCAGCATCCCCGGCCCATGCTCAGCCTGAGCAACGCCTTCAACCCCGAGGAATTGCGCGCCTGGCGCGACCGGTTCCTCCGGCTCTTGCCCGCCGAACAGCCCGAGCCAGCCTACGTGGTCGAACCCAAGATCGACGGCCTGACCGTGGTCCTGCACTACGTCGATGGCTCCTTTACCCTGGGTGCCACCCGCGGCGACGGCATCCGCGGCGAGGACATTACGCCGAACCTGCGCACGGTCAAGGCCCTGCCGCTCGGGATCCCGGTCACCGGCGGCGCACAAGCCCCGGCGCGGATCGTGGTGCGCGGTGAAGCCTATATGCCCATCGATGCCTTCGAGGACTTCAACCGCCAGCAGGCAGCCGCCGGCAAACGGACCTATGCCAATCCGCGCAATACGGCTGCAGGCAGCCTGCGCGTCCTGGACACGGCGATCACCGCCTCGAGGCCGCTGAAGCTCTTCTGCTACCAGGTCATAGAGCTGGAAGGTGGGCCAGAGCTGGCCAGCCAGTGGCAGGCGCTGGACTATCTGCGCGAGCTCGGCTTTCCGGTCAGTAACCACAATCGACGCTTTGTCGATTTCGACGAGCTGGTGACCTACTGCGTCGAGTGGGAGGACGTGCGCGAGACGCTCAATTTTGAGGCGGACGGCCTGGTGATCAAGATCGACGATTTCGCCACGCAGGAACGGCTCGGCGCTGTGGGCAACGCGCCGCGCTGGGCGACCGCCTACAAGTACCCCGCCCCCGAGGCGGTCACGCGCCTGAACCGCATCGTGGTCAACGTCGGGAGGACCGGGACCCTGAACCCGGCCGCCGAGCTCGAACCGGTCCGCATCGGTGGCGTGACGGTGAGCAACGCCACCCTGCACAACGCCGACTATGTGGCCGAGCGCGACATCCGCGAAGGGGACATGGTCGTCGTCAAGCGGGCCGGCGAGGTCATCCCACAGGTTCTGGGCCCCGTGCTCGAGCTGCGACCAGAGGGCACCCAGCCATGGCACATGCCCGAGCGGTGCCCCTCGTGCGGCGAACCGGTACAGCGTCCCGAGGGGGAGGTCGCCTACTACTGCGTGAACAGCGCCTGTCCGGCCCAATTGGTGCGCAGCGTGGAGCATTTCGTCAGCCGGGGTGCCATGGACATCGAGGGCTTTGGCATCCGCCAGGCCGAGCTATTCGTGGAGCTCGGCCTGCTGCACGACGTGGCCGACATCTACTACCTGCAGCAGGACCAGCTCCTGCCGCTGGAGGGTTTCGCCGAGAAAAAGGTCGACAACCTGCTGGCTGCCATTCAGGCCAGCAAGGAGCGGGGCCCAACCCGCCTCCTGGCCGCGCTGGGCCTCCAGGGCGTAGGCATCACGGTGTCACGGGCACTGGTGGACCACTACGGCTCCCTCTCCGCGCTCGCCGCCGCGTCGCGCGCAGACTTGGAGCAGATCCCGGGCATCGGCCCCAAGCTGGCCGAAAGCGTCGTCGACTGGTTCGCCCGCGAGCCCAATCGCCGGATCCTGCAGAAGCTGGAGGAGGCGGGGGTTCGCACCGAGGCCGAGGCGGTCGAGCCAGCAGGTCCGCAACCCCTCGAGGGCCTGACCTTTGTGATCACGGGCACGCTGCCGGCGATGAGCCGGGACCAGGCCAAAGCCTACATCGAAGCCCACGGCGGCAAGGTGACCGGCTCTGTGAGCGGCAACACTGATTACCTGGTGGCTGGCGAGAGAGCCGGCTCCAAGCTCACCAAGGCGGAGAAGCTGGGCGTGGCGGTCATCGACGAGGCCGCGCTGCGGCGCCTGGTAAGCTCGGAGCAGGACGGCTAGGGCCATGGCGCCCCTGGCCCGCCGGCGCGTGCGCAGCCGGCCGATCCCGCCCTATCAGCTTCCCCTGCGGGCACGCACCGGCCGCAAGCTCGCCGGTGAGGGGAAGGACAAGGCAGGGCGCCCTCTGGACGTCGCCGGCCTGGGATACTGCGCCTACGACCTGCTCTGCCTGGCGGACGTGGACGAGATGCCCGACTTCGACAGCGTCTCCGGGATCCACCTGGCGGACATGGTGCACGATGGTGGCGGCCCGGTGGGCACGGCCTTGACAGCCCTGGCCCGCCTGGGCGCACGGGCAGGGTACCTCGGCGTGCTCGGAGAGGATCGCGAAGGCCGCACCCTGCAAGACCTCTTTGCGCGTGTGGGCGTCGACGTGTCCCGGCTGCGGGTAGACCCCCGGGCGGGCACCAACGTCTGTGCCATCCTCGTGCAGCAGGGGACCGGCCAGCGGGCCATCTTCTGCCACCCCCGCGTGCAGCCCCAGGCGCTAGCCTTGGACGAGGTGGATCGAGCCTATGTCCAGTCGGCCAGGGTGCTGCACCTCGACGGGCAGTTCCTGCCCGCAGCCATCGTCGCCGCCGGCTGGGCCCGGGAAGCAGGCGTCAAGGTCTGCTTTGACGGCAACCATCCCCGGCCTGGCCTGGAAGCGCTGCTGCCCCTGGTGGATTGGCTGGTGGTCGCAGAGCCGTTCCCGGCGGCCTACACCGGCTCGGCATCCCGGGAGGAAGCCGCGCGGACGCTGCTGCAGCTCGGTCCCGAGCTCCTGGTGGTCACCCTCGGCGAGCGCGGCTGCCAGGTATGGGTTCGGAGCCGCGATCCAGGCGGAGATGATACGATCGAGCACCTGACGGTGCCCGGTTTCTCCGTCGAGGTGGTCGACACCACGGGCGCCGGCGACGCCTTCCACGGTGCCTTTATCTACGGCATGTTGCAGGGGTGGGCGCTCGGGCGAGTGGCCGAGTTTGCCAATGCCGTTGCCGCCCTCAACTGCCAGACGCTGGGTGGCCGGCGGGGCCTGCCCGATCTGGCCCAGGTCGAGGCGTTCTTAGCCGCTGCGGGCTAGGAGCTGGCGGGCAAACTCCTGGGCCGGGCCCGTCATCTCCAGGGCCTCCACGTCGGCGAGGGTCGCCCACCGGGCATCGCTCACGTCACTGCCGGCACGCAGCGTGCCGCCCGTGGGCCGGGCCAGATAATCGACGATGACATAGTGGTAGACGACCCCGCCGCCGGCATCGTGGACGACGTGGTCGATGACCGTCGCCACTTCGCCTACCTCTATGACCAGGCCGGTCTCCTCCAGGGCCTCGCGACGCACCGCGTCGTGGATGGCTTCTCCCAGCTCGACGGCACCCCCCGGGAAGGTCCACAGGCCCCGGGACGGCTCGCGGTCCCGCCGCACCAGGACGATGCGCTCGCCGTCGAGGATGACGGCACCGACGGCTACAATTGGTGCTTGAGGATATTCTCTCTTCATCGCGTCTCTCCCCCGCTGGCGTGCCCCGGAGCGATGTCATTGAGGGGCCAGCCCCAGGATGATAGCAGCTACCAGCCGTTTTGTCAACGGAGGCGATATTTCCTCATTTCGTTGACAAAAAGCCAGGCCTGTGGTAGACTGCCCCCCGTGACGCTTGACACGCGAATCTATCGATGAAGGCGCTCCAATTCGAGGTCACCGTGCCGTGCTATATCGCCGGCAGGGCTTTGGGGGCTGTCCACAAGCCGCTCTACTGGAGCGGTTTGTCGTGTCTACGGTACCTGGACGTGCCCGAACCGGCCCTGCCGCGCCCTGACCCGGTCAAGATCCGGACCAGGTCCGGCGGCATCCATGGCAGTAATTGGGGCCCGCTTCAACTGCATCGTAGCCCCTACCTCTTCCCCCTTGGCTCAACGCGCTCTGTGATCGGCCACGAGAACCTGGGCCCGATCCTGGAGCTGGGGCCAGAGGTCGGGGGTTGGAGGGTGGCTGAACGGACGGTGTGTGACTTTGGTTAAGCCAGGCGACAGGGTTTTGGTGACAGGAGCCAACGGGTTCGTCGGCTCCCACCTGACCGAGGCACTGCTGGCACGCGGCTACCGGGTGCGCTGCATGGTGCGCCAGAGCAGTGACCTTGTCTACATCCGCGACCTGCCGGTAGAGTGGGCCTATGCCGACCTGCGGGTCGGTGCCGACCTGCGGGACGGCGCAGGCCTGGCTGCGGCATGCCAGGACGTGGATGCCGTCTGCCACTGCGCTGCCCTGACCCGCGCGCCCGACGAGCAGACCTTCCTGCGCGTCAACGCCGCAGGGACAGAAGCTCTGGCCCGGACGGCGCTGGAGGCCAACCCGAACCTGGAACGCTTCCTGTTCCTGTCGAGCCAGGCAGCGGCAGGACCGGCGCCGGGCAGGGATAGACCGGTGGACGAGGCCTATCCGCCGCAACCGGTCACGTGGTATGGCAAGAGCAAATTGGCCGCAGAGCGGGCCCTGACGGCCATGAACCCGGCGTTGCCGGCGACCATCATCCGCTCGGCAGCCGTGTTCGGGCCACGGGACCGCGACTTTTTTAGCTACTTCGAACTCGTAAAGTGGCGTGTCAGCCTGTACCCGGGCCGGAATGAGCAGCTGCTCAGCCTGGCCTACGTACATGACCTGGTGGCGCTGATCCTGTTGGCTCTGGAGAGTGACAGGGCGGCAGGCTCGCTCTATTATGCCTCCAGCTTTGCCACGAGCCACCGCCAGTTGGCGGAGGCCATCGCCCGTTCGTTGGGCAAACGGCCGGTGCACATCGTCGTGCCTGACCCGCTGCTGTCCTTTATCGCATCCTGGTCCAGGGCGCAGGCCCGGCTTACAGGCAAGACGCCCCTGCTCAACGACCAGCGAATTATCGACATGCGCCAGCCGTACTGGCTCTGCACCGCCGAAAAAGCCGGGCGCGAGCTGGGCTACAGGCCAGCCTCCGATCTGGGGACGGCCATTCAGGAGACGGCGGATTGGTATCTGGAAAACGGATGGTTGTAGATGGGACTGTTGTTATTACGGTACGGTGAGATTGCCCTGAAGGGCCAGAACCGCGCCTTCTTCTTGCGAAAACTGCGGCGCAACGTGCGCCGCTGCCTCAAGGCGAACGGCCTCGAAGGCGAGGTCTGGCAGGAGGGCCAGCGCATCTACCTGGAGACCGGCGAGGTTCGGCCTGCTGTCGAGGCCGTAAAACGGGTGTTTGGCATCGTATCGCTCAGCCCGGTGCAAGTGGTGGGCACCCCGGCGGACGGGACGCACCCCAACCTGGCGGCCATCGCCCGGGAGGCGACCGGCGTGGCGCGGCGGGCAGGGCTGGGTCCTGCACGGAGCTTTCGCGTGAGGGCCAGGCGCTCGGACAAGTCGTATCCCTACACCTCCCCGCAAGTCGAGGAGGAGGTAGGAGCCGCCATCGTGGCGGCCACAGGCGCCCCGGTGGACCTTTCCAAAGAAGCCGGTCTGGAGATCGGCATCGAGATCCAAACAGGCCGGGCGTTCGTCTTTGGCGAGGTGATCCCCGGCCCGGGCGGGCTGCCACTGAGCAGCCAGGGCCGCGTGGTGGCCCTGCTCTCCAGCGGGCTCGATTCGCCGGTGGCCGCCTGGCTGATGATGAAACGCGGCTGCGGCGTCATTCCCGTGCACTTTAGCACGAGCCCGGCCCAGACAGAGCAGGTCGAGGCCCTGGTCGAAGCGCTCAACCGCTACGCCTACGGTTGGTCACTGAAGCTGATCACGCTTTCCCACGAAGAGGTGCTGGCTCCTGTGCTGGCCCAGCTGCGGGAGCTGCATGCAGAGCGGTGGACCTGCCTGTTCTGCAAGCGCGTGATGCTGGCCAAGGCAGCCGAAATCGCCACCGACATGGGCGCATCTGCCCTGGTAACCGGCGATTCCCTGGGCCAGGTGGCCAGCCAGACCGTGATGAACCTGGAAGTCATCTCCCACGGGATCGAGAAGCCGATCTTGCGCCCGCTGATCGGCATGGACAAGACCGAGATCATGGACCTGGCGAGGCAGATCGGCACCTATCAGGCATCCACCCAGGCCTCGCACACCTGTCCTTTCCTACCCGACCATCCCTTGACACAGGCCCGCGTGGAAAAGCTCGAGGAGTTGCTCGCCCGCATGGAGGGAACTGGAGGGCTGCCTGGTACGTCTAAGAAGGGCAGCCAAGGGAGGTAATGTCTGGATGTTTATTAGAGGAAGCCGTTGGTACGTGCTGACCGCCCTGGCGGTAGGGAACCTGGTCCTGTGGGTTGCCATCGCCGGGATCATCGGCTTGATGGTCAGCGACAGTGTTGATCTGGGCTTTGAGACCCTGATGCGCCAGGGTCAAGCTACCGCTGTATCTGTTATCGAGGATGTGTCTCGGGGCATTTCGGCGCCTGCTGCCACAAGAACGCCGGCCCAGACGTCGCAGCCAGCCGCAGTGACCGAGGGCCTGCCAGTGGCCCAGGCCTCAGCGCCGGCCTACCGCACACCGGCACCACAACCTTCCGCCGTGGTCTATGTTCCGGCCACGTCTACGCCGGCGCCAAGCCCGACCGAGGAGACCGAGAGCACGGCCCCGCCGCCACCCCTCGTCAGCGCCCCGCTGCTCCTGGCAGATCCCGCCATCAGCAGCCTGAGCGCCCTGGACGCCGAGATGGATCGCTCCGCCTCGAACCGGCCTGTAGAGATCCGTTACACGGAAGAGACCCTCAACCGCGAGATCGCGACCCTGGCCCAGGACAACCCCGAACTGCCCTTCCGTAACGTCCAGGTGGATATGAAACCTGACGGGCTGGTCGTGACCGGCAGGGTGAACGTCCTGGGCTTCCAGCTCAACGCCAAAGCCACGGGCATGGTCATCGTCGTGGACTGTGCACCGCAGGTCGAGGTCGACAACGTTTCAGTGGCGGGTTTCATGACCCCCAAGTTCATCAAGGACCAGGTCGAAGAACTCCTGTTGGACGCGATGAGCTGGTACCCCGCCGACTATCCCCTCTGCCTGGAACAGATCGTCGTCCAAGAAACCGAGGCGACCATCTACGGGCACCGTCGCTAGAGGAGGACCTGCGTGAAGGCCGTCGTATACGACGACGGGCTGCGGCTGTCGTCCGACTACCCGCTCCCCCAACCAGCGGCCGGCGAGGTGCGCCTGCGCACGCTCCTGGCAGGCATCTGCAACACCGACCTGGAGGTGGTCAGGGGCTATGCCGGGTTCCGCGGCGTATTGGGCCACGAATTCATAGCCGTGGTAGACCAGGCCGAGGACCCCCGTCTCGTAGGCCGGCGCGTGGTGGGTGAGATCAATGCCTCCTGCGGCACGTGCCAGGCCTGCCGTGCCGGGCGGCGGACGCACTGCCCGAATCGCACCGCCCTGGGCATCCGGGGCCGCGACGGGGCGCTGGCAGAGTACTTTTGCCTGCCCGTCGAGAACCTGCATCCGGTCCCGGAGGAGATACCGGACCGCTCCGCTGTCTTTGTCGAGCCGCTGGCTGCCGCCTGCCGCATCCCCGACCAGGTACACCTGAGGCCGTCGGACCGGGTGGTGGTCCTGGGCGATGGCAAGCTCGGCTTGTTGGTGGCCCAGGTGCTGGCCTTGACCGGCTGCCACCTGCTGGTCATCGGCCGTCACCCCGAGAAACTCGCCATCCTGGCGGCCCGGGGCATCGCGGTGGCCCTGGACAGGGATGGGCTGCCAGCGGGCGCAGACCTGGTGGTCGAGTGCACGGGGCAAGCCGGGGGTTTCGACACCGCACGCCAGATGCTGCGCCCGGAAGGGACGCTGGTGCTCAAGAGCACCTACCACGGGCTGGTAGCCACCGACCTGTCGCAGCTCGTGGTCGACGAGATCCGGATCGTGGGCTCGCGCTGCGGGCCGTTCCCGGCCGCCCTCCGCCTCCTGGAGCAAGGGCTGGTGTCCGTGGAGCCTCTCATCGAGGCGGTCTATCCCCTGGACGAGGCCGTGGCGGCCCTGGAACACGCCGGGGCACGCGG
This sequence comes from Anaerolineae bacterium, assembly GCA_023544525.1. Lineage (GTDB taxonomy): Bacteria > Chloroflexota > Anaerolineae > JAAYZQ01 > JAAYZQ01 > JAMJFU01. Next base: position 5,973 of record JAMJFU010000024.1, on the reverse strand, counting down.
GGCGCTCAAGATCCTGGTGCAGCCAGAGCCAGCGGCCTAGAGCTGCCGGCAGCGTGGGCTCGCCCGGGAGAGGGACTCGGCCTTGACCGCACCTGGCTCGAACCCCTGTTGTATAAGCCACCGAGTGCACCTGGTTGCAGGTACAAGGATGAAGCCATGACCGAGATCACAGGTAGCCAAGCCCTGGCCTACGGCGCGCTGGACGCCGGCGTGCAGTTCGTGACCGGCTATCCCGGTTCGCCAAGCACGGCCACCGTCGACGCCCTGCTGCGCCTGGCCGGCGATGGCACCCGCATCGAATGGGCCAGCAACGAGAAATCGGCTTTCGACGCTGCCTTCGGGGCTTCTCTGGCCGGGATCCGCTCCTTGCTCTGCCTCAAGAGTGTGGGCCTCAACGTCGCGCTCGACTCGCTCATGGTGAGCAACCTGGCCCCGGGAGATGGGGCCTTTGTCATCCTGGTGGGCGACGATCCGGGCGGCTGGGGATCGCAGAACGAGGAGGACTCGCGGCTGCTGGCCGTGGCGGCCGAAGTGCCCCTGCTGGAGCCAGTGTCGGCCAGCGAGGCCCGCGGGGTCATGCGCCAGGCCTTCGAGCTGTCAGAGCGGTTCACCGTGCCCGTGGTGGTGCGCATCACGCGGGCCCTGGCCGAAGCGACCCTGGCCCACGCCGGCGTGGCTCCGGCTGCGGCGCCAAGCCAGCCCCTGGCACACTTCCAGCGGAGGCCGGAGCGGTTCAACGTCCTGCCAGCCTATGTCGTGGATTTCCACCGGCGCCTGCAGACCGTCCTGTCTGAAGTGGAGAGAACCTTCGAGCAGTGGCCATCGAACCGGGCCGAGGGCCAGGGGCAGGTGGGCATCGTCGCCGCCGGGTTCGCCAGGCAGAAGCTGGCCGGGGTACTGGCCCAAACGCCTGAGCCGCCCCCCTTGCAGATCCTGGCCCTGAGCAGCCTGCATCCCCTGCCGGGCGCCACGCTGCAGAGGTTTCTGAGCGGCCTCGATGCCGCGCTCGTCCTGGAAGAGACCGCGCCCTACCTCGAGATCCAGGTGCAGGCGCTGGCCCAACGAGCGGGGCTTGGCCTGGCGGTCTATGGCCGGACGAGCGGGCACGTGCCCGGCACCGGCGAGGTCTCCGGCCCCGAGATCGTCCAGGCCCTGGCCGCCCTCCTGCCCGACTGGCCCTGGCCCGGCCTGGAGGGCAGCCCAAAAGCCATGCCCAGCCGGCAGCCCCTGTGTGACGGCTGCCCCTATATCCCCACATTTGAGTCGCTGCTGGCGGTCATGGAGCGGCATGGCGGCCGGCAGGCGTTCATCGTTACCGGCGAGACCGGTTGCATGGTCCGCGCCCAGTTGCCGCCCCTGGAGATGATGGATCTGAAGTACGGCATGGGCTCGAGCATTGGCCTGGCCGCGGGCCTGGTGCGGGCGGGGGTCCAGCAGCGGGTCATCGCCCTCTCCGGCGACTCGGCCTTCCTCCATAGCGGGCTGAGCGAGCTCATCGACAGCACCCAGGCCGGGGTCGGCATGCTGGTGGTCATCCTGGCCAACGAGACCACGGCGCTGTCTGGCGGCCAACCCCATCCGGCAACCGCCCGGGATGCCCGGGGCCGTCCACGCCCGCCCATCGACCTGGTCTCCCTGGTCCGGGCGGCGGGCGTGGACCACGTCCGCTTGCTGGGGGCAGAGCACCCTCCAGCGCTGGAGACCGCATTTGAGGATGGCCTGGCCTGCGGGCAGCTGGCTGTGGTCATCGTGCAGCAGCCCTGTGCTCGCTGGGCAGGGGACGCAGGCTGAGATCTGGCCCTGCGAGGTGCCATGCACCAATTCTGGCCCACCCAAGATTGACAAGTTACCCCAAGAGTGCTATAGTTTTGACCGAAAATAGTTGATCCCGCTCTGGCGGGGAACCTGGGACCATGTATGCTCTGCTGATCGCTCAGAACCCAGACGAACGAGCCGTATTGTCCCTCACGCTACAACGAGCCGGGGTTGCCGTCACCACTGGCAATGACCTGGAACGGGCCATGAGGTCGTGGTTCGAACGGCCCGCGGACCTCATCCTCCTGGCGGTGCCCGGTGACCCCGTGGCCCACATGCGCCGCATCCGTGCCGACACCGAGGTACCCGTGGTGGCCATCGTCGACGACGTGTCGGAGGACGTCCATTGTGAACTCCTCGACACTGGGGCCGACCTGGTGGTCCGCCGCCCCTTCAGTGCCCGCCTGCTGATCGCTCAGTTGAGGGCCCTGCTGCGGCGGGCGGGGAATATCCCCCTGTCGAGCCTGCCGACCCTCAGCCAGGGGGGTGTGACGCTGGATCCGGCCGCCCGCACCGTCCAGGTCGAAGTCCTGCCCCCGCGGCGCCTGACTCACCTGGAGTTCAGGCTGTTGTACACCCTGATGATCCACCCCGGCCAGATCCTGCCCCCGGAACTGATCGTCGAGCGGGTATGGGGCTATACAGGCCAGGGCGACAAGGAACTGGTCCGTGGGCTGGTCAGCCGCCTGCGGGCCAAGGTAGAGCCCGAGCCACGCACCCCGCGCTATATCGTCACCCTGCCAGGGGTGGGCTATGCATTTGACCCCAACGGCATCCACAGCGAATAACAGCCCTGGCACCCCGGATCCCGTCGCATAATTTCTACATGCTGTGGCGAACTGTGACAAGTTTGAGATCCTTTTTGTGCAGCATTCATACGCCGTGAGTCTAAACTGTGGTAGGCCCGATCCACGTCAGGTGGTCGGTGCTGGAGATTCGAGCACGTGGAACAGGACGGCCCTCACGGTCCGTCCAGGCAATTGCCAGTCAAGGAGTATGCAACATGGCCTTCGCCTACTGCCCAGATTGCGCCTCGCGGATTTACCTGGGACGCAAGCCCTGGCTGAACCAGCCGGCCTTCTGCGACCAGTGTGAAGCCGATCTGGAAGTCGTCCGCCTGAACCCGCCCGTGTTGGACTGGGTAGATGAAGTCGCAGACGACCCGTGGCAGCAAGAGCCGGAGTTGCTTGCAGACGCAGAGCTAGCAACCTCCGATTAAACGCCTCCCCTGCCATCCCAAGACACATGTCCCAAGCAGACCGGCACGCCGGCGAACGGCCTGTTCGTCCGCGAGAGACACAAACACCTGTCAGGTGGGGCCGGGCAGAACATGCCCATGACGGAATCGTCGCAGGCCCCACCTGACAGGTGTGTGATAAGCGTGTGGGCTGCGCGGGTAGGAGCGACTGGTACGACGATAGGACCGCCTCCAATAATGGACCTTGCCATCCAGACCCCGACGTGCTATAATGTCTGCATACCGATATGTCGAGGTGAACTATGGCTGGCAGAACAACTACAGTTGACCGCCTGCTCGATATGAGCCAGCGGCTTTCCCCATCAGATCAACTGCGCCTGATCTGCCTGCTTTCCGATCGGCTGCGCCACGAACTCGCGCCAGACGAGGAGCCGGTGGATATCCTGACAACGGTTGGCCTGGGCGCTGAGGTATGGCGCAGCGTTGATGTAGCCACCTACCTGGCAGAAGAGCGGGCCAGTTGGGAACCCTAGAAGAGGCCCTCGCCGATCACAATATCATTGGCGTGGATACAATGCCCTTCATCTACCTGTGGGAGCGGCATCCACACTATCTTTCCTTGTCAGAGTCGCTCTTTCGATACCTAAAGGAGCCCGACGTCCGGGGCATTACTTCCCTCATCACACTCGTCGAAGCCTGCGTGCTTCCCCAACGCCAGGGACGCGAGGACCTGGTCCAGAAATATGAGCGCATCTTGCTCCACTCGCGGCAGGTAGAGACCTTGCCCATAGACGCCGCTGTGGCCCGCCGGGCCATCGTCCTGCGTGCCAGGCACAACCTTCGTGTGCCCGACTCGCTCCAGGTTGCTGCGGCCTTGGAAGCTGGCGCTACGGCCTTTGTGACCAACGACCGGCAGCTGGAAAAGGTTCCAGAGCTGGCGGTGCTTGTGCTCGACGACTACCTGGCGTAGCCCCTGATCCCACGCAGACGCCGCCGAGCCGGCAGCCGCTGGCTGTCCGATGCGGCGACGGGCATTCCATTTGTTCTGCTGTTTCAGGCTTGTGCCGCCGGGGGCCCTCAGGTACGGTCAGACAGTGATACAGCTGACACAGTTCGATTCTTGCCTATCGTTGCTCCGAACGGGGCGCCCCAGCGGCCCCGGCTAGGACTGCGAGGCCAGCCGCAGTATCACAGGTACGTACACGTGGTGCAAGCCCGCCGGACAGGTGACTGAGCCATAGTTGGCAGACTTGTCACGGCCGATAGGAGCACCCACGTGAATGACGCCCGAGGCGGTCACTGTTGTGATCGATGGATCAGGGGGCCGTGTCGCCGGCTTCGCGCCGGTAGTGGTAGCGCTCGCTGCGGCGGTCACCGCCGCGGGGGGGCGGACTGAGACGCTGACTCCTCATCCAGCATCCTCAGGAAAACGTTGGTCAGCATGTTCGTGTCGACAACAGCCCGCATCAGCGGTCCAGTTCAGACCGGGCTGCGACCACGTCCGCCTCGACTTCCACTTCGGGGATGGCCGCATTCTGCTCTGCCATGCGCGCCACCAAGTCGTCAAAACGAGCGAATAGGTCCTGCTCCTGCAACTCCTGATAGCGCAGGAACTCCTCGTATGGGATGAGGGCCGCTTCCGGTCGGCTGCCACGGGTTAGAACGTAGGGCACGTGCTCCTTGACGACATCGTCAAAGACAGACCGGAATCGCCGCTGTAGCTCAGTTACACCGATAATTTTCTGCATACTCACCTCTCGCTTCCGCCATTGCGACCTGCTCCGTGTGCTGTGAAGCGATCTCACCTGGTCAGCCGGGGATTGCTTTTCCTCGACCGGTCGCCGGACAGGCTCTGCCTTCGCAATGACAGGTTTCCCTGTTCCTGGCATACATAGCCTGCTATGTATTGTACTACAGAGTCGCAGGACTGTCCAGTGGACCGAATCACGATGCCGCCTGACCATCTCCCGGGTAGTGGGGAGCTGAGCTTCCCCCCTTCACCAGGTTCATGGTATAATGGGCAGCAAGCCCGCTGCGAGCGTGGCCCTTTGCCCGACAGGACCCGGCGACCCGCCGGTGGAAAGGAGCGCAGCCTGTGCCAACCAGCCTATTGTCCCACCTGGAGTGTTCGTTGTGTGGGCGGGAATACCCGGCCGACCGCCTGTGGAACCTCTGCCCTGAGTGTTCCCGGCCGCTGCTGTGCCGCTACGACCTGGAGGCGGTGGCGGCCGCGTTCGCGTCCCCGGAGGGCATGGACGACCGGCTTCACCTGCGGGGAGGACCTGCTGCAGGGGGGCAGGGGCTATCGATTGGCCAGGAGGAGATTGCTTCGCCGCAAAGGACCGCGGCTCGCAATGACAGCGAGGGGTCGCCTTCGCCGCAATGGACCGCGGCTCGCAATGACAGCGAGGGGCCGCCTTCGCCGCAAAGGACCGCGGCTGGCAATGAAAGCAAGGGCCAATCTGGCGCACCTGCCGCGGCTGAGGCGCTGGCCCAGCGCGAGCCGACGATGTGGCGCTACTACGAATTGCTGCCCATCCGCGATGAACGGCACCGGCTGACCCTGGGCGAGGGCTGGACGCCGCTGATGCACGCCCGCAGGCTGGGGGCCGAGCTGCGGTTCGGGGGCCTTTATGTCAAGGATGAGGGTCTGAACCCCACCGGCTCGTTCAAGGCCCGCGGGCTGTCCGTGGCCGTCTCCCGCGCGCTCGAACTGGGCGTGCGGGCGGTGTCCATCCCCTCGGCAGGCAACGCCGCCGGCGCGATGAGCGCCTATGCCGCGCTGGGCGGGCTGGAGGCCCACGTCTTTATGCCGGCAGATGTGCCCCCGGCGTTCATCGTCGAATGCCGGGCCCTGGGTGCTGACGTAAACCTGGTGGATGGCCTGATCACCGACTGTGGCAGGCAGGCCGCAGAGGCGGGATGGGGGCGTGGTTGGTTCGACCTATCCACGCTCAAGG
>JAMJFU010000249.1 GCA_023544525.1 Anaerolineae bacterium | reverse complement strand
AAAACCGATGGTTGCGGCACTGTCGTTGTTCTTCGCCATGTTTCCTTTCCCTTTGAGCCAATCCCTCGGGGACTGGTGCCTGCGGGTTTGCTCCAGAACCGTGTGAACCGCCAGGCCTCATCGCACGGGATGACAGGAAGACCCGCTCGACAGATCCCCCAAAGTCTGAACAGTTGAGTCGCGGTGCCGGGACCAGAAATCGGTTTGCGCTGCTTGAGTGCCGGTGAGAGTTCCAACCAAAGAGGACGAGTGCGGGCAACCTGCCCGGGCCAATGGATGCCCGGCCCGATGTGAACGCACGCCTATGGGTTTCGGCAATTCCTGCTGCGACATGGGCAGTTGGTCAATCCTCAGCCATGGCTGGGGCCTGAAGCAGACACGTCTCAACGCTCGTGCAGTCCGCCGAATGGAAGGGGAGATGGCGGCTAGGCCAGCGAAGACAAGCGGTAGGCGAGGCTCCTTCCTCCCATCCTTCGTTCAGGGCTTGTCCGCAACGGATAAGTGATTAGATTATACCACCATCAAACAGAAAAAGCAAAGAGGGGCAATGCGCTCCGCCCCTTCGGTGACCCCAGAGCGGGCTTGTCCCATGCGGCGGAAGGGCTCGCGGGCCGACGATCTAGGAGTTGCAAGGGATGTTCCAGCAATCTGGTGGAATGGCCTGGCCGTCTGGATGCGATGGACTCTCTCTGAGCCAGGATGGCCGAGCTGGCCCGACTTGCCCTGGTTCCAAAGACCACCAAGTTTGATGCGACTGTCTGAAAAGAACTCGCTAAGGCTCCTGCCAGGATCGCAGTGTTGGCCCTGGAATCCCAGCGATGCTATCACGTTCCTTTTCCTGCTCTACCGTTGGTCCTTGCAGATTGCCACGTCTTGTTGTAGAATCCAGTACGATAGAGCTACTCCACACCAGACCGCTTTCGTGCTGTGTGCCGTACTACGTGGGGTAGAATATCACCGGGAGGGACCATGTCTGACTTGCCACGCGGGCCCCTGGCCCGCTGGCTTTTGCCAGCCATTATCTTGATCTACCTTGTCCTGGGGACACTCTACGCGGCCTATACCCCCGCCTGGCAGGCCCCGGACGAGCCGGCCCATTACAACTATATCCGCCACTTGGCCGAACGCCATCGTTTCCCTATCCTCAAGCCCGGCGACTTTCCGGCAGCCTACCTGGAAGAGATCAAGGCCGCCAGGTTTCCGCCAGAGATGGGCATCGAGCCGATCCGCTATGAATTCCACCAGCCGCCCCTCTACTATGTCTTGGCCGTGCCCATCTACGGCCTCTTTGGCGGCTCGCTTCTGCCCCTGCGGCTGCTATCGGTCGTCCTGGGCGCCCTCCTGCTCCTGGTCGTCTATTGGACTGTAGAGGCCCTCGTCCCGGACCGCCCTTCTCTGGCCCTGGGCACAACCGCCTTTGTCGCCTTCTTGCCGATGCACCTGGCCATGACCGCCTCGGTCAACAACGACATCCTCTCCGAGCTCCTGTTGGCCGTGATGTTGTTGCTAACCATCCGCTTCCTGCAGCACGACCTCACACGCCGCGACCGGGGCAGCGAGACTCGACTTCTCGTCCTGCTGGGCATCACCACGGGCCTGGGACTCCTGACCAAGTCATCGCTCTACATCGTGCCCGTCCTGGTCCTGGCAGCCATCGCCGCCCGGAAACTCTGGCTGGAGGATGGCCAGAGGCCGTTGCGGGCCGGGCTGCAGGGCTTGTCTGTCTACCTGTTGCCTTCCCTGGGCCTGGCGCTGCCCTGGTGGCTGAGGAACATGGCCATCTACGGGGGATTCGACTTTCTGGGATTGGGCCGCCATGACCAGGTGGTCGTGGGCCAATTGCGGACCGCCGACTTTGTGGCCCAATTCGGCCTGCCCAGGCTCCTCCGCGACTTTGTCGTAACCTCATTCCACAGCTTCTGGGGACAGTTTGGCTGGATGGGCGTGCTCCTGGATCAGCGCCTGTACCAGGCCCTCGTCGTGTTGTCAGCCCTGGCCGGGATCGGGTTCTTGGTTTGGTTCGCCAGGATTTGGCGCCAGCGCGACACGCTTCCGCGCTGGCAGTGGCTGGCTGGCGGGTTGCTTGTCCTGTGGGCGGTCCTGACCCTGGCCAGCTATGCCTGGTACAATACGACGTTCCTCCAACACCAGGGCCGCTATCTCTTCCGGGCACTGCTGCCCATCGGCCTGGGCGTTGCCCTCGGCTGGCGTGAGGCCCTGCGCCGGACACACGCCTTGCCCCTGGCCGGATTGTTCCTCCTGAGCGCAGTCCTGCTCCGGATCGCCGGCTGGTTGCCCAACTGGCCCTTGCTGATGGTCATCGCCGCTGCGGTGGGGCTGGGTGCCCGCTATCTCTTGCCGCGCCGCTTCGACCCGTTCCTCCACGCGATGCCCTACCTGTCTTTGATCCTCCTGGACCTGGCCAGCCTCTTTCTCTTTGTCGTGCCCCAATTGGCAGTATGAGGCATCACGTACCGCAGGAGCAACCGAAGCATAGGCCATCGTCCATGGACCTGCACGTACATTCTACCTGCTCCAGCGACGGCGGTTCCAGTATTATGGACTATGCCCTGCAGGCCCGTCGGGCCGGGCTGACCGCTATCGGCTTCTGCGAGCATGCCGATTTTGACCCCCGGGATCAGGGCTATGGCTACCTCGACATGGTGCGCTACGACCAGGAACTCCACAGCGCACGGGAGCACGTCCCTGAGGTTCTCCTCCTCCAGGCGATAGAGATCACGTACCAGGCAGGCCTCGAAGGCCAGATCCGTGACTGGCTGTCGGGCCATGCCTGGGACTATGTCCTGGCCTCGGTTCACCTGGTCGACTATGAGGACGGCTGGGCCCTTGTCTCCGAGCCCGGCACCGCCAACGCATATTATGGGACCCACACCTGCCGCCAGGCCTACCTGGCCTATTTCGAGGAGTTGCTCCGCGCCGCCCGCAGCGGGCTGGCCGACGTTTTGGGACACCTGGACCTGGTCAAACGCTACGGTACGGCCCATTACGGCCCCTTTGAGCCCCGGACCTTCTCGGCCGAGATCCGCTCTGTCCTCCGCGCAGCTGTGGAAGCAGGCATGGGGTTGGAGATCAACACCTCGGGCCTGCGCCAGGCACCCGGCGAACCCTATCCCGCCCTCGAAGTGCTACGCTGGTACCTCGAGCTGGGCGGGCAGATTGTGACCATTGGCTCGGACGCTCACCGGGTCCAGGACCTCGGCGCCTCTACCCCCGAGGCATTGGACCTGGTGCGGGCGGCGGGCTTTCGTGCCGTCGCCTATTACCAGGATCGCCAGGTTCGCTGGGTCGATCTGTAAAAGACTGCCGGCCCCGGCCTTATGGCTGGAGCCTTTCTTGACAGGAGGGAGGTAGCTGATGCTGTACAACCGCGAGTATCTAGAAGAGTTGGAAGACCGGGCGCTGGCTCCGTACGCAGTTCGCAGCCGCGATAGCCGGGGGCGCGTCTATCCGGATCACGAGCCGGCCTATCGCACGGCGTTCCAGCGCGACCGCGACCGGATCATCCACAGCACGGCCTTTCGCCGGCTGGAGTACAAGACCCAGGTCTTTGTCATCTCGGAGGGCGACTATTATCGTACCCGCCTGACCCATACCCTGGAAGTAGCCCAGATCGGCCGGACCATCGCCCGGGCGCTGGGTGTCAACGAGGATCTCACCGAGGCCATCTGTCTCAGTCACGACCTGGGCCATCCGGCCTTTGGACATTCGGGCGAACAGACGCTGCACGCCCTGATGCAAGATCGCGGTGGCTTTGACCACAACCGGCACTCCTTGCGCATCGTCGAGCGGCTTGAGGAGCGCTATCCCGGTTGGCCCGGCCTGAATCTGACCTGGGAGGTACGCGAGGGCATGGTCAAACACGAGACCGAGTATGACGTCAGCGATGCGCGGGGTTACGAGCCAGATCTGGCCTGCTCGCTGGAGGGCCAGATTGCCAACGTAGCGGATGAACTGGCCTACACCGCCCATGACCTCGACGATGGGCTGCGCTCCGGGTTGCTGAACCCCCGCGAACTGCCGGCAGTGCCCATCTGGAACGAGTTGGCCGAGCAGCTGGAGATCGACCCCTGTGCAGATCTGGACAAAATAGATCGCCATCGCCTCGTCCGCTCACTGATCGGCTGGGGGGTAACCGATGTCGTCCAGTGCACGAGCCAACGGCTGGCAGCAGAGAGGATCGACTCCGTGCAGAAGCTGAGGGAGCGGGCCGAGCCGGTCATCGGCTTTTCCGAAGCAGCCGCGCCGAAGCATGGTGCGCTCAAGCTCTTCCTCTACCAGGCTCTATATCGCCACTGGCGGGTGATGCGCATGGCAAGCAAGGCGCAGCGGGTGCTACAGGCCCTCTTTGAAGCCTACACCCAGGAGCCGGGCCAGTTGCCCGACTCGGTGCAGGATCGCCTGGATGGATCCACTGATCCGCTGGAGAGGATCGTGTGCGACTATATTGCGGGCATGACCGACCGCTTTGCCTTGGATGACTATGCCCGCTTGTTCGATCCCACGGTCCGTGTTTGAGCCACCCCTGCAACCTTGGGGCTGGCCTTGCGTAGAGTAGGGTGGTTGCCAGGAGAGACAACATCTGGTATAATCGATTCGTGTCACCAGTACAATATCAAAGGAGGCAAAATGGACATTGGAAAGGCGTTTACCTTCGTATTCGAGGACGAGCAGTGGATCGTCAAGATCCTGATTGCGGCTGGGATCGTCCTGCTGGGTGTCCTGTTCTCGTGGGTACTTCTCGTGCCCCTGATCGTGGCTGCTGCCCTCATCGCCGGCTATTCGTTCGAGATCACCCGCCGCGTGATTCAGGGCGACCCAAATCCCATGCCAGAATGGGATAACTGGGGCAAGCTGATCTCCGAGGGGATCCAGGTCATCGTCATCGGCATCGTGTACGCCCTGCCGGCCATCATCGTGAGTCTGATCCTTGGCATCCCTGCGGGCATCTTGACCGATCAGGCAGAGGGCCTGGCCACATTCCTCAGTGTCCTGACCAGCTGCTTGAATGTCCTGTGGTCGATTGTCATATCGATCGTCCTGCCAGCGGCCATTGCCTTCTTTGCCGCGGAGGGCCAGCTTAGTGCCGCTTTCCGGTTTGGAGAGATACTCACCTTTGTGCGTGATAACTTTGTCACCTACCTCATCACCTTTATCATGAGCTGGGTGGCATCCCTCGTAGGCAGCTTGGGCCTCATCGTCTGCGGTTTGGGCGTGTTCGTCACGGCTCCCTATGGCTACTTTGTGACTGGCCACCTGTATGGCCAGGCCTATCTGGAAGGGAAGGGCCGGGTTGCCCAGCCCGTCCTCGAGGAAGAGCTCATCTAGGACATAGCGCGGGCGGTTTGGCAAGCTGGTTGCCAGACCGCCCCTTTTGATCTGCAAGAGAGGTCAGCCCATGTTCTGTCCACAATGTGGCGCACCGAACGACGAAGACTCGATCTTCTGTGGTAACTGTGGCGCCGTCCTCCAGCCGGATGAGATCCCGGCGGAGACCGAGGAAGAGCTCCAGGAACTATCTGACACCGGCACCCCGGAGGCAGAATCGGTCGAAAAGATGCTGGACGTCACACCTTCGAAGCAGTCAGTACCCCCACCGCCGCCCCGCCCCGCGGCACCACCGCCGAGGGCCCCGGCCTCGGTGCCGACCAGCGGGTTGGCCATCGCCTCGCTACTGCTGGGCATTGGGGGGCTGACGATCCTGCCATTCTTCGGTAGCCTGCTCGCCTTGCTGTTCGGCTACATGGCCCGCGCAGACATCCGCAGGCGGCGGGGCGAGGTCACGGGTGAGGGGTTGGCCCTGGGCGGCATCGTCCTGGGCTGGGTTTCTGTGGGCATAGCTGTGCTGGGCATCCTGGCCGTGGGGGGCATGACGGTCTGCGGCCTATGCGGGGCCTTTGGCACAGGCAGCTGGTAGCGGCCCTTCCCCTGGGTCGGGGGGCATGACATGGATGGCCTGCTGAGCCTCTTTACCGGCTTTGGACTCTCGACCTCGGCGGGCCTCAACGCCTATCTACCCTTGTTGGTGGTGGCGTTGTTGGCCCGCTTTACCGATCTGATCAGCCTCG
>JAMJFU010000248.1 GCA_023544525.1 Anaerolineae bacterium | reverse complement strand
CCTGGTCTACGGGCGGCGAGCGGGTCGCACCGCCGCAGGGGAGGCGCCCCAGGTCCGGCTGGACAGGCTTTCGCTCGACCACGTGACACGGTTTGAGACGGCCTGCCAAGATGCCGGGCTGAATGGCCGCATCGCCTCGCCTGTCCTGCTGCCAGTCTACACGCGACCTGTACGCTGAGCCAGCTCAGCCGAAGAGGTGCATTGCACCTTTTGCCCCGATGCGCGGGCTGCATTGAAGGGCGATCGTCCTCTCGTGGCATTGCTTGACTAAGGACCGGAGGTGCATTGCACCTAGGTTGAGTCAAATGCAATCACCCTGCACCAGAGAAAAGGGCAGGGGAAATCGAGTCTTGTCAAGGGTGGGCCACAGTGCTATAATGGGGTCACTTGATAGGAGACTGCCATTATTGGCACGGCGACTGGGCGGAGAGATGACCGCACCTACCTCAGACACGGCGCTTCAGGTCGAGCAGCTGCAGATCGAACGCTTGCGGCAGATGCCGTCCTGGCGCAAGGTCGCCCTGGTGGGTGAGATGTATCGAGCTGTGCGTACACTTGCCCTGTCGGGATTGCGCCAACGTTATCCCGGGGATTCCCCTGAACAGCGTAGGCGACGATTGGCCGATCTCATGCTGGGCCAGGAACTGGCAGCGCGGGTCTACGGGCCGTTTACGGAGCCGGACTGATGCTTGCCGAGCCGCTTGCCGCGACGATTCTGGTCACCGATGCCCTGGACGCACTCAAAGTGACCTATCTCATCGGCGGCTCGCTGGCTAGCGCCGTGCACGGCATGATGCGGGCAACGATGGATGCCGATAGGTAGAAAGCCCTAGACCCTCCGGCCTGATGTTGGGCGCTCTGTAGAATGTCTGCTGCCTTCGCCATCGATTTGCTAACCAAATCCTTACCACGGTGCAACTGGATTTAAACCTTTGTGTGCTATACTCGAATCACGTCAGAACAACATCGTACGTAAGATCTCCCAGGACCAGAATGGGTAGAAACGCCGGTGACATCATGGACTCGCAGATGAGAAACGGGAAATCCAGAATCTTGCTCATTGAGGATGAGGCAGACCTCATCTACATTCTGCGCCACAAGCTGGAGCGCGAGGGCTACACAGTCTTCTCGGCCCGGGATGGAGTCAACGGACTGGAGCTGCTGGTCAAGGAACGTCCCGATCTTGTCCTCTTGGATGTGCTGCTGCCGATGATGGACGGCTGGGAGACATGCCGCCGGATTCGCCAACTATCCGATGTGCCGATCATCCTGATCACCTGCCTGTCGGAAGAGCATGAGAAGGTGCGTGGGCTGGAGTTGGGGGCGGACGATTACATTACAAAGCCCTTTGGCTTGATGGAGCTTGTGGCCCGGGTGAGGGCTGCCCTCCGGCGCCGCGACTACTCTATGACCAGGAGCGCCGTGGTCACGGTGGACAATCGGTTGACGGTGGACAGAAAGCGTCGCCAGGCCCTGATCGATGGCCAGCCTGTGGACCTTTCGCCCATCGAATACCGGCTCTTGACCTGCTTTCTCGACAACGTCGACCGCGTGGTCACCCACCGCAGCCTTCTGACCCAGGTCTGGGGCTGGGAGTACGCGGAGGAGACCGACTATCTGAAGGTCCACATCCACAACCTTCGGAAGAAGATAGAACCAGAGCCTGGACAGCCCTCTTACATCCTCACAGAGAGAGGGCTCGGCTACCGATTCCGGATCCCCTAACGGCATTAACCTATCTTAACCGGAATCCTAACCAAACTCATACCTACTCTTTACCATAGTTTAACCTTCATAGCATATGATGGTACCCGGACTCGGTCCGGGGGTCCCTATCTTTCCTTGCAGCCAACGCGCTGCCCGCACGCCTAATCGAGACGAGGATTGCCGATGGAGGGAGCCAATATCCTTCTGATTGACAGTGACAGGTCCGTTTTCCGGGACCTGCAACCGGCATTCATTCAGGAAGGCTTCCGCGTGGACCACGTGATACCGGGCTTGGACGCCATCCGTACCATGTTGGCCGGCCAGCCTGACCTGGTGATCCTCGGTATGCGGCCCCAAGAAGCCTCGTGGCAGTTTTGCTGCCAGCTTCTGACGTTCCTGGACCGGCCGTTGCTCCTCCTGCTGGCGGGCAACGACGGGCTCGATCGCGTCCGAGGCCTGGAGTTGGGCGCTGACGACTGCATGGGCAAGCCGCTCCTGACGGTGGAGCTGATCGCCCGTGTGCGCGCACTGCTGCGCAGGACCGCGGATCAGGAGCAGCTGTCCGGGCGCAGTTTTTTCGTCGACCGGGATCTGATTGTCGACCTGGCTCGCAGGGAGGTCCGGGTCAACGACATACCCGTGCGGCTCACGGCGACCGAGTTCCGTTTCTTGCGCTGCTTTGTGACCCACGCGGGCGAGGTGCTGTCCCACGAACGGCTGGCCCTGCATGTGTGGGGCTCGGAGCAGGGCAGTCCGCGCGACTCGATCAAGCTGTATATCCATCAACTGCGACAGAAGCTTGAGCCTGATCCCAGCCACCCGAGACGGATCGTAACGCGGCGAGGCGAAGGCTATCTGTTTCGGCGGCTGCTGGACGCGTAAGCTGAGCCTGTGCCCTGGACCCTCCGCGATAACCGGGCACGGCCTGCCGATTAACAAGGGCACCGATTTCTTGCGACACCCATAACCCACTACCTGACACGTCCTTCAACCTCCAGCAAGGGTGACCGGCAGAGATGCCATAGGTTCCGGGTATCGCCCAGGCGGGTCCAAAATCACATACTGATGAGTGTGCCGACGAATCTGGCTTTGACACAGAACCTGCCAGATCGGCGGAGCCTGCCTGCCCCCAGTCCTGATCGGAACGCCAGACGGTGCGGCGAGGACCAGCCGGCTGGCGAGACCGGAAATGAGCTCTCCCAAGCCTAACCCCAATGTCTTTGATATCTGACTATGCCCATAGGACGCAAAAGCATCCCTCCATGGCTGCCGTACTTCGATCTGGCCTGTGCCGTTATAGCCGGGGCGCTGTGGTACGCCATGCCGCAGCTCGGCCCCTGGCCCCTGGCCATAGGGCTGCTGCCCTGGGCCGCCCGGCTGGTGCTCACCGGCTGGCCGGCGCCGCGCACGGCGTTCGACCTGCCGCTCGTCCTGTTCCTGGTCACAGCCGGGCTGGGCGTGTGGGCCGCGTACGACCGGGGGCCAGCCTGGCCCAAGTTCTGGTTGATCGTCGGCGGCGTGCTGCTCTTCTACGCTTTCGCCGGCTCGGAACCCCTCGGTGGGCTCCGTGGCTGGCTCCTTGCCTCGTTCAGCGCAGGAGTCGCTTTGTACTTTCTGGTGACCCACGACTGGGCCGGCCAACCCGCCAAGATCGAGGCCCTCTCCCAGGTGGGGCGCGCACTGCAAGCGAGGCTGCCCCTGCTGCCGGGGCATCGTCTCCACCCCAACGTGGCGGGCGGGATCATTGCCATGTTCCTGCCTTTCGCCGGGCTGGTGGCCTGGCAGAGCGTCCAGCACCTTTGGGGCGCGGGCAGGTCTCGTGCAGCCCGGCGCTGGCTTTCCTTTGTGCTGAGCCTGGGCCTGCTGGCGATGGCCGTGTTGGGCCTGCTCATGAGCGCCTCGCGCGGGGCATGGATCGCATTGGGGGCAGCGTTCCTGCTTGGCCTCCTCTGGCTGCTCGCCCGGTGGCTCGGCGGGAGCAGTACGAACCGCAGGGCATGGATCCTGGCCTTCTTGTTGGTGGGCGTGGCTACGTCAGCCGTGATCGCCGTGGTTTGGCTGGGCGGGGTCCCGGGGCTGATCGAAGCCCTGCCGGGTCCGGATACCAGCCTGGGGCGGGCCGTGCTGCTGCAGGACAGCTTGTTGCTGGCCCGCGACTACCCGCTCATCGGGGCGGGACTGGGCGGCTTTATGATGCTCCACTCCTCCTACGCCCTGCTCATCCACGTGGGCTACAGCGTCCACAGCCACAGCCTCTTTCTGGATGTGGCCATCGAGCAGGGATTGGGCGGGCTGCTGGCCCTGAGCGTGATGTGGCTGTTGTTCGCCGTCGCCGCCTGGCGGGGGCTGATCCAGGGCCGCGAGCGGCCGGGCGCCGGCCTGCTGGCTGCGGCGGCATTGTCGCTGGTGGTGCTCGTGGTGCACGGCTTGGTGGACGACGTGCTGTACGGCAGCCGCGCGGTCTTGCTGCTCTTTGTACCGCTGGCCCTGGCCGTGCCCTATCTGCGGGCGCAGGCTGCGCCGGATTGGCGCCGGCGGATCCTCGTGGCGGCAGGTTCTGTGGTTCTGTTGATCCTGGCCGGCCTTCTCTGGTGGCGGCCGCTGCTGTCGACGGCCTACGCCAACCTGGCTGCCGTGCGCCAGAGCCAGGCCGAGTTGAGCCTCTACACCTGGCCGGAGTGGGTGCTGCAGGATGAGGTGCGCAGGGCCGTGGACCTGAGCTCGTCGATCGGCGGCTACGAGCGAGCGCTGGCACTGAACCCGGACCATGCCTCAGCCAACCGCCGCCTGGGCCAGATCGAGCTCTCGCTGGCCGAGTACGAGGACGCCCTGGGACACCTGGAGAGGGCCTACGCCCGCGAAGCCTGGAGCAGCGCCACCCGCCAGCTCCTGGGCGAGGCGCTGGTTGTCAACGGCCAGGTCGAGGCCGGCCGGGCGCTGTGGCAGGACATCAACAACGGTCAGAACCAGTTAGAGGCCCGTGCCTTTTGGTACGGCTACATCGGCGATAGCGAGCGGGAAGCCGCCGTGCGGCAAGCGATGGCACCGCGATGACGGTCCAGGCTGGCTGCCGCTCCATGCAGTGCCTGATGGGATTATTCGAGAGGTAGATTTCATGGAAGTACTCTCAGTCGTCATACCGGCCTACAACGAAGAGGATGGCATCGGCGAGATCGTGGAGCGAGTGTTGGCCACCCGGGCCGAGCTCCAGGACTGCGGCGCGGCCCTGGAGCTGATCGTCGTCGACGACGGCTCTCGGGACCGCACGGCCGAGCTGGTGCGTGAGTACCCGGACGTGCGCCTGGTGCAGCATCCGACCAACTATGGCTACGGCGCGGCGCTCAAGACCGGGTTTGCCCGGGCCACCGGCCAGTGGCTGGGCTTCCTGGACGCCGATGGCACTTATCCACCGGAGCATTTCCCGGCCCTGCTCTGCGCCGGGCGCGCGCAGGGGGCCGACCTGGTCATCGGTTCGCGTATGGCCGGCGCCGAGAGCCAGATGCCCATGAGCCGCCGGGTGGGGAACATCTTTTTCGCCACCCTGGTCAGCCTCATCGGCAACCGCCGCATCTCGGACAGCGCCAGCGGCATGCGTGTCATCCGGCGTGAGGCCCTGGCCCGGCTCTACCCCCTGCCCGACGGCCTGAACTTTACGCCGGTCATGAGCACCCGGGCCATCCACGAGACGCTGTCCATGGTCGAGGTGCCCATCCCCTACGCCGAGCGGGTGGGACGCTCCAAGCTGACCATCGTGGGCGACGGCACCCGCTTCCTGCAGTCGATCGTCTGGACCGCGCTGAGCTATAACCCGGTGCGTATCCTGGGCGCAATCGGCGTGGCCTGCGTGGCCCTGGCCCTGCTCATCGGCCTGGTGCTGCTGGCCGTGCGCCTGCAGGGCATCACCGAGCTGGGCACGTGGGGCACGCTGGCCGTCTTCCTGGCCCAGGTGCTGGCCGTCTCGGGGGTCAGCATCTTTTCGCTGGGCGCCACCTTCAACTACCTGGTCTCGCTCTTCCACAAGGAGCCGGTACGGCAAGGGCTCTTTGGCAAGCCCATCTTTGACCCGCCGTTGGACCGCCAGTTTGGCTGGATGGGACTGCTGGCAGTGTTGGCCGGGCTGCTGGTCGGGGCTGTCAGCCTGGGCTTTGGCTTCGCCGGCTGGCCCGTGAGCCGGCTGTGGCTGTACCTGCTGGGCAGCGCGATGCTGATCCTGGTCGGCGTGCAGCTGATGATCTCGTGGGTCGTGATGCGCGTGCTGGAGGGCCTGAACCAGCGTGCGCTGCTGGTGACGGCGGATATGAATGGGCGGGCGGGGGATGTGTTAGCCGCCTCGCCCCTGGCGGAAGAACTGGCATTTGACGAGCAACTGGCTCTGTAGCATGGGCAGTCGCAGGTTGGCGCTGCTGGGCAGG
>JAMJFU010000247.1 GCA_023544525.1 Anaerolineae bacterium | reverse complement strand
AGGCGAGGCGGCTGGCCAGGAAGGCCAACTGTGTCTCAGCTTCGAGACCGCGCTTCCCCCCTGCCGGGACGAGGACGATGGCACCCGGGCCGACCGCGAAACGCTCATCCCCGACGGTCATCTGGCCGCTTCCTTCCAAGAAAAAGTACACGCTTTCACCTTCCGGGTGGACGGGGATGCGCTGGCCCGCCCGTAGCCCGCCGACCAACACCTTGAGCCTGTCCGTCTCGCTCAGGACCTCATGTTTGGGGCCGTTCTCACCATAGACGACCTTATCTCTCCAGTCGGGATACAGGAGTTTCTCACTCACGGTACTCTCCTTTACACACTAACGTTGGTATTCTCTGGCTGCATACTATCACCCTGTTGGGTGCCTGTCTCCGACTTTTGTCGATTCTCGGCCCGCCCAGCTCGTGACAAACCCAGCTTACGGAGCAGCAGCGGCATGGTCAGCCCCTGCCCCAGCAGGGAGATCAAGACCACGCCAAAGATGACCTGCACAAGGGTATCCCGCCCGGTGAGGCCGGGCGGCAGCCCCAGGGCCAGCGCCACCGGCACGGCGCCCCGCAGCCCTCCCCACAAGATGACGTGCCGCCAGCGCCAGGGCAAATTTCCCTGCCGCCAGTGCGCCAGGGCACCGAGGCCATAGACGATGGCCGCCCGGGTGAGCATCAGCACACCAAAGACCAGTGCGGCCGATGCAAGGTCGCCAAGTAGCTGGTCCGGCCGCAGCTCAAAGCCAATGAGCAAAAAGACCACCGAGTTCACCAGGAAAGCAACGATCTCCCAGAACAGCCCGACGCGCTCGCGTGAGGAAGCTGGGGCGGAACGCAGGCCCTGGTTGCCTGCGGCCAGCCCGGCCACACCCACGGCTATGACACCGGATAGATGCAGGTGCTCGGCCAGCAGGAAGGTGCCGTAGACGAGCACCAGGGTCAGCATTACCTGGACGAGGTGATCCTCCATTCGCTCCAGCAGCCGCGCCGCCAGCATGCCCAGCCCCACACCGAGAACCAGGCCCCCGCCGACGACTAGTGCAAAGTTGCCTAGTCCCTGTACCGGGTCCAGGGGCTCACCGCCGAGGGCGCCTAGCAGAACGACATAGAGCACGACGGCAATGCCGTCATTAAAGAGCGACTCGCTCTCGACAATGGTGGCCAGGTCGCGGTTCACAGCCGCAGCCCGGAATGTGGCCAGAACGCTGACGGGGTCGGTGGGGGCGATGATGGCCCCCAACAGCAAACCCGTCAGCCAGTCGAAACCGAGCAGCCAGTGGGCAGCCGCACCAATGACAAAGACGGTCAGCAAGGTGCCCAGCAGGGCCAGGCCCAGCACGGGACCCGCCCGCCGGCGCAGCACACTGGAGCGGATGTGGAGTGCGCCCTCGAAGAGCAGCGGTGGAA
Source organism: Anaerolineae bacterium (assembly GCA_023544525.1). GTDB lineage: Bacteria > Chloroflexota > Anaerolineae > JAAYZQ01 > JAAYZQ01 > JAMJFU01. The sequence goes on along the minus strand of JAMJFU010000247.1, from coordinate 4,726 downwards.
GAAACAGGGTAAGCACCAGGTCCTTGCTGAGATGCACCGGCTCGATCAGGTGCAAGAGGCCCAGGATCAAGCCCCAAATCACCAGGGCGATTGTATAAGGCCGCTTTGTGAATTTGGTGACCAGGGCCACCCCCAGCGCGACCAGCAGAAGCTGGATGGCTAGCTCGATGTCCAGGGGCACGGTGCAACTCCTCCCCTCAACCTAAGCGGCCAGTGCCGCGCCGACCATAGCCGCGAAGAAGAGAAAGGTCGCCAGGCGCTGGCCCAGAGCCGTCAGGTAGGTGAGGGCCGCCGCCCGCAGGACCTGGTTCGCAGAGCTCTTCTCGCCCGCCGAAGCAAGGCCCAGGTCCTCAAGCATGGCCAGGGCACGCTTGCTGGCATCACGCTCGACGGGCAGGGTCACCAGGGTAAAGATGACCAGGGCGGCCAAGATCAGGCCGCTGACGCCCATGAGTAGCGGGATGCCGAAGAACATGCCACCCACAAAGGCTATCGAGCTCCACTGCGCCACCCGGCCCACCACCTTCGACATGCGCGTGCGGAGACGCATAAAGCGGTAGCCCTCGGCGTCCTGGACAGCATGCCCCACTTCGTGGCTGACGATGCTCGCCGCCGTCACTGAGCGGCCGTTGGCTACATCCTCGGTGAGCCGCAGCGTCTTGGCCTGGGGATCGTAGTGGTCGGTGAGACGGCCCGTTGCCGGCTCGATGGTCACGTTATCAAGCCCCTGTCTGTCGAGCAGAGCCTGCGCAATCTCGCGCCCCGTCGCACCAATCCCGTTCTCCTCATCGCCATGCTTGTCGTACACCCGCCGCACTCGCGCCTGGGCATACCAGGTCAGCAACGCGGGCACAATGAGCAGTAGATACCACAGATCCATCTTTCTACACACTCCTTTCTTGGTCTGAAAGCGCGTGGGCTGCCAGGCAGCCCACGCTCCATCCTCCTCCTATTCGCACCCAGGATCCTAAGGCGCCCGCACGTAGGGCTCGAGCCCAACTACGTGTTCCGAGTTTATGTGCAGTTGGAGCCTATCCTCGCGCACACGAGCCACCAGGTCCACAGGGACGAGCCGGTGCTGCGAAGCCAGCGGGCCAGATTGGTGCAGCACTATTTCCATTGTAGCTCAACCAGGGCCTGCCGTCTCCGACTTTTGTCGGGTAAGCCGAGGATATGTCCTTTGGCTCGATATTCCGCCCGGTTTGCAGCCATGCCGGGCCGTCCCGGTGCTCAGGGCTGGCTAGGCCTTCAACCAGTTCAGCCACTTGACCTGGAGATCCCTCAGGATCCCCAGCTCTTGACCTCTTCTTTCTCCGTGCCGTCCAGATGCTGTATCATGATCTCCTCACCTTACGAGAGGGAAGGGGCCAACTCGGCCACCCACTCTTCTTTCCTGCCGGGCTCGTGGCCGTTGTCGCGGTCCTCGACGATACCGGCCAGCATGGCCAGCACCTCGTCGCCGTCCACCGTCTCTTCCGTGTACAGGCGGTCAGCCAACTGCGCCAGCGCTACCGCGTGGCGGTCCAGCAGATCCCAGGCACGGCCCAGCGCCTCTTCGACGATGCGTTGCGTCTCGGCATCCACCCGGGCGGAGGTTTGGGGGCTGACACGCGTGTCGAGCCCCTGCATGCCACCCAGATAGGCCACCTGCGGATCGGCGGCCAGGCGCACCGGCCCTAGCGAGGGGCTCATGCCGTACTCGGTCGCCATGCGCCGGGCCAGGTCGGTCGCCCGGCTGAGATCGTCGGCGGCACCGGTCGAGACCTGGCCAAAGGTCAGCGCCTCGGCGGCACGCCCGCCTAGCAGAACGGCCAGCCGCGCCTCCAGCTCGCTCTCCGTCAGCAGGTAGCGGTCCTCGGTGGGCCGCTGCCAGGTGTAGCCCAGCGCCCGGCCCCGGGGCACGATGGTGACCTTGTGCACCGGGTCGGTTCCGGGGAGCAGGCTCGCGACCAGGGCGTGGCCCGCCTCGTGCACGGCAACCACCTGCTTCTCGTGCTGGTTCATGGCCCGCGTGCGCCGCTCAGAGCCGGCCACTACCCGCTCGATGGCCTCGTCAAAGTCGACCATTTCGACGGCATCCTTGCCCCTGCGGGCCGCCAGGAGCGCCGCCTCGTTGACCACGTTGGCCAGGTCAGCGCCCGAGAAGCCAGGCGTGATCCGGGCCACTGTGGCCAGATCCACCCCGGCTGCCAGAGTGACCTGGGCGGCATGGATGCGCAGGATTTCCTCCCGGCCCACCAGGTCGGGCAGGTCGACGTTGATCTGCCGGTCGAACCGCCCGGGCCGCAGCAACGCCGGGTCGAGGATCTCGGGCCGGTTGGTGGCAGCCATGACAATGACCCCCCGCGTCGACTCGAAGCCATCCATCTCGGCCAGGAGCTGGTTCAGGGTTTGTTCGCGCTCTTCGTGGCTGCCCACAGCACCTGCACCCGCGCGCCGGCCGCCGATGGCGTCGATCTCGTCGATAAAGATGATGCTCGGTGCTTCCTTCTTGGCCTGATCGAACAGGTCACGCACGCGCGAGGCACCCACGCCGACAAACATCTCGACGAACTCGGAGCCGCTGAGCGAGTAGAAGGGCACACCGGCCTCGCCAGCCGTGGCCCGGGCCAGCAGCGTTTTGCCGGTCCCAGGCGGACCGACAAGCAGGACGCCTTTGGGCATCTTGCCCCCCAGGCGCTGAAAGCGGGCCGGATCCTTCAGGAACTCGGTCACCTCGCGCAGCTCGACAACCGCCTCCTGTGCTCCACCGACGTCCTCAAAGGTCACGCCGGTCTGTTCGCCCTTGAGGACGCGGGCCTTGCTCTTGCCAAAGTCAAAGATCCCACCGCCGATGCCGGCGCCGCCCCCGCCACGCTTCATCAGGTAGTAGTAGAAGCCAAAGATCAGCGCCACGGGCAACAGCCAGCCGATCAGTGCGCCGAGCACACCACCATCAGTGGCAACCTGGCCAGTGATCTCGACACCCTGGGCCTCCAGCTCTTCGAGGAGCTTGGGATCCTCGACGCGCACGGTGTAAAATGTAGTCTCGTCAGCCATGGTGCCGCTGATCTCATCCTCGGCGACGTGCACGCTGGCTACCTCGCCTTCGCGTAGGGCGGTCTTGAACTCGCTGTAGGTGATCTCGGCATCATTCCCCAGCAATGGCCCGAGCACGAACTGCTGCAGCAGCGGCATGATGGCAAAGGCCGCTATCACATAGCCGATGGAGAGCTTTCGCCGGTTATCCAAGAATCGCTTACTCATTTCTTTCCTCCTATGCCTTACTCTCAGGCTCCTCCATGCTCACGATCTCAAAGGGCCGCTGGATCGCCTGCCTGGGGCAGACCAGCTCGCACAAGCCCGAGTAGTCACACGCTTCCGGCCGGGCTACGACGACCTTGTCCCCCTGCCGTTCCAGCGCGCCACAGGGGCATACTCGCAGGCACAGGCCGCAGCCATCGCAGCGTTCCGGGTCGATCCGGGGCACTGGCCATTCGCTCCGTCCTTCATCTCTCCTACTCATCTCCAACTCCTCACCAAGGAAAAACACAAGTATCTGTCAACCAGCCTATGCTGCTAGCATACTCTCTGGGCCACGGTTTGTCCTTGACTTTTGTCGGATAGGGGATCAAAAAAGAACCGCGGGCGGGAGACCCACGGTTCTGTGCTGGCCAGGACAGGCTCGGCCGTCAGAGCTCGAGCAGGGCCTTCGCTTCCAGCGCCTGCCGGTCGAGGACCTGGATCTGGTGCCGCGCCACCCGGATGAGGCCTTCGTCGGCCAGTTTGCGCAGCGCGCGGTTCAGGACATCGGGTACGGTGCCCAGACGGGCAGCCATCTCGGCCTGTGTCGCCCACGGGCGGCGGTGCAGCGTAGTTTCGCGGGCCTGCTCCAGCAATAGCCGGGCCAGGCGAGCCTCTACGGACCGTAGCGACAGGTCTTCGACCAGGGACATGAGGTGCAACGCACGGCGGGCCAGGTTTTGGGTAATGATGCGGGCCAGGCGCCGGTCTGCTTCCAGCAGCGCCAAGAGAGCCTCCCGGCGGATGAGCCAGACGGCGCACGGCTCGAGGGCGATGACGGTTACCTGGTTGGGCGTGTCGGCCAGGACGCCGAGCTCGTTAAAAGCCTCGCCCGGTCCGACAAAACGCACCACCTGCTCCCTGCCGGCGGGTGACATCTTGACCGACTTGAGCCAGCCCTCCTGGACGACGTACAGCCCGGCGCAGCGCTCCCCCTCCAAGAAGACCATCTCGCCGCCTTCATAGTGGCGGCAGATGGCTGCCTGGGCGACGCCCTGCAGCGTCGTAGCCTCTGCTTCGGCAAAGTAGGGGACTGCTGAGAGGACACTGATCGCGTCCGGGGCCGTGTTCCTGCCTGCCATCACGCACCACCTCCTGGCTTGCGCCCGTGGGGACCTGCCTTGCTGGACGGCCGCCCCTGCCCGCCCGCTGGGGGATCCGGGGCCACCGAACCCGTATCCTGGGTACGTCTACCTTATTCTACCACAGAGTGCCGCCTGGCGGTAGTTGCGCTGCACGCCAGATGGTTGACAGAGGCCCAGGAATATGATACAATCCCGAATGCGACCATGACAGTCCGATTCCCACTGGTCGCCACCAATGCCGGTGAATCCGACAGATCGACCCGCAGTCGGAGGAGCAGGCGCGGTGCCCGCCCCACCCAACAGGCAGCCGTTGGTTACGATGCGAGTCCTGCCGTGCCCAGCTTTTTGCCCAATGAGCC
>JAMJFU010000246.1 GCA_023544525.1 Anaerolineae bacterium | reverse complement strand
CGCTCGGCCAAGGGCTTCTCACTCTCGAAGCGGCGGAACAGGCCCGCGGAGACATTGGCCTGTAGGATCTCAATCAATTGTTCCTTGGGCAGGTCCTCCAGGGCGATGCCATCCACGGCCAGCGTCTCGGGGTCGACCTTGTTCTGCACGGCAGCGTAGCCAAAGGCGCCGTCCATGATGTTCAGCAGCAGCGCCATCAGCACCACGATGCCGATGACGGTCGAAGCCTGGAGCGCGATCTGCCACGCCTTGGCCGTGCGATGGCGGCGCGACAGGTTGTCCTCAAATTCCTGGAGGCCTGTTTGCGGCCTTTCCCATTGGCCCATTTACTCGTATACCTCCCGGAACTTGCGCACGATGCGCTGGCTGACGACGTTGAGGCCCAGCGTCATCAGGAACAACACCAGGCCGATGGCAAAGATGCTATTATAGTCGATGGAATCGTAGCTCAGGTCGCCGCCGCTGATGCGCACGATGTGGCCCGTCATCGTCTCGGCCGCATCAAAAGGGTTGAGGGTGAAATTCGGTCCGGCCCCGGCGGCGATGGCCACGATCATCGTCTCGCCGATGGCCCGCGAGATCGACACGATAAAGGCGGCGGCGATGCCTGACAGGGCCGCCGGCACCACGACCTTGACCGCCGTCTCCCATTTGGTCGCGCCCATGGCGTAGGCCCCCTCCCGCAAGGAGCGGGGCACGGCGCTTAGGGCGTCCTCGCTCATGGAACTGACCAAAGGCAGGATCAGGATGCCGATGACGATGCCCGCCGAGGCCGTGTTGTAGATCTGGACGGTGTCTGCCCCCAGCAGGCTGCGCAGCAATTGGGTCATGAACACCAGGGCAAAGTACCCGTAGACCACGGTCGGGATGCCCGACAGCACCTCCAGCACCGGCTTGAGAATGCTCCGGGCGCGCGACGACGCATACTCGCTGAGGTAGATGGCCACGCTCAGGCCGAGCGGCATGGCCACCAGCACGGCGATGGTGCTGGTCCGCAGCGTCGAGACGACCAGCGGCCAGATGCCGAACTGGCCGATCTGGGGATTCCACCTGGTCCCGGTAAAGAACTCGATCAGTGACACCCGGTCTGAGACAAAGAGGCCGGTCCCGGCTTGGTGGGTCGCCGCTGCGGTGCCCTGGAAGCCCCGTTCAACTGTGAGCACTTTGCCCTGGGCCTGGACGATGCGCATCTTCTCGTCGTCGATCCTGATGACATCGTCTGGCCCCAGGTCCAGTCCGCCGCTGCTGAGTTGCAGTGTGCTGGCCTGGGCGTCTACCTCAACGGCCAGGCGTTTGTTGGCATCCTCCCACAGCTCCCGGGTGAAGAAGCTCAACGATTCCTGGACCAGGCCGAAGGCGATGCCCAGTGTGGTCAGGATCGAAACGGCGCCGCACAGGAACAAAAGACCCTGGATCACAGTTTCGTGTGGGCGTCTGCGCTTGCGCAGGGCAAGCCGGACATCCGCTCGCACGTCAGCGCCAGCGTCTGTCCGTAGGGCTGTTTTGCTGGTTGCCATGGTTGCCTCGTTCTGCATACTCGTCCTTTCGTCGCCCTCTCATGATGATCGGGGGAGGAGTGGTGCCACTCCTCCCCCAACCAGGCTGCTGATCAGCCCATGGCGAGCGAGCGGTTGCCTATTGCATGGCGTCGAGCCATGCTTGCCTGGCGGCGTCGAGGGCCTCAACGCTGGCCGGGAAGTAGCCGACGTCGACGATCTCCTCATTCACGTAGCTCAGGTAGAAGTTGATGAAACTGGCGACCTGCGGCTTTTCCTGCATGATCTCCGCCGTCGAGTAGATGAACAGCGGTCGCGCTAGCGGGTATTCGCCCTTGTCGACCGAGTCCGCCGTTGGTTCCACCCCCTCGATCGACAGAATCTTGAGAGTGTCAGCATTCTCGGCATAGTAGGCATAGCCAAAGAAGCCGATGGCATACGGGCTACCCAACACACCCTGGACCAGGACGTTGTCGTCCTCGCTCAACTGGGTGTTGGCCGCGCTGAGGATCGGCTCTTCGTTCTCGTCAAAAACCTCTTCCACAAAGTAGTCAAAGGTGCCGCTGTCGGTGCCGGGAATAAAGCGCTGGATCGGCTCGGCGGGCCAGGCAGGGTTCACGTCGGCCCAGGTTTCGGCGGTGGAAAAGATCAGGGCCAGCTCGCTCAGGGTGGCGTTGTCGATGAACCCGTTCTCCTGGCTAACCACCACCGCCAAGGCGTCGGTGCCGACGCGGAACTCGATCGGCTCGCGGCCGATGCTCTGGCACGATTCGACCTCCGAGTCCTTGATAGGCCGGCTGGCGTTAGAGATGTCAGTCTCACCCTGGACGCAGAAGCGCTCAAAGCCGGCGCCTGAGCCGATGCTATCGATGGTGATGTTGCCCGAGTAGCCTTCGTCCTGGAACCGCTCGGCCATCGCCTCCGACAGGGGATAGACTGTCGAGCTGCCGGCAGTGACGATGTCGCCCGTCACCTCCAGGGGGTTCACCTCAGGCAAGATATTGCCTTCGGCCTGCGACGAAGGGGACAAGGTGGGTTCGGCTGCGGCCTCCGTCGGCTGCGGCAAAGTTGCAGTTGGGGCTGAGGTTGGCTCGGAACCACCACATGCCGATAGCAGAAGGGCCGCGGCCAACAGACTTACAAACAAGGTTCGACGCATAGTACATTCTCCTCCAGATTCAATCATTGAATTGTGGCAAGTCCTTAGGCTTTGGCTTGCCAGGGAGAATGTACCACGTTTCGTTTAACAGCGGGTCAACAATAGGTTAATGTTTTGCTAAGGGGTTGTTAACAACTTGTTAACGGGAGTCTCTCGTGGTCATCATCGCTCAACAGCCATGGGCAGGGTGAAATGGAAGGTACTGCCCTGGCCTTCGACGCTCTCCGCCCAGATGCGCCCGCCGTGGCCCTGGACGATATGCTTGGCGATGGCCAATCCAAGGCCGGTGCCCCCGCCGCTCCGCGCCCGGTCGGCCTTGTAGAAGCGCTCGAAAATGCGGGAGAGGTCGTCAACGGGAATGCCTACGCCGGTATCCTGCACTGAAAGGATCACCTCGTCCCCGGCGGGCTCGGCGGCAACCGTGATGAGCCCCCCTGGCGGTGTGAACTTGACTGCGTTGTGCACCAGATTGGTGAGCACTAGCCGTGCGCGATCGGGGTCGGCCACGACTGGGGGCAACTCGGGCGGCAACAGGACGGTGATCTCCAGCCCTGCCCGCTCGGCCTGAGGGCGCAGGCGGTCCACCGGCGGGATCACCAACTCGGCCACCGAGGTTGGCGCCAGGCGGAGTGGCGCTTGCCCCGACTCGATGCGCGACAGCTCTAGCAGCTCCTCTACCATCTGGGTCAGGGTATCCACCTCTATGTCCATGCGCTTCAGGAAACGCTTGGCTGCTGACCGATCCTTGATCGCCCCGCCACGCAGGGTGTCCACCAGGGCCTTCAGTCCGGCCAGGGGGGTGCGCAGTTCATGAGAGATGTTGCTGATGAAATCACGGCGCACGGTCTCGAGGCGGCGCACGCGGGTCAAGTCCTGCAGGATGACCAGGTAGCCCTCCGCGCTCGCCACCTCGAAGGGGGTGATGATGGCCTGCAAGAAGAGGCCGTGGCGGCTGACCTCCACCATCTCGACCTGCTCCTGGCCCAGCTCCCGGCAGGCTTTCCACAACTCAATGAGGGGATGGTGGGGCGCCACCTGGGTGAAGGAGCGTCCCAAAGCCCGTTCCTCGCTTGTGTCCAGTAAGCGTGTGGCAGCGGCGTTGATCAGCCGGACCTGACCACTCTCGTCGGTGATGAGCACACCATCAGCCATGTGGTCCAGCACCGCGGCCAGGCGGCCCCTCTCCTCGGCGAGGCTCATCATCTGCGTGCGGATCTGGTCGGCCATGTGGCTGAAGGAACGGGTGAGCTGGCCCACCTCGTCGCGACTGGAAGGGAGCAGGCGCGCGTCGAGATCGCCGGCGGCCATGCGCTCGGCAGCAGCCGTCAACTCCCGTACCGGCCGGGTTGTGTGTCCGGCGATGACTACAGCCAGCAACGCCGCCGCCAATGCCACGCCCGCTCCGGCGAGTAGGATATTCTGGCGCAGGCGGCCGACGTTCGCCTCGATCTCGCCCAATGGCAAGGCCACGCGCATCACGCCGAGCAATTGCCCCTCGCTATCCTGCGTCGTCGCAGGCTGGATCGGCACAGCGGCGTACATCATCTCGTAACCCAGGGTGGCGCTGTAGCGCGTACTACTGCCCTGCCCGGCGATCAATGCCCGCTGAATCTCGGGCCGGGACAGGTGGTTGTCCATCTGCGCCCGGTCCTCATGGGATTCACCAAGGACGACCCCATCGGCGCCGATGATCGTCACCCGTGCCTCCAGCGGAGCGGCCCAGCTCCGGGCCAGTTCGTCCAAGGTCTCAGAGTCCGTCCCACTCTGGAGCAGAGGAGCGACACTGTTGGCCAACAGCCGGGCATCGGCCAGCAGTTGCGCCTCCAGGTCAGCCAGGCGCACTTGCCGCACCTGGTCTGAGACGTAGACGGTCAAGCCCAGGGTGGCAACGAGGACCAGGGCCACGTAGGGCAGGGCGATGCGCCAGCGCAGGCGGCGAAACACGCGACTATCCCTCAAAGCAGTAGCCGACGCCGCGCACTGTGACGATGCGCTCGGGATTGGCCGGGTCGACCTCGACCTTTTCCCTGAGCCAGCGCACGTGCACGTCTACTGTGCGGCTGCCCCCACCATAGTCCCATCCCCAGACCCGCTCCAGCAGCAGATCGCGGGACAGGGCGCTGCCCGGATGACGGGCCAGGAAGACAAGCAGCTCGAACTCCTTGGGTTTCAGGCGCAGCGCTTCGCCCCGGATCAGCACCTCGCGGCGGTCCAGGTCGATGACCAGGTCGCCAAAGACCAACTGCTCTGCACGGGGCACGCCGTTTTCTTCCGCCATCTCTTCGCGGATGAGGCGCACCCGTCGCAGGAGGGCTTTGACCCGGGCCAGCAGCTCGCGCATGGAGAAGGGTTTGGTCAAATAGTCGTCGGCACCCACCTCCAGGCCTACTACCCGATCTACCTCGTCGGCACGGGCGGTGAGCATCAGAATCGGCACAGTCATTTCGCGGCGTAGGATGCGGCACACCTCAAAGCCGTCCATACGGGGGAGCATCAGGTCCAGCACAATCAGGTCCGGTTCTTCTTCGCGGGCAATCTCCAGGGCGGTCAAGCCATCAGCGGCGGTGATGACCTTGTAGCCCTCGGCAGCGAGGTTGTATTCTAGCGTTTCCAGCAGGGTCAGGTCATCTTCAACGATCAAGATCCTGCTTCGCTGTTCGCCTCTCGGTTTTCCCTTCTTTTTCTTCTTGGGCATGCTTTTGTTCTCTGGCATACATCGCGATGGCGGTACGCTGGCCGCCGGCGCTGCTCGGCTCGACTGAGAAAGCTATGGGCCACGATGATTCTGTCCCCAGCAGCTAGCGTGGATTATACTTCGATCAGGATGGGAGGTCAAGAACAGCTTCTGATGTCTGATCCCTTTCCATCTTCAGTGGCTCCTCAAACCGCAACGAGCACACAGGCTGGACGAGCTGAGCGTATTAGTGGCGTGCGAGTCAAAGGGACAGGTCTAACGGCGATACCTGATCCACTGAAAGGGTCTCGAGCACTTGACTGGCTGTTACAGTGCGGAGTTGAAACTCACCCCATATCTTGGTGCTACAAAACTATCCCCATCGGGTCTCGACTCGATATCCTGACACAGATATAAACATATTGCTTCCCCATTTCATCGCTTTTTGATGTATAATGCTTACCATGGGAAGCAAGGGATCCAAGAGCAACGACTGCCCTCTTCCGCCCGGCTCTCGTGTGGCGGGCTACTTCCGCGACTCCGGTGGCGACGAGCAAGAACGCTCCGTCGACCAGCAGCGCCGCGTGGCCGAGGAGTACTGCCAGCAGCACCACCTGGTCCTGGTGCGCATCTTTGCCGACGAGGCTCGCCCAGGCAGCACCATCGTCGGCCGCGACGGCTTTGACGACCTCATCCACTACTGCCGCCAGTACGCCCCCAGCGCCAAGCGCCGCACCCCTGACGCCCCCGAGGGCATCCTGCTCTGGGACCTCAAACGCTTCGCCCGCGACCGCCAGGACAATGCGTTTTTCAAGGCCGACCTCAGGCGCCGGGGCTACACGGTCATCTTCCTCTCAGACAACATCCCCCAGGGTGGCATCGGCCACATTTACGAGGCCAT
>JAMJFU010000245.1 GCA_023544525.1 Anaerolineae bacterium | reverse complement strand
AAATCACAGCTTGTGCTGCTCCTGTGTGCCCTCGCCCTCCTCTCCTGTCGAGGGCCGGCGCCCTCGGAGCAACCTGTGAACAACCAAGCACCTACCGAGGAACTGAGGCCCATGCCAACACTGGAAAATCTGATCCCGATGCCTGTCTCTGTGACGGCAACCGGAGGCGTCTTCGCCCTGGAGGCCGGCACCGCCATCTACGTCGAGCCCGGCAGCGGCGAACTGGCGGCCATGGGCCAATACCTGGCGGACAGGCTTAAGCCTGCGACCGGGTACAGGATGCCGGTATTGGCTGCGGCCGGCGCCCCCATGGCAGGCAGCATCTACCTCACCACTGCCGGCGGGGACCCGGCCCTGGGCGAGGAGGGGTACGAGCTGACGATTGCCCCGGATGGGGTGACCCTGGTCGCCAACCGCCCAGGCGGCCTATTTCGCGGCGTCCAGACCATCCGGCAGCTGCTGCCCCCTGAGATCGAGAGTCCGGAGCTCCAGCCGGGACCATGGTCGATGGGCACCGGGACCATCCGGGACTATCCGCGCTTTGCCTGGCGCGGCGCCATGTTGGACGTCGCCCGGCACTTTTTCAGTGTGGAGGACGTCAAGCGCTACATCGACCTGCTGGCCTATTACAAAATGAACCGCTTTCACCTGCACCTGACCGACGACCAGGGGTGGCGCATTGCCATCGACACCTGGCCGAACCTGGCGGCTCACGGCGGCAGCACGCAGGTCGGGGGAGGCCCTGGCGGCTATTACACCCAGGCGGAATACGCGGGCATTGTCGCCTACGCGCAAAGCCGGTACATCACCGTCGTCCCCGAGATCGACATGCCGGGGCACACCAACGCTGCACTGGCTTCCTACGCCGTCCTCAACTGCGATGGAGTGGCCCCGCCACTGTACACAGGCATTGAGGTCGGCTTTAGCTCTCTCTGCACTGACCGGGAGATCACCTTCCAGTTCCTGGACGACGTTATCCGCGAGATCGCCGCTTTGACACCCGGACCTTACCTTCACATCGGCGGCGACGAGGCCTCCGCCACGGACCCGGCTGACTATGTGCGCTTCATCGAACGGGTGCAGGGGATCGTGCAGGCGCATGGCAAACAGATGGTCGGCTGGGAGGAGATCGCCCAAGCCGATCTGTCTCCAACGTCCATCGTGCAGCACTGGCACAGCGAGCTGGCGCAGAGGGCGGCCCAGCAAGGGGTCAAGGTCATCATGTCCCCGGCGTCCCGGACCTACCTGGACATGAAGTACGACGAGTCGACGCCGTTGGGCTTGAGCTGGGCGGGCAATATCAGCATTCAGGCTGCATATCAGTGGGATCCGGCAACCCAGGTGGATGGCGTGACCGAGGGCGATGTGCTGGGTGTGGAGGCGCCGCTCTGGTCGGAAACCCTAGAGATCCTGGACGATATCGAATTCATGGCGTTCCCCCGACTTGCCGGCTACGCCGAGATTGGCTGGTCTCCACCAGATGGAAGAAACTGGGATGAGTATAGGGTCCGGCTCGGCGCTCACGGCCCCCGGCTGGCGGCAATGGGCGTGAATTTCTACCAGTCTCCCTCGGTGCCCTGGAAATGAGGACAGGCCAACAAATGGTACAGCAGAGGAGGTAACCCTACCCGCCCCACGGATCCCTGGCCAATAGTGCCATCACCACGCCCTGCCCCCCAAGCCCATCACAAAGCGCAGGACGATCAGCCCACCCAGTACGGCCGTGACCAGCGCCGTGACGATCCAGTCCATGGCGCCAAAGTGCAGGTGGTGCAGCGTGGTCCGCCGGGCCGGGTAGCCCAGGCCCCGGGCCGCCAGGGCCAGGCCCAGGCTGTCGCTGAGGCGCAGCGAGGCGATGATCGTCGCCACCAGGACAGGCACGTGGGCGCGGGCCCGCTTGACGAAATTCCCCCTGCTCACGATCCAGCCCCGGGCCTCCTGCGCCTCCCGCACCGTCACGAACAGGCCGTAGGTCGTGGGCAGGTAACGTATCGCCAGGCCGATGGTCAGCCCCCAGGCATAGGGCAGGCCCACGCGGACGAGCCCCTGCACCAGTGCGGTGGGCTGGGTCGTGGCCAGCAGCAGGGCCACGACAAAGGCCAGGGCAGCGGCCCGCAGGGCAAAACTCACCCCCTCCAGGATGCCGCTCTGGGTGAGCCGCACCGGGCCCAGGCGCAGCAGGTCGGGCCCTGGCCCCGGCGCAAAGAGGGGCTGCAGGATCAGGATCAGGAGCAGGACCGGGGCCAATCCTCTCCAGAGCCACCGCACCCGCTCTCCCGGCACACGGGCCAGCAGGAGCGCCAGGTGCGTCAAGAGCAAGAGGCCGGCGAGCACCAGCAGGTGTTTGTAGGCCAGGCCCACTATGCCGGCGAGCAGGACCGCCCAGGTCTTGACCCGCGGGTCGAGGCGATGGAGCCAGGTGTCCCTGGTCACATAGAGGTCCAGGCGCTGGCTCGTCACGGCTGTCCCTCCCCACGCTGGCTGGCCCGATCGTCGCCGCCGGTGGTGGATCGTCCTTCCTGGGCGGGCGGAGGGGTTGAGGCCAGCGACCGCGCCTGGTACAGGGCCTCGTACGCCCGGCAGAAGGTCTCCACCGTCAGCGCATCACCCGCCAGCCCCCACGGGCTGAGGGCCTGGGCCAGTGCCATCACCGGCGGTTGCCCCAGGGAAGCGCGTGCCAGCAGCTCAGGCTGGCCGAACAGGTCTGCTGGCGTACCGTCGGCCACGATGCCGCCCTCACTCAAGACGATGGCCCGCTCGGCGTGTTCGACGACGAGGCCCATGTCGTGCGTGACCAGCAGGATCGTCCGCCCGGCAGCGTGTAGCTCCTGCAACCAGGCAACGGTTTCGCCCACGCCGCGGGCGTCCAGGCCCACCGTGGGCTCGTCCAGGACCAGGATGGGCGGATCCATGGCGGCCAGAGAAGCCAGGGTGACCTGTCGCCGCACGCCATAACTGAGGATCGCGGGCGGGCGGTTGGCGATCGCCGACAGGTCGAACCGGGCCAACGCCGCCTCCACGCGCCTATCCACCTCGGCGGGTACCACCCCCAGGTTGTGCGGGCCAAAGGCGACCTCTTGCCGGACGCTGGCGCTGAAAATCTGCTGTTCTGGATGCTGGAACAAAAAGCCGACCTGGCGGGCGAGTTCGCCCACGCTCCGGCCGGCCGTCTCCTGGCCATAGACGAATACCTGCCCCTGCCAGGGCCGGAGGAGGCCGTTAAAATGCTTGACCAGCGTCGTCTTGCCCGAGCCGTTGGCGCCGACCAGGGCCAGGAACTGGCCGCGGGGCACCTGCAGGTCGATGCCTCGCAAGACCGGGCTATCCTCCTGGTAGCGGAACCAGAGGCCGGTGGTCTGCAGGGCCGTGTCAGCCAAGGTGCACCGCCAGGGCCGGGACCGCTTCGTCTATGGTCAGGAAATCGAACTGGGTGCCCAGTCTCCGGTTGAGGGTTGCCGCCACGCGGGCCAGTTGGGGAGCAGACACCCCCAGATCCGCCAACTGCTCCAGGTGCTGGAACACTTCGCGGGGTGTGCCTTCGAGGGCAATCGCCTGGCCCCTCGCCGAATCCACGGGCTGCCGGGCGGGGCGTTCCAGGACAACCAGCCGGTCGGCAAAGGCCGACACCGCTTCCGGGTCGCTTTCGGTCATGAGGATCGTCGCCGACCGGTCCCGGCGCAGCGTTGCCAGGGCGGCCAGTACCTCTTCCCGCCCGGCGGGATCCAGGCCGCCCATCGGCTCGTCGAGGATGATGACCGGTGGCTGCATGGCCAATACGGAGGCCAGGGCCAGGCGTTTCTTCTCACCCCCTGAGAGTTGGTCGGGGGGGCGGTGGCGGACGTGTTCGAGGCGGAACTGGGCCAGCGCTGCGTCCACCCTATCCTGGATCTCGGCCGCTGGCAGCCCCAGGTTCTCCAGGCCCCAGGCCACTTCGGCTTCGGCGTCGGCGTTGAAGAGCTGTGCCTCGGGCTCCTGGAACAGCAGGCCGGCAGAGGCCGCCAGGCCCGGGGGTGGATATTCCCGGGTGTCACGACCGGCGACGACGACCTGCCCTTCCATCGTCCCGCCCGTCAGGTGCGGGGCCAGGCCGGCCAGCAGCAGGCAGAGCGTCGTCTTGCCCGCGTCGCTGGCACCCATCACCGCCAGCCACTCACCGGCCCTGGCGCTCAGATCGAGGCCGTCGATGACCCACTGCGTGGGCCCCCCGGCCTCGAGGGGCGGATAGGCAAAACGAAGGCCTTTGACCAGGATGTTGTGGCTCATGCTCGGCGCCGGGCAAGCAGTGTCTGGCGTATCACGTGTGACGGGCCGAGCTAGCAGGCCAACCCTCGCCCCGGCCTCAGCGCTGGCCCCAGCCGACGATGGGCGGGTATGCCTGCCGCACCGCGGCGTAGAGCGGGGCGCTGACGATGGCGCCGGCTGCCACCTGGACCAGGTTGAGCGGCACTTCGGTCAGGGCTGCGCCAAAGCCCACCAGCAAGGTGCCTGCCAGTAGATAGCCGGCCACGACGATCGCCGCACCGCTGAGGCTGGCCAACAGGATGCCCCTGGCCCCCGGCCACCGGGTGAGTAGCCAGCCGGCAACCCAGCCCTGCGCGCCGTGGATGATCAGCGAGAAAATGGCCCATTGGGCATAGGGGCTGGTCAGATCGGCCAGGGCAGTGCCCAGTCCACCTGCCACGGCTCCGACCCAGGGGCCAAAGGCAAAGGCGCTGAAAAAGACGCCGACGTCGCCCAGGTGGATATAGCCCACGACGGGAGTTGGCACCTGGATGACCCGGGTCAGGATGAATACAACGGCGGTCATCACTGCCGTCGCGGCCACGATCCGTGGGTCGAACGATTTTCGTGACATAGCCCTCCTCCTTGGAACTGGGAACGCCCCACAGCTATTATACCACCCTCGTGGGAGGGGCTCAAATGCCAGGACGGCGATAGTGAATTGCCGCTCCCCTCCTTCTGCGGTATAATCGTGCTCGCAGGAGTGATGCATGATGGATAGCAGCTTGGACGTGGTCATGATCGGCCCGTTCGCCTTCAAACCCAAGGGAACGGTCAGCGCCCGTGCCTTTTTCATGGCCCGGGCCCTGGTCGAGCGTGGTCACAAGGTGACGATCCTGATGCCCCCCTACGACAATCCCGGCGATTCGGGCCGTATCTGGGAGGAGGACGGGGTTCTCCTGGAGAACCTGGTGCTGAGCGGGGATGGGGCCTACAGCCGGCTGGTGGCGCCGCTGCAGATGGCACGCCGTACAGAGCACCTCAATCCCGACGTCGTGCACATCTTCAAGCCCATAGGCTACAGTGGCCTGGCCGGCATCTACCTGCGCCTCTTCTCGAAGCGCCCGCTGGTGCTCGATACCGACGACTGGGAAGGGACGGGCGGCTGGAACGACGTGAACAACTATCCCAGCCTGTGGAAGCGCCTGTTCGACTGGCAGGAGCGTTGGCTGCCGCGCCACGTCGATGCGGTGACCGTCGCCAGCCGCACGTTGCAGACCCAGGTCTGGGGCTTTGGCGTCGATCCGGAACGCGTGGTCTATCTGCCCAACGGCCCCGATGGCCGGTTGCGCCGGCTGCCCCCGGTCGGCGAGGCGGAGAAAGCCACGGTCCGCCGCGCCCTGGGCGTGGGCGACGCACCGCTGGCCCTCTACCTGGGGCACATCCCGCACGGGACCGATCTCGACCTGGCCGTCGATGCCCTGGCATCGCTGGCTGAGCGGATGCCCGAGGCCCGGCTGGTCATCGCCGGCGTCGGGGATGGCCTGCCGGGGTTGCAGCGCCATGCCCAGGCCAAAGGCGTGGCAGAGCGCGTGATCTTTCCCGGGTGGGTCGAGCACAGCCGGTCACACCTCTACCTGGCTGCGGCGGATGTCATCGTCAATCCCTACCGGGATACGCTGATCAACCGCGCCAAGTGTGCCGGCAAGGTGGTCTCGGCCATGGCCATGGGCAAGCCGGTCATCACCAGCCGGGTGGGCCAGAACCTGGAGTATATCGAGGATGGGCACTCGGGATTGCTGGTCGAACCCGGCGACGCCGGGGAGCTATCGCGGGCCCTGCTGGCCGTGCTCTCTGACCGGGATCTGGCGGAAAACCTGGGGCGCAACGCCCGGTGGCGGATCTGGGCCAGGTTTGACTGGCAGAAGCGCGTGGTCGACGTCGAGCGAGCCTACGCCATTGCACGCCAGCGGGGAAGCAGTTGAGGACCTGGCGGGAGCTGCTCCGCTGGCTGGTCGTGTTGGGCTGGATGGC
>JAMJFU010000244.1 GCA_023544525.1 Anaerolineae bacterium | reverse complement strand
AGCCAACAACAGCCGGCCGCTCATTTTCAGATGGATGAGAAGATAACCTTGATCGAGGGTGATCGTCACGTACTTGCCGCGGCGCCCGACGGCCACCACCCTCCGGCCTGGGATTCTCCGCGAGAACTCGTCTGCGGCTGGTCTGGCGATCGTCCTGGGCCAGCGTATCGTCACTCCGGTAAAGGTCTGCCCGACCAGGGAGCGGCGCAGGGTTTGGGCAACAGTCTCAACTTCGGGCAGCTCGGGCATAAGGCAGATCTCCTGTCTTTCCGCTGGTCGTTATCTGGTGTCATAGGTGGTCTCGTGGCTGGCACCCTGTGCACCGGGCATGATTGTACTGGAAATGCCAGGTCCTGGCAAACGCAGCGATCATAGCTATCAAATGCCTCTATGGCGAGGATGATTAGACAGAATCATGCCAAAACGCTGCGAGGATTAATCCTGCCCGTAACTTTTCCGCCTCTCGAACGGTATAAAAGCTGACAGGGGCATGATAAAGGAACCTTGTAATCCATCGAACCGTCCGCGCATGCAACAGGTGCCAGGACCACGGTACCGTGGGCGGATACGGCAGGCGGCTGCTGGGGATCATAATGGGGAAACCCAACCTCTCAACCCGGCCAGCCTGGTCAGCACTCAGATACCCCCTGACGATATCACAAGGAATATCCAGAGCGAAAGGCGACCGAGTTTGAATCCTACAATCCTGATCATAGAAGATGCAGTAGACCTGGCAGACCTGTTGCGCTGCAGGCTGGAGAATGAGGACTATGGCGTGCTGACCGCCCGCGATGGCATCGAAGGGCTGCAGCTCCTGCAGAGACACGACATCCACCTCGTGTTATTGGATATCATGATGCCTCGCATGGATGGCTGGGAGACGTGCCGGCGCATCAGGGAGCTATGCGACGTTCCCATCATTATCATCACCGCCCTGACGGACGAAATGCAGGCCGTCCGGGGTTTGGAACTTGGCGCGGACGATTATGTCACCAAGCCCTTCAGCCTCCTGGAACTGTCGGCCCGTATCCGGGCGGCCTTGCGACGCACGAGGCAGGCAGTTGTCACAAACGGGGCGATCAAGGTCGACGATCGGTTGCTTGTCGACCTCAAAGCCTGCCGGATCGTCGTCGCAGGTGAGACGCTCGAACTCTCCCCCACCGAGCTCAAAATCCTCAAGTGTTTTCTGGACAATCGCGGGCAGGTCCTGACCCACCAGCACTTGCTGAGCGCAGTATGGGGCTGGGAGTACTCCGATCAGACCGATTACCTGAAGGTTTACATACACCATCTGCGGAAAAAACTCGAGCCTGAGCCGCAGAAACCAGCCTACATCATGACGGAGCGTGGGCTGGGTTATCGATTCCAGATCCCCTGACCGCCCCTTATCTCCGCGCCTTCAGCGTGTCGACCGGTATGGTGCAGGCACGCTGGTTGAATGCCAGGCAGGCACCGGGCACGCTTGCCGGCACCACGACGCCGACCCGGTCCAGCGCTCGGGCTAGATGGCATAGAGGCAAGCCCATCACGTTGAGCCAGCAACCTTCCACTCGCGCCACCGGGTCGAACCCGGGATGCTGGATGGCATAAGCACCGGCCTTGTCCAGCGGGTCACCGCTGGCGACATAGGCACGCACCTCTTCTTCGCTGTAATGGCGCATCCAGACCATGCTCTCAGCCAGCTCTGTCAGCATGCGCCGGCGCGCTGAGTGCCAGACCGCAACGCCGCTGTAGACCATGTGGGGACGACCTCGCAGGTCGCAGAGGATACGGATCGCATCATCGGCATCTTTGGGTTTGCCCAATAGCTGGCCGTCTAGCACGACGACAGTATCTGCTGCGATGACCAGCTCATCCGGGCGCACCTCTCCAATGGCAAACGCCTTGGCATGCGCCACGCGCAGCACCATCTCGCTAGGAGGCTCGCCCGGCAGCGGGCGCTCATCCACGCCTGCGGCCTTGATCACAAACGGGATCCCCAGCAAGGACAGGAGCTGGCGTCGTCGCGGGGAGCCCGAGGCAAGGATCAGGCGCCGGATGCCAGAGTCTGTATAGAGCATCGACACTATCCTCCCACGAACTGTCGCATGGACGCCACTACCTCGTCTAGAGAAGCACGTGAAGGAGCCTGCCAATAATCTGGGCCGAAGCGGAATCCAAGACCATTCATGTCAACCTCACCTTCCCTCATGGACGACGATTATAGCATGAATTCGACAGGACAGAAAACGACCAGCCCCAGGATGTGGGACAATACCCGGCATCTGGCATGGGCTGCGCCGGGTCCGCCCACCCCATTTCCAGGGCCGGAGCAGCATGTGGCGGACGGGTGAATTGGCGCGAAAAAGAGTGTAAAGGCAGGAATATGATTCCTTGACATCCTCAGCGGAGGGTGATATAATTCCGTCGACTCGCCGCATCACGCACATGCTTCCTGGCGCCGTTCGTCCCGGTCTATCACGACCGGGCGCAGGCCTCGAACCACAGACGTGGACGCCTTGGCGCGTGAATCGTCGTTCACCCTGGTCGCGGCGTCTTGATATCGGAGAAGGTTCCCAATAGAGGGCTCGTGGAAAGAGACATCGCTGCCCGTCTCTGGCACGGGGGCCCGATGGGTGCTCCTGACAAGGCGTTGAGCAGAAGCAAGGGGAGTAGGGACATGCCAGAGGATCGCACAGCACCTATGAGGCAGCCAGAGACGATGATCACTAACGAGCGACCCAAGCCAGTCTTTGCCTGGCTGGTGGTCGTGGACGGTCCCGATCGGAATGCGATCGGCACGGTTCATACGCTGCATCCCGACACGACGACCATCGGCCGGGTACCAGGCAATCGTATTGTCCTCAGGGACGAGAATGTTTCGGCCCAACACGCCCGCGTTCGGCAGGAAATGAAAGAGGGCCAGGATCCAGTTTTCGCCCTGTTTGATATGGGCAGTCGGAATGGGGTCTTTGTCGGAGACCGGGAGGGTTACCGCAACGGCGAAAACCAGATCTACCGGCACGAGCTGCAGGACGGGGACTACTTGCTGGTCGGCGGGACGACACTTGTTTTCAAGAGGATCTGACCCCGGATTACCGGGATCGGAGCGCGGCCACGGCAACGACCACCGGAGATGATCTTCAGTAACTTGGTCCGGCCCGCGGTGACTTGATCGCTGCTAGCGTCCAACCGCACATGAAATCCCGGAATCTCGGAGGACTGAAAGTCGACCAGAAAGGAAGGACCTGCAGTGAGCAATAGCTCAGAGAGTTTTGGAGATCGCAGACCCCCGCACTCACAGGCTGACGCAGGCCAGAAGGGGAAATGGCCGTCAGGGCCAGACCGAGACGA
Source organism: Anaerolineae bacterium (assembly GCA_023544525.1). GTDB lineage: Bacteria > Chloroflexota > Anaerolineae > JAAYZQ01 > JAAYZQ01 > JAMJFU01. The sequence continues at coordinate 3,026 of JAMJFU010000244.1, read as the reverse complement.
GGGACGGCCGCCAGGAGGAACCACGAGACGGCCAGGAGACCAGGGCGAGGGCGAGACGCCGTCACCCTTTGGCCGGCCCCCGGTGCGCAACAGCCCGGCGCCGGCTCCCCGCCCTGACATGGGCCCGCTCCGGTTCCTTGTGGGGTTGGCCCTGATCCTTAGCCTTGCATCTCTGGCCCTCAGCGGCTACCTGATCTACTCATATATGTCCATCCGGCAGTCGGCGGCCGAGATGCTGGACTCGGCCATCTTGGCGCTCGAAGATCTCCTCGATGAGGGTCTGTATTATGAGTATGGGTTCGAGCAAACCTTCCCGATCTCCTCAGAGGTGCCGGTCCAGGAGGATCTTGTCTTTCCCTTTCAGGGAACCATTCCCATCAACACAACCATCCAGGTACCCATTGACGCCGGCGTGTTGGGAAGGTTTACGCTGGATGTGCCCATTAGCACCAGCGTATATATAGACGCCGAGGTCCCAGTCAGGATTGACGAAACGTTTGAATTCAGTACCACCATACCCGTGAGCATGACCATACCTATTGATCTTGACCCGGGAGACCCTGCGCTGCAGGGATTTACGGATGGTCTGCGGCAGTGGCTTCTCGAGCTCAGGCGCTCGGTTGGGCCGCTGGCGCCCTAGCCATCCATTGGATCTCTCCCCTGAGCCATCCGAGCACACCGTCAGAGCCGGATGCGGTCCGCACGTTTTCTCATCGTAGCAGCCCGAGTACGCGTGTGGTCGCGCATCGTGTTGCTGCAGTCCTGGCCGCAGGGCTGCAGACCAGTCTGGGAAGTCAGCCTGTGTGTGTTGACCTGGTAGCACGGTTGGCCAACGAGAGCCCTTGAGGGGCGATACAGGATAGACCAAATGCAGCAGATAGACTCGGGCAAAGAGAGAGTGGCATCCGCACGTCAAGGCTCGTCCGGCGCGGCACGGGGGCCGGATGCCTCCAGCGCGGAGCTGAGCCTGGACATCGGGCTGGCGAGCGACGTGGGACCGATCCGCGAGCTCAATGAAGACTGCGCGGACTTTCGTGTGCCAGAGGATCGAGCGCTCTACCAGGCAAAAGGCGCCATCTTTGTCGTGGCCGATGGCATGGGCGGCCACCAGGCCGGGGATGTGGCCAGCCGGCAGGCCGTCGCCCTCGTCATCGAAGGATACTATGCCGACGACGCCTCCCAGCCGAGTGACGACCTCGTCCGTGCCATCAAGGCCGCTAACCGCAGCGTCTACGAGGAAGCATTATCCGATCGGTCCAAGAGCGGCATGGGCACCACGCTGGTGGCTGCCATCGTGCTGGGACACAAGGTCTATGTGGCCAACGTGGGTGACAGCCGGGCCTATGCTCTCGTTGACCAAGCCATCGTCCAGATCACGGAAGACCACTCCTGGGTAGAGGAACAGGTCCGGGCAGGCCTGTTGACGCGCGAACAAGCCAACCATCATCCCCAGCGGCACCTGATCACTCGTGCGCTGGGATCCAGGTCCTCCGTCGACGTCGATCTCTATGAAGGCGAGTTGCACGCTGGGGAAATGCTGTTGTTGTGCACGGATGGCCTGAGCAATCCATTGTCAGATCTGGCCATAGGCCGCATCATCCGCGCTCTACCGCCAGCTGACGCAGCGCAGCGACTCATCCGGGAAGCTGAAGAGCTGGCGGGGGACGATAATGCCACGGCCCTCGTCGTCAAGCTAGTTCCTTCCCGCACAGAGGTGACCCAGGACACGGTCGAGACCACAGGCTGCGGTCGAGGGGATTGCGGATGACTGAACCACCAGCCCCAGGGGCTGATACGCAGGACCGGCCAGGGCCGGACGACCAAGAGCAGGAGCCGTCTGCAACGTTGGCGTTGGTGGCTGCCAAGCTGAGCGACGTCGGGCGGATGCGACCTCATAATGAGGACTATGTCGACTACCACATCCCACCGGACCCGCACCAACTGGCACAAAAGGGCAGCATCTTTCTCGTCGCCGATGGCATGGGCGGCCACAGGGCAGGAGAGGTCGCCAGCCAGGGTGCCGTGGAGAAGGTGATCTCCCAGTACTATAGCGACGCGAGCCACGATGTCCCCTCGAGCCTGGTGGGTGCCTTTCGTACTGCAAACCAACAGCTCCACGCCCAGGCCCAGGGCGATCCTGGTAAGGCAGGCATGGGCACCACACTCGTGGCGGCCGTCATCCTGGGTCAGAAAGTCTATGTGGCGAACGTCGGGGACAGCCGGGCCTATCTCATCCGGGATAAGGGCATAACCCAGATCACCGAAGATCACTCGTGGGTCGGCGAACAGGTCAGAGCGGGCTTATTGACCGAGGATCAGTCTCGGCGCCATCCTCAGCGCAATCTCGTGACCCGTGCCCTGGCATCCAAACCATCAGTGGATGTGGACCTCTTTGAAGGCGAGATCAGCCCGGGCGACAGCATCCTGCTCTGCACCGACGGGCTGACAGGACGCGTGCAGGACGCCGAGATTGCCGCAGCCGTGCTGCAACATACACCTGAAGAAGCTACCAGGCGTCTTGTAGCCCAAGCCAACGAGCGGGGGGGAAACGACAACATCACGGTGCTGATCGTGACCGCGGACGAAGCCATCCGGGCCACCAGGGCTGCGGCCTTGGCGCCCTCTGGCCAGCCACAGCGGGGGCTCCTAATCCTGGGACTCATCGGCCTGATTCTGGCGGGCCTGGCGGTTGGCGCCTATCTTGGCACGCAGTGGTGGCTGGCGCCCGGGAACGCCCCGGCAGCCCTCGGCACAGAGACGTCACCAGCCAATGCCGCAAGCCCGTTTGCCAGCGAAACCATCCCGGCCCAAACAGCCGCTGCTACGGACGGCACGCCGCCGGGCGAGACGCCCCTGCCGCCCACCGGTACCTTGGCAGCCCCGGGGCCAACAGCCACCTTCGAGGCCGCCATCTCACCTCCAACCTTGGTCCAGCCCCAGGAAGGCGATTTGCTGCGTGGGATGGTCACATTCACGTGGGACTATTCTCTCGACGAGCTGGATCCAGGCCATGCCTTTCAGGTATT